>JAUSDK010000076.1 GCA_030650875.1 Polaromonas sp.
CCGCATTGCGGGCAATCGGTCAGGGGCGCATCCGACATTTTTTGCAAAACGTCCTTGGCAAACCCGCAGGACTCGCATTTATAGGCGTAAATAGGCATAGTGCTAGAGGTTTTGTACGGGGAGTTTGCGCCCGCAACATGCGGGACTACGCAAAGCCAAACATTATAGAGCTTGGCCCCAGCCGTCAGCCTGGCTTCAAAATACCCGTATCCTGAGCACCACCTGCATCACCAGCAGCCCCAGCACAAATCCCAATCCGCCATAAATCAAGCCTTGCAGAAGTTTATTGGTCCGCTTTTGCTCGGCCAGCAATTCGTCAAGTTCACGGCGGTTGATACCCTGCGGTGATTTCAGATACTGTGTCAGCAAGCGCGGCAAACTGGGCAACAGCTTGGCATAGCTGGGCGCTTCGGCCTTGAGTTGAGCCAGAAGCTTTTCGGGGCCCACCTGCTCCAGCATCCACCGCTCCAGAAACGGTTTGGCCGTGCTCCAGAGGTCCAGGTCGGGGTCCAGTTCCCGTCCCAGGCCTTCAATGTTGAGCAGGGTTTTTTGCAACAGCACCAGTTGCGGCTGGATTTCCACCTGAAAACGGCGCGAGGTCTGAAACAGCCGCATCAGCACCGTCCCAAGCGACAACTCCTTGAGGGGACGGTCGAAATAGGGCTCGCAGCAGGCGCGGATGGCGGCCTCGAGTTCGTCCACCCGGGTCTTGCCCGGCACCCAGCCCGACTCGATATGGAGTTCGGCCACGCGCTTGTAGTCGCGCTGGAAGAAAGCACTGAAATTTTGCGCCAGATACTCTTTGTCTCCCTCGGTGAGGGTGCCGACAATCCCGAAATCAAGCGAGATATAACGCCCGAAGGTGGCGGGCTCCAGGCTGACCTGGATATTGCCCGGATGCATGTCGGCATGAAAAAATCCGTCACGAAACACCTGCGTGAAGAAAATGGTCACGCCGTCGCGCGCCAGCTTTTTCATGTCCACACCCGCATCGCGCAGGCGCTGGGTCTGGCCGATGGGAACGCCTTTCATGCGCTGCATCACCATGACATCGGGCATGCAGTAGTCCCAGTACATCTCGGGAATCATCACGAGATTAAGGCTCTGCATGTTGCGGCGCAGCTGCGCGGCGTTGGACGCCTCGCGTACCAGGTCAAGCTCGTCATGCAGGTATTTGTCAAACTCCGCCACAACTTCGCGCGGTTTGAGGCGTTTTCCATCGGCCGATGCGCGTTCCACCCAGCCCGCCATCATGCGCATCAGCGCCAGGTCTTTTTCAATCGCGGGCCGCATGTTGGGCCGCAACACCTTGACCGCGACCTCACGCCCATCGGGCAGCGTGGCAAAGTGAACCTGGGCAATCGACGCGCTGGCCACCGGCTTGTGTTCGAACGTTGCAAAAATGCGGTCCAGCGGCCGGCCAAAGGCCTTTTCAATGATGGCCACAGCAACGACGGAGTCAAAGGGCGGCACACGGTCCTGAAGCCGCGCCAGCTCGTCGGCGATATCGGACGGCAGCAAGTCCCGGCGCGTGGACATCACCTGCCCGAACTTGACGAAAATCGGTCCCAGCCGTTCAAGCGCCTCGCGAAGACGCTCACCACGCGGCGCCTTCAGGTTTCGCCCCATGGAGACAACGCGGGTCAGCAGGCGAATCCAGGGTTTTTCAAAGCTGGACAGCACCAGCTCATCAAGACCGAAGCGCAATACCGTCCAGACGATGAACACGCCCCTGGAAATCCGGCTCATGCAGAGGCCTTCGTCGTGGAACTTGCCCCCGCGCTGTTCACCTCGGGTTCTAATCGGCTGTCGCTGCGTTCGGGTGCGGGACTTGAAAACGAGGATGAGGATGAGGGCGATGACTGGGAAAGTGGTCCCTTGACCAGGAACTGCTTCAGGCCGGTCAGCAAACGTCCCGCCACATCGACCAGCGCATGGGCGGGCGCATCACCAATCAGTCGGGACAAATCTTCTTCGGCATCCCAGCGAAGGTTTTCCGCCAGCCAGCCCAATTCGGCGGCCAATTGCACATCGCCGTCAATCTTGACGGGAGGGGGTTTGCCAGCCAACACCGACTGCATGATCACAAGAGGGGAGGCGGTAGCCACGGACAGCAGCAAATCAGGCTTTGTGGCGGCGGGCGCACGGTCTACAAGACCCGCCGGAGTGACGACCAGATACAGCGTGAACAGCCCCCACTGAATGTGGACCACGCGGCCTTTTTGACGCAAGAGCCTGTCCTGGGCCTGCTTTTCCTGCATCAGGACATGGTTTAGAAACAGCACGAGGCGTTGCTGTCCCTCGTCCACCACCCAGGCGGGGGGCTGAAAACGGCCAGCGATGGACTCCAGGGAGGGGAAAGGGGACGAGTTATTCATAAGTCCCCGATTTTGCAGGATAAAAAAGCCTTCACCCGCGCTGGCCCGTCAGTTCCCTGTCACTTTGTGGGCTTCACCCTCGCGCAGAAACCATTTTTGGGCCAGCAAGGAGGCCGCAGCCTCCACCGCCAGCCGCGATCAAGTTACTGCAGCGCCTGAACGCCAGCGACCAGCCAGCCGCCACTGCCAGTCCGGGGCTTGGTCATGTTCCAGACTTCGCGGAAAGGGCTGGCGCCGGAATCGTCTTCACGGATCATTCCGGAGAACTCCACGCTGGCCATGTAAACGTCATCCAGTTCCTCAATGCCCAGCAACTGGGCATCAATCATGACGACCTCGGTTTTGTTGGGCACGCCGCCGGTATGCGACTCGCGGTCCGCCAACTGCGTTTTGATCTGCGCCAGCATGTCGTCCGTCATCATGGCGCGCAAGCTCTGGAGGTCCGAGCGGTCCCAGGCGTCTTGCAGCGTCACGAAATTGGCTTTGCACGCCTTGAGGAAGCCCTCGGTATCAAACCCTGCAGGCACGCCCCAGGTCTGGGTGCCCAGCAGTGCGGACCCGATGACGGACCCGCCGGCGGAGGCAGCGGATTCGCTCTTGTTGGCATCAAAAGCCATGCTGCTGCGCTCCCACGGGCGGGCTGACGCGTCATTGCCTACATTGGCAGGGCTGTAGCTCTTGGGCGTATCGGCACTTCCTGCGCCTTGAAAAGCAAACGGCGGCTGGGTGCGTGTAGCACCGCCACTGTTTGCCGCTCCGCCCTTGAGCTTGCGCATGACAAAACCAATGACCACCATGATCACCAGCGCCAGCAAGGCAAACATGATGATCTGGCCAAAAGCGCCGCCCAGGCCCAGTGACGATGCCAGCCAGGCCAGCCCCAGACCTGCCGCCAGGCCACCGAGCATCGCGCCCCAGGGTTTCTTGGGCGCGGCAGCGGCACCGGCTGCTGGCGCTGCGTTCTGGGTGGGCGGCGTCGCCTGCCGCGGCGTCACATTGGTCGATTGCCGGCCAATCGAGCTGCCGCCCCCCATGCGTTTGGCTTCTGCGGGCGAACCCGCCAACAGCATGCCGGCTGTCAATACGACAGCCAAAATTCCAGACCAAAGTTTCATAACGTCTCCTCTAATTAAATTCAACACTTGATTCCAACATGCAATGCCACTACGCCGCCGGCCATGTTGTGATAATCCACATGACCAAAACCACTATTGCGCATGAGGGCTTTGAGTTCCTCCTGCCCAGGATGCATGCGAATCGACTCGGCCAGATACTGGTAGCTGGAGTCGTCGTTGGCCACCAACTTGCCAATCCGGGGCAATACCTTGAAGGAATACCAGTCATAAATCTTCTCCAGCGGCTTGGCCACTTTGGAGAACTCCAGCACCAGCAGCTTGCCGCCCGGCTTGAGCACACGGTTCATTTCGCGCAGCGCATCTTCCTTGTGCGTCATGTTGCGCAGCCCGAAAGCCACCGTGACCAGGTCAAAACTGGCATCGGGAAACGGCAACTTCTCGGCATCACACACCAGCGTCGGCAGGCTCACACCGGCATCCAGCAAGCGGTTGCGCCCTTCCCTGAGCATGGCTTCGTTGATGTCGGTGTGCACCACACGCCCGCTGGCACCCACCTTGGGCGCAAACGCCAGCGACAAGTCACCCGTGCCGCCCGCGATATCCAGCACCTGCTGGCCTTCCTTGACGTTGGCCACCAGCACGGTGTAGGCCTTCCAGGCCCGGTGCAGGCCCATCGACATCAAATCGTTCATGACGTCGTACTTTGGGGCCACGGAGTCGAACACACCGCGCACGCGGCGCGCCTTGTCCTGCTCGTCAACAGATTCAAAGCCGAAATGGGTTTTGGTCATAGATTGGATGCTAGAGGGCAAAGCCCGGATTGATGGCGACACCCCTGTAAAGATACAGGGTATTGCCGAATTTTATGGTTGAAAACAACACTGGCCGTGCGCTGCGTCAACGCGCCTGAAGCGGCGAATGCAGGGTGCGTTTTCGGGTAGCTGTCAGTGGCTGCCGCAGGCATGCGCGCTGGCAACAACCATGGGCGCATCACGGTTCTGGCCGGCGGCCTCAAGCCGGCGCGTGTAGTCGTCCCACAAGCGGCTTTGCTCCGACCCCAGAAAATACAGGTAGTCCCAGGAGAAGATGCCGCTTTCATGGCCATCGGAGAAAACAGGTTTGACCGCGTAATTGCCGGTAGGCTCCAGTTCCACCACAGTCACCTCGCGCTTGCCGGTCTGCAACACCTCTTGCCCCGGGCCGTGTCCCTGCACTTCTGCAGACGGCGAGTACACGCGCATCAGCTCAAACGGAATACGGAACTGCGCGCCGTCCGAAAAAGCGATTTCAAGGATACGCGACTGGCTGTGAAGCGTCAGTGCCGTGGGCGTCGGTGCGCCTGCTTGAAGACCTGCCATGGTGATACATCACTTTCTGAAAAATTAAAGGTTCAAGGGCGTCAGCGCGCCAGTTCGTCAGCGATCAGGCGGTTGACATCCTGGCAGCGTGCTGCGAGCGAGGCCAGTTTTTCCGCATCCAGCGGTCGCTGCGGCCCGCCCCAGACCGGCGCCGGAAAGTGGCTGTCCCAGTCAAATCGGGCAATGACGTGCCAATGCAGGTGAGGCACCATGTTGCCCAGCGCGGCCAGGTTGATCTTGGTGGGCTGCAATTCGGCGCGCAGCACCCGCTCCACCGCCACGACGGCATTCATGCAGGTGCCCTGCTCCGCTGGCGAGAGATCGGAAAACTCGGCCACATGCTGGTTCCACACCACGCGGTAAAACGCCGGGAAACCCACCTCGCTGGCCTGAATGACGCGCAGCGGCCCGTGACGAAACACCAGCAAGCCACCGTCGGTCTCGCACAGGGGGCAGGCGCTGTCGTTCATGGCCACTTACACCAACACCCGTTCGATTCCGCCCTGGTTGGCCGCGTCCACATACGCGGGCAGCCACTCCTTGCCCAGAATCTGGTTGGCCATTTCCACCACGATGTAATCGGCTTCCAGCAAGCCATTTTTCATGTCGTCGCCGTAGCGCGACAGACCCTGCAGGCAGCTTGGGCAGCTGGTCAGTATCTTGACGTTTTCCTGCGCGCCCAAGGCACCTGAAGACCGTAACGCAAGCTCGCCTTTTTTCAGTTCCTCCTCCTTGCGAAAGCGGATCTGGGTCGAAATATCGGGCCGCGTCACGCCCAGCGTCCCGGACTCGCCGCAGCAACGCTCGTTCTTGAGGACGTTGTCGCCAAGCAAGGCCTTGACGGTCTTCATCGGCTCCTGCAGCTTCATGGGGCTGTGGCAGGGGTCGTGGTAAAGGTAGCCCTTGCCCGGCTCATCGGTGCGCAGCGTGATGCCTTTTTCCAGCAGGTACTCGTGAATGTCGATGATCCGGCTACCCGGGAAAATCTTGTCGAACTCATAGCCCTGGAGCTGGTCGTAGCAGGTCCCGCAGCTGACCACCACGGTCTTGATGTCGAGGTAGTTGAGGGTATTGGCGACACGGTGAAACAGCACCCGGTTGTCCGTGATGATCTTGTCGGCCTTGTCCAGGTCGCCGCTGCCGCGCTGCGGATAGCCGCAGCACAGATAACCTGGCGGCAGCACGGTCTGCACACCCGCGTGCCAGAGCATGGCCTGCGTTGCCAGCCCCACCTGGGAAAACAGGCGCTCCGACCCGCAACCCGGGAAATAAAACACCGCTTCTGTTTCTGCCGTGGTGTTTTCCGGATGCCGGATGATAGGCACGTAATCCTTGTCCTCAATATCGAGCAAGGCACGCGCGGTTTTCTTGGGCAGGCCACCGGGCATTTTCTTGTTGATGAAGTGAATCACCTGCTCCTTGATCGGCGGCTTGCCCACGGAGGCCGGCGGCTTGGCCGTCTGCTTGCGCGCCAGGCGGCCCAGCAAGTCGTTGGCCAGGCGCTGGTCCTTGAAGCCCACGCCCACCATGGCGCTGCGCATGACCTTGATGGTTTGCGGATTGCTGGCATTCAGAAAGAACATGGCAGCCGCATTGCCCGGCCTGAAGGACTTCTGGCCCATCTTGCGCAGCAAGTTGCGCATGTTCATCGACACCTGGCCAAAGTCGATATCCACAGGGCAAGGGGTCAGGCACTTGTGGCACAGCGTGCAATGGTCGGCCACATCCTCAAACTCTTCCCAGTGCTTGATGCTGATGCCGCGCCGGGTTTGCTCTTCGTACAAAAAGGCCTCCACCAGCAGCGAGGTGGCCAGAATCTTGTTGCGCGGGCTGTAGAGCAGGTTGGCGCGCGGCACATGGGTGGCGCACACCGGCTTGCATTTGCCGCAGCGCAGGCAGTCTTTCACGCTGTCGGCAATGGCGCCGATGTCGCTTTGCTGCATGATCAGCGACTCGTGGCCCATCAGGCCGAAGCTGGGCGTATAGGCATTGGTCAAATCAGCCTGCAAGCCATGATTTCCGTCGGCAAGCAGCGCCTTGTTTCGCAGCAACTTGCCTTTGTTGAAGCGCCCTTGCGGATCAATCCGCTGCTTGTATTCAGTGAACGGGCGCAGTTCCTCGTCGGTCAGGAATTCGAGCTTGGTGATGCCGATGCCGTGCTCGCCGGAAATCACGCCGTCGAGCGAGCGCGCCAGCACCATGATGCGCGCCACCGCTTCATGGGCGGTTTGCAGCATTTCATAGTCGTCGGAGTTGACTGGCAGGTTGGTGTGCACGTTGCCGTCGCCGGCATGCATGTGCAGGGCGGCCCATACGCGGCCCTTGAGCACGCGCTTGTGGATGACGTTGCATTCCTCAAGAATCGGCAAAAACGCACCGCCGCTGAAGATGGCCTGCAGCCGGGCCCGAATCTGGGTTTTCCAGCTGGCGCGCAGCGTGTGGTCCTGCAACTGCGGGAACAGGGCTTGTACGTCCTGCAGCCAGCCGGCCCAGAGGGCGCGCACGTCGGCAATCATGTCCAGCGCCTGGGCAACCCGGTCTTCCAGCAACTCGGCTGACGGAATGTCGTTGGCGTCGTCCGACTTGCCCAAGGGCAGGTTGCCCTTGCGGAAAAAGGCGTCCAGCTCGTCGCACAGCCTGATTTTGTTGCGCAGGCTCAATTCAATATTGATTCTCTCTATGCCGTCGGTGTATTCAGCCATGCGCGGCAGCGGAATCACCACGTCTTCATTGATCTTGAAGGCGTTGGTGTGGCGCGAAATGGCCGCGGTGCGTTTGCGGTCCAGCCAGAATTTTTTGCGCGCTTCGGGGCTGATGGCAACAAAACCCTCGCCGCTGCGCGAATTGGCAATGCGCACGATTTCGCTGGTGGCACGGGCCACCACGTCAGCGTCATCTCCGGCAATGTCGCCAATCAGCAGCATCTTGGGCAGGCCGCCGCGCTTGGACTTGGTGGCATAACCCACGGCGCGCAGGTAGCGGTCGTCCAGATGCTCCAGGCCCGCCAGAATGGCGCCGCCGCGCTTTTGCTCGGCGAACATGAAGTCCTTGATTTCCACAATGCTGGGCACGGCATCCTTGGCATTGCCAAAGAATTCCATGCACACGGTGCGGGTGTGCGCCGGCATGCGGTGCACAATCCAGCGCGCACTGGTGATCAGGCCGTCGCAGCCTTCTTTCTGGATGCCCGGCAGGCCGCTCAGGAACTTGTCGGTCACGTCCTTGCCCAGGCCTTCCTTGCGGAAGGTGTTGCCGGGAATGTCAAGCCGTTCGGTGCGCACCGGCGTCTTGCCATCGGCCTCAAAGTAGTTCAGGTCAAAACTCGCCATCTCGGCGTCGTGGATCTTGCCCAGGTTGTGGCCCACGCGGGTCACTTCGAGCCACTGCGCGTCGGGTGTCACCATGCGCCATGAGGCCAGGTTGTCCAGCGCCGTGCCCCACAGCACGGCTTTTTTGCCGCCTGCGTTCATGGCGATATTGCCGCCTATGCACGACGCCTCGGCCGAGGTCGGATCAACCGCGAACACAAAACCGCCCCGCTCCGCCGCATCGGCCACGCGCTGCGTGACAACGCCGGCCTCGGTCCAGACCGTGGCGACCGGCTGATCCAAACCGGGCAGCGAGACCATCTCGACCTCGGTCATGGCTTCAAGCTTTTCGGTGTTGATGACGGCCGATTTCCAGGTCAGCGGAATCGCGCCGCCGGTGTAGCCGGTGCCGCCGCCGCGCGGAACAATCGTCAGCCCCAGCTCGATACAGGCCTTGACCAGCCCGGCCATCTCGGTTTCGGTGTCGGGCGTCAGCACCACGAACGGGTATTCGACACGCCAGTCCGTCGCGTCGGTCACATGGGACACGCGCGACAGGCCGTCGAACTTGACGTTGTCCTTGAGCGTCAGCTTGCGCAGCTTGCGCCCGGTCTGCTGGCGAAGGGCGGCCATTTCCTCGAACGAGGCCGAAAAGCGGCTCACCGCGCCCCGGGCCGCTTCCAGCAATTCACCCACAATGACATCGCGTTGGCGGTCCGAATCGGGCGTGCGGCGCTTCTCAACCTCGGAGAGGCGGTGTTGCAGGGCGTCCACCAGCAATTTGCGGCGCTTGGGGTTCTCCAGCAAGTCGTCCTGTAGATACGGGTTGCGCTGGACCACCCAGACGTCGCCCAGCACCTCATACAGCATGCGCGCAGACCGGCCCGTGCGGCGTTCGTCCCGCAGTAGATTCAAAAGGCCCCAGGCCCTTGCACCCAGAAGGCGAATGACGACTTCGCGATCGGAAAAGGACGTGTAGTTGTAGGGAATCTCGCGAATGCGGGCTTCGTCTTGCTTTGCGTCATTCGCAAAAACATTTAATTCTTGTAAGGTAATAGGGGCGTTCATGGTGAAAAGACAGTCGCTTCGGACCGACCTCCAGCGCTGCGGCGCTATGTTACCGCAGCCCCATCGCCAGAGCAGGTACGCTCAAATACCCCTCATGCAAAGGCCGCCATGATGTTCAGACACCTGATGCCCCCGGAAATCAACGCCAGGCCCTGGCCTTATCCGTTCTGGATTGCCCACCGCGGCGCCGGAAAACTCGCGCCGGAAAACACGCTCGCTGCGTTCCGGCTGGGCGCGCAGTACGGCTACCGCATGTTTGAATGCGACGCCAAACTCAGTGCCGATGACGTGCCGTTTCTCATGCATGACGCCACGCTCACACGAACGACCAATGCGCACACGCGCCTGACGGCCAGCGCCAGCGTGGTGGGTGGCGCGCACGCCTGGTCTGCGTTGTCCCAGCTCGACGCGGGCAGCTGGCACTCAGACGCTTACGCAGGCGAGCCCCTGGCGACGCTGGACAACGCGGCGCGCTTTTGCCTGGCGAACGGCCATGCGTTGAACATTGAAATCAAACCCACACCGGGCACGGAGCGGCACACGGGCGGGGTGGTGGCCGCCCGTGCAGCGCAACTCTGGCAAGGTGCTGCCCTGCCGCCGTTCCTGACATCGTTCTCACCCGAAGCGCTTCAGGGCGCATGCGACGCGGCCCCCGGCCTGCCGCGCGGCCTGTTGCTGGACACACTGCGGGCCGACTGGCTGGACGCTGCGCGCGCGCTGGGCTGCATGGCCGTGGTCTGCCACCATGCGCTGTGGGACAACGCCACCGTCGCCCAAGTCCAAGCGGCCGGACTACGTGCCTTGAGCTATACCGTCAACGACGAACCGGCCGTCCAGCGCCTCGTCGCGCTGGGCACGGACGGCATCATCACCGACCGGGTCGATCTGTTCAGCCCCGCTTGAGCGTTCCCTGCGGACGCCGAGCAGCTGGCGCTGTCGCCGCCCGCTATTTTTTCCAGCCACCCAGCAGCCACCACTGGCTGGTCGCCATGCCCAACACCAAACCGACGTAGGTGAGCATTTTTCCATCCCGACCCAGCAGCACCAGTCCGGCCAGCAGCAGCAGCACACCCACTACAAAATTAATAGCTACTCGCCTCCACCAGGCTTTGACCACAGGCCTTTTTGATGAAAAAAATCCAAGAAAAAAACGCGGCAAGACCACCAACAGCAACGCCAGCAGCGCTGCGGGCGCCATGAAATTGAGCATGTGGTTGATCAGCAGGTAAGCACTCATTGGCAGTCATTCTAAAATCGACAAGGAACCCGACAAGACCCCTGAACGCCACCGGTGAACAGGCCCGCCAGGGAGATTGATGGAGTCCGTGCCCCTTCTTGCCAAGTTCAATTTTATAATCAGCGCATGTCAGTCTGGGCCCTAGGGCTAAACCATCACACCGCCCCCCTCGATTTGCGTGGTCGATTCGCCTATGCCATCGACCAGATCGAGCCGACCTTGCGCGGCTTGCGCGCGTCACTCGCTCGCCACCCGGAAGCGGCGCTGTTGTCAACCTGCAACCGCACCGAGATCTACTGCGCTGGCGACCACAGCGATCTGACGCACACGCTGGAGTGGATGGCGCACAGCGGCGGCGTCTCCACCGAGCTGCTGCGCGCGCATTCCTACACCCTGCAGGGCGACCAAGCTGCACGCCACGCCTTTCGCGTGGCCAGCGGGCTGGATTCCATGGTGCTGGGCGAGCCGCAGATTCTGGGTCAGATGAAAGACGCGATGCGTGCCGCCGAGGGTGCGGGCGCCATGGGCACCACGCTTCACCAGCTGTTTCAGCGCTCTTTTGCGGTGGCCAAAGAAGTCCGCACCAGCACCGAAATTGGCGCGCACAGCATCAGCATGGCGGCGGCGGCGGTACGGCTGGCCGGCCAGCTGTTTGAAGACCTGAGCGACATCCGGGTGCTGTTTGTCGGCGCCGGCGAAATGATTGACCTGGCAGCGACCCACTTTGCCGCCAAGACCCCCAAGGCCATGGCCATTGCCAACCGCACGCTGGAACGTGGCGAAAAGCTCGCCAGCCGGTTTGGCGCCGAGGTCATGCGCCTGGGCGACTTGCCCAGCCGCCTGCACGAGTTTGACGCGGTGATCAGCTGCACCGCCAGCACCCTGCCCATCATCGGCCTGGGTGCGGTGGAACGCGCCCTCAAGCTGCGCAAGCACCGTCCCATCTTCATGGTTGATCTGGCGGTGCCGCGCGACATCGAACCTGAGGTCAAGGATCTGCCCGATGTCTACCTCTACACCGTGGACGACCTGGCGCATGTGGTGCAAACCGGCAAGGACAGCCGGCAGGCCGCCGTCGCCCAGGCCGAGGTCATCATCGATGCAGGAGTGCAGAACTTCATGCACTGGCTGGGCCAGCGGGGAAGCGTTCCGCTGATCCAGCAAATCAATGCGCAAGCCGACAGCTGGCGCGCCATGGAAATCGTGCGCGCCAAAAAGCTGCTGGCCAAAGGCGAGTCCATTGATGCGGTGCTGGAAGCACTGTCACGTGGCCTCACGCAAAAAATGCTGCACGGCACACTGGCAGAACTGCATGCCGGCGACGCCCAAAGCCGCGAAGCCACCGCGCACACCGTGTCCAAGCTTTTTTTGCGCGGCCAGCTGCCCAAGGAACACAAAGAGCGTTAGCGCCGGGGCTTATTTCCTGCTACCGCAACCCCTTGTGCCGGCAGCCGCCCTTTTTTGCCGGCCCCTTCGCCAGCTGTCTCCCTTATTTTTTGGCCCTCGCGGCACCCCTATTGCATGAAACCGTTTCTTCGCCAAACCCTGGACCGCCAGCTATTGCGGCTGCATGAGCTGGACGCCCTGCTGTCCGCCAGCGACGTGGTCAGCGACCTGGCACGCTTTCGTGCCCTGACCCGGGAACATGCCGAAACCAGCGT
>JAUSDK010000079.1 GCA_030650875.1 Polaromonas sp.
CCAGCCACTTGAGTTGCATCGCCGGTTTTCAGCCAGTAGGCGAAGGCGTCAGGTCAGGGCCGTGCGGCCTGCAGCAGGTCGCGCGTTCGGGTGGCCTCGCGCCGCGCCGCTTCGGCAAAGTCGTCGCCCGACGAGGCGTACTAAATCGCACGCGACGAGTTCACGATGAAGGGCGCGTCCGGCCGCCAGCCCGCGCGCACCGTGGCCACGGCGTCACCGCCCTGCGCACCAACGCCCGGAATCAAGAGCGGCAGCGTGGGCGCCACCGCACGCACGCGCTCGATCTCGGCCGGGTAGGTCGCGCCCACCACCAGCCCGAGCTGGCCGTTCAGGTTCCACGGCCCTTGCGCCAGGCGGGCCACATGCTCGTACAGCAGCGGCTGGCCTTCAATCGACGCCAGGCGCTGGTTTTGCAGGTCGTCGCCGCCCGGGTTGGAGGTGCGGCACAGCAAAAAAGCGCCCTTGCCGTGGTACTTGAGGTAGGGCGTGATGGAGTCAAAGCCCATGAAGGGCGACAGCGTGACCGCGTCGGCGCCGTAGCGCTCGAAGGCTTCGCGGGCGTACTGCTCGGCGGTGCTGCCAATGTCGCCGCGCTTGGCGTCCAGGATGATGGGCACCTGCGGCGCGGTGCGGCGCATGTGATCCATCAGCCGCTCCAGTTGGTCTTCGGCGCGGTGCGCGGCAAAGTAGGCGATTTGCGGCTTGAAGGAGATCACCAGGTCGGCCGTCGCGTCGATGATGGCGGCGCAGAAATCGTAGATCTTGCTGGCGTCGCCCTGGAGCTTGCCGGGAAACCGGGCGGGCTCCGGATCCAGGCCCACGCACAGCATGGATTGGTTGTGGCGCTCTGCGGCGCCCAGCTGGTCAAGAAAAATCATGCGCAATTGTAAGAGTCGGCACGCCATCGCCAGGAAGCGGGCAACCCGAAAGGAATGCCTTAGGATCAAGAGGCAACCTTTCGGGCCGCGACTGGTCAGGTTGCCTCCGGGCACAGCCCGTCATTTGAAACAACCGCATTGAGGACAGACCCATGACCGCCATGATGAAAGCCGCTATTTTTATCGAGCCGGGCCGCATTGAACTGGCCGACAAGCCCATCCCCGATGTGGGGCCGAATGACGCCCTGATCCGCATCACCACCACCACCATCTGCGGCACCGATGTCCACATCCTCAAGGGCGAATATCCCGTCGCCAAGGGCCTGACCATCGGCCACGAACCCGTAGGCGTGATCGAAAAACTAGGCAGCGCCGTGCAGGGCTACCGCGAAGGCCAGCGCGTCATTGCCGGCGCCATCTGCCCCAACTTCAACTCCTACGCCGCCCAGGACGGCGCGGCATCGCAGGACGGCAGCTACCTGATTCCGATGGGCCTGTGCGGCTGCCACGGCTACAAGGCCACGGCCGGCTGGCGCTTTGGAAATCTGATTGACGGCACCCAGGCCGAGTACGTGCTGGTGCCCGACGCCCAGGCCAACCTCGCGCCAATTCCCGACGGCTTGAGTGACGAGCAGGTGCTGATGTGCCCGGACATCATGTCCACCGGCTTCAAGGGCGCGGAAAACGCCAACATCCGCATCGGCGACACCGTGGTGGTGTTCGCCCAGGGGCCGATTGGCCTGTGCGCCACGGCCGGCGCGCGCCTGCTGGGCGCCAGCACCATCATTGCCGTCGATGGCAACGAGCACCGCCTGGGCATCGCCAAAAAGCTGGGCGCCGACATCACGCTCAATTTCAAGAACTGCGACGTGGTCGACGAGATCATGAAGCTCACCGGCGGCCGGGGCGTGGACGCATCCATCGAGGCGCTGGGCACGCAGGCTACGTTCGAGTCGGCGCTGCGGGTGCTCAAGCCCGGCGGCACGCTGTCCAGCCTGGGTGTGTATTCGGGCGACCTGACCATTCCGCTGTCGGCCTTTGCGGCCGGCCTGGGCGACCACACCATCCGGACCGCGCTGTGCCCCGGCGGCAAGGAGCGCATGCGCCGGCTGATGAACGTGGTGGCGTCCGGCCGCATCGATCTGGGGGTGATGGTGACGCACCAGTTCAAGCTGGAGAACATCGTGGCCGCCTACGAGCTGTTTGCCAACCAGCGCGACGGCGTGCTCAAGGTGGCGATCAAGCCCTGATGCGCGCTGCAACGCGCCTTCAGGCAGCAGGCACCGACAGGCGCATCGCCAGGCACAGGTCGTCCCAGGCCTTGGCCTTGTCGGCCGGGCTGCGCAGCAGGTAGGTGGCGTCGTAGGTGACGACCACTTTGGCGCCGTGCAGGTCGTGCGCCTGGCCCCGCAGCTTGCCAAACGGCGCGTTGGTGGCCAGCAAGGCCTGCGCCGCCAGCCGCCCCATGACGAGCAGCACGTCGGGCTGCGCCTGCGCCACCAAGGCCGCCAACGCCACTTGCACCTCGGCCAGCGAACCGGTGGCGGCATGCCGTACCAGCGGCGCCAGCAGCACGGTGCCGGCCCGGTGCAGGCGCGCGGCGCGCAGCATGTTGTCCAGCAGCCTGCCCGCGTCGCCCTGAAACGGCGGGGCATCCAGCGCGCTGGCCGGGGTTTCAGCCAGCACCAGCCAGCGCGCGCCCGCTGCCGGGGCAGCCTCCAGGTAGAGCTGCTGCGCCGCGCCCAGTTGCCAGGCAGCCGACCCGCCTGCGGCGCGCACTGCAGGCGACGGGGCCGGCGCGGGGGCCAGCGGCGCTGGGACAACGGCCTGTTTTGGGGCCGCCAACGGGCCTGCAGTGACAGCTGCTGTGGCCACTGGCGCTGCGGGCAAGGGCTGGTCTACGGGCTTGGGCTCGGCCGGCTGCCAGACGCGCACGCCCATTTCACGCAACATGGCGCGCTGGCGGGGGTCAAGGTGAAGGCTCATGCGGGGCAGCTCATCGGTTAGGTGACAGCGCCAGGCTCATGACCAGCGCGTCTTCGCGGGCATCATTGCCGGCCGGGTAGTAGTTGCGGCGCACGCCGACCTGGCTAAAGCCAAAGCGCTCGTACACGGCCTTGGCGCGCGCATTGCCCACGCGTACTTCCAGCCACAGCCAGTGCGCGCCCTGCCCGCGCGCCCAGATCGCCAGCGCCTCCAGCATCAGCGGCGCCCAGCCCTGGCCCTGGCAGGCGGGCGCCACCGTGATGTTGAGCAAATGCACCTCGTCCACGCCCTTCATGGCGACAAAATAGCCCAGCAGTTCAGCGTTCGGCGGGGTGCCTGCCGTCAGCAGCTGCACCTGGTAGCCAGAGGCGAGCGAGTCGGTGAAGTTGTTCTGCTTCCAGGGGTGCGCGTAGGCGCTGGTTTCAACCCGCACCACCGCGTCGAGCCAGTCGGGCGTCAGGGCTTCAAACCGGGCTTCAAGAGGGTGCAGGGCAGCGTTCATGGGCAAACAGGAAGATTCAGGCGGCGGTGGAAAGACCGGCGTCCAGGGCGGCCTGGGCTTTGACCTGGGCACGCTCGTCGGTAGTGAGCGCTACTTTATCGCGAACATACAGGGGCAGGGCCAGCGCCGCTGCCACGCATTGCCCGGCGGCGGCCAAGGCCGGGGCCAGCCGCAGCATGGCGCTGGCGGTGGGCAGCGCGTCGGTGTGGTCAAACGCGGCCAGGCCCGCCGGCAAGCGGTCGGCGTACACGCCAAAGACGTTGCCGGCCAGCAGCCGCGTAGCGGACTCGGGCGCCAGGTCTTCGGGCCGGATCAGCGCGCAGCCGCTGAGCGCGCGCCACAGGCCGTCGCCAAAGGCATAGGTCTGCACGTACATTTCGCTCATGCGGGCATCGAGCAGCGCCGTCACCGTGACGGGCGCGCCCGCGTCAGCCCGCTGAAAGCGCGCCTCCTCGGCCACGGCCAGCAGCGTGTCGATGGGCAGCACCGCAATGCCCGCGCCCCGGTTGGCACCAAATGCCAGGCCCTGCGCCACCGCGCACGCCGTGCGCAGGCCGGTGAACGAGCCCGGGCCGCGGCCAAAGGCAATCGCCTCCAGGTCGCCCAGCGCCAGGCCGGACTCGGCCAGCAGCGCCAGAATCGCTGGAATCAGCGTGGTCGACGCCAGCGCGCCGCCCGGCCCGCTGTGCTGCCAGACGCGCACGCCATCGGTCAGCGCCACCGACAACTGGTCGGTGCTGGTGTCAAAGGCGAGGAATTTCAAAGGTTTAAGCATCAAATCAGGCACCAGCCCTTAAACCAAGGGCATAAGCAGCTATTAAAATCATAGTAATCAGGACTGTAGCGGGCCACGGGCCGGGCACGCGCACCGGGCAATTATCCGGCCTGACGCGGCGCCGATAATCGGGCCATGTTTTTTACCCCGTTTTGTAGCCGCCTGGCCGCTGGCCTGCTGGCCTCTGGACTGTGCCTCAGCGCCGCCGCCCAAACCCCCAGCCCCGGCCTGCCGCCCGACGTCACCGCCCTGCTGGCGCGCGCCAAGGTGCCGCCGGACGCGGTCGCTGTGCTGGTGGCCGACGCCGCGCCGGGCCTGAACGGCCAACCAGCCCCGCTGCTGAGCTGGCGCGCCAACGCCGCGATGAACCCGGCCTCGGTCATGAAGTTGGTGACCACTTACGCCGGACTCGAACTGCTGGGACCGTCCTTCACCTGGGCCACGCCGGTCTACGTGGACGGCACCGTGGCGGGCGGCGTGCTGCAGGGCAACCTCGTCATCCAGGGCCGGGGCGACCCCAAGCTGGTGCAAGAGCGGCTGTGGCTGCTGCTGCGCCGGGTGCAGGGCCTGGGCATCAAGACCATCACCGGCGACATCCTGCTGGACCGCAGCGCGTTTGCGGCCAGCACGCAACACGCGGCCGACTTTGACGGCGAGCCGCAGCGGCCCTACAACGTGGTGCCCGACGCGCTGCTGCTCAACTTCAAGACCGTGGCGATGACGTTCACGCCCAACCCGGGCAACGGCAGCGCCAGCGTCAGCTTTGAGCCGCCACTGGCCGGCGTGCAGATGCAGCCGCGCGTGCCGCTGTCAGCCGTCGCCAGCGGCAGCCCGTCGCTGGCCGCCTGCGGCGACTACCGGGCCCAGCTCAAGGCCGACTTCACCGACCCTTACCGCATGGCCTTCAACGGCAGCTACCCGGTGGCCTGCGGCGAAAAGGTCTGGGCCGTGGCCTACGCCGACCCGGCCAGCTACGCCGAACGGGCGGTGGCCGGCATGTGGCAGGAAATGGGCGGCCAGCTGGGCGGACGCGTGCGCGAAGGCCGCGCCGCGCCCGGCCAGGCCCCGGTCTTTGAAATGGCCTCGCCGCCGCTGGCCGAGGTGATTCGCGACATCAACAAGTTCAGTAACAACGTGATGGCGCAGCAGCTGTTTTTAACGCTGGGCCAGGCGTCTGGCGGGCTGCCTGCCGGCGGCGCCAGCATGGAGGCCTCGCGCGCGGTGGTCGCCAGCTGGTGGCGCGAACGCATGGGCGGGCAAGCCCAGCCGGTGCTGGACAACGGCGCCGGCCTGTCGCGCCAGGCGCGCATCACGCCGCAGGGGCTGGCCCGGCTGCTGCAGACGGCCTATGTCTCGGGCGCCATGCCCGAGCTGATGGCGTCGCTGCCAATCAGCGGCGTGGACGGCACGCTCAGGCGCAGCAAATCCGGCGTGTCGCAAGGCTGGGCGCACCTGAAAACCGGCTCCCTGCGCGACGCCACCGCCCTGGCCGGCTACGTGCACAGCCCGAGCGGCCGACGCCTGGTGCTGGTCGCCATCGTCAACCACCCGAACGCCAACGCAGCCCGCCCTGCCCTGGACGCACTGGTGGACTGGGCCGTGAAGGAAGGCAGCCGGTGAACACCACCGATCTGATTGGCGCGCTGGCGGCCTGCCTGACCACCGTGAGCTTTGTGCCGCAAGCCTGGCTGAGCTTTCGCACCCGCGATGTCAGCGGCGTCTCGCTGCTCATGTACAGCGTGTTCACCGTGGGCGTTGCGCTGTGGCTGGCCTACGGCTGGCTGCTGAACTCCTGGCCGATGGTGATTGCCAACACCATCACGCTGGTGCTGGCGTTGATGATTCTGGGAATGAAACTGGTGTATGGCCGTGGCCGGAGAATCACACCGAAATGACACTTCACGACGTCCCCTCTACCAGTACCAGCGCGCACTGCCTCGTGCAGACCACCACGGCCACCGAGGCCCAAGCCGACGCACTGGCCCGCCAAATCGTTGAAGCGCGGCTGGGCGCCTGTGTGCAGATTCATGCGCTCAAAAGCGTCTATCGCTGGAAAGGCGCGCTGTGCGCGGAGCCGGAATGGCAGTTGTCCATCAAGACCCGGCAAGCCCTGTTTGACGCGCTGGCGCAATTCATCACGGCCCGCCATGCCTACGAAACGCCCGAAATCGTGCAAATCCCCATCACCGCCGGCGCCGCCTACCTGCGCTGGCTCGATGACGAAACGCCGGACTGACCAGCGCCTGGCTTGGGCCATCGCCGATACTCTGGGCCGATTGAACCGACTTCACCAGGAAACCAACATGAACACAGCCCCCGCCTGCCCCCAATGCACGATGGAAAACACCTATCCGGATGGTGACAACTACGTCTGCGCCGACTGCGGCCACGAATGGCCGATGGCCGCAGCAGCCGAAGCCGATGACAGCGCCGACGCCGTGGTCAGGGATTCCAACGGCAACGTGCTGGCCGACGGCGATGCCGTGGTGCTGATCAAGGACCTGAAGGTCAAGGGCTCGTCCACCACGCTCAAGATGGGCACCAAGGTCAAGAGCATCCGCCTGGTTGGGGGCGACCATGAAGTCGACTGCAAGATGGATGCGGGCAGCTTCATGCTGAAGGCTTGCTTTTTGAAGAAGGTTTGAGGGGCGCGGGTGCGGCGCCTGCTCTTGTCGGGACGAGAACCGGAAATACTCGGTTTGCAGACCGCGCACCCGTCAGCGGAATTTTTTCCTGATAAAAACTCTGTTTTGTAGCAAAATCCGAAAAAACGGAGGAAAAAATGGCGGTCAGCCTGGTTGGATACGAATTCCTGAGGCAGCACCTCCACCTCAGCGCTTTCGCGTGTGTGCGTCCGGCCCGGATCGGCAACGTCACCAAAGTCACGCAGCACCCGGACCGCCTGGACGTTCCCGCCGCCGTGGCGCCCGCCTCGCAGGCGCCACTGGCGCACCTCCTGTTCGCCTTAAAACACGAAGGCATCAACCTGCAGGTGCTGGCCCAGTCCTTGCCTCAGATCACTGCAGATCAGATCACCGCGGCCTTCAGCAGCAGTCCGGCCAGCAAATACACCCGCATCGCGGCCTACCTGTGGGAGCAGTTCACCGGCCGTGAACTGGACGGCATGCCCAAGGCCACAGGCCCCTATGTCGACCTGTTCGACGCACGCAAATCCTGACCGGCCGGCCCCAGCGCAACACCAAGTGGCGGGTGGACTTCAATGGCCTGGGAAGCCTCCGGTATTGCCCAACCGTCGAGCGCACGGCGGCCATCACCGACCTGCTGGACATGGACATCCTCCAACAGGCCCGGGAATTCATCGCAGGACTGGACCAGGAACTGCTTGACCGCACCATGAGCTGGTCCTATCTGAGTGAGACCGAGAGCTCGTTCGCCATTGAGCGCGAAAAGCCGAGCACCCGCAAGGCCGAAGCGTTCGCAGAACTGCTGAGGCAGGCGCGCGATAAAACACCCCTTTCAGAAACCTATCTGGTGGCGCTGCAAAACCTCGCCGTGACCAACCCACTGGACCGCGACGTACAGTTTCGCAACCAGCAGAACTGGCTGCGCGGCCCCGGACGTGGGGTGCTGGGCGTCACCTACATACCGCCAGGCCCCGATCTGGTGCCGGCGCTGATGCAGTCCATCATGGACCTGGTCAATGACCCGCCGCCCGGTCAGAGCGCGCTCGTCATCGGGGCCCTGGCCAGCTTCGCTTTCGTATTGGTGCATCCCTTCATGGATGGCAACGGTCGCCTTTCGCGCTTTCTCTTTCACAAGGCGGTCTGCCAGTCCGAAGTCCTTCAGCAGGGCCTTACTGCCCATTTCCGTGGCGATGAAACGCAATGAAGCAGACTACCTGCAGGCACTGAAATCGTTCAGCGCCCCGGCACGCCGGCTCTGGGACGTAACCATGGTGGACGACGAAAATTTCGACTTCACCTTCAGGGGCGATGCATCCATCTACCGTTACTGGGACGCCACGCACTGCGTCGAGTTTGGCCTGCGCATGGCAGCGCAGTCGCTGGACGTGGATCTGCGGCAAGAGACCGGGTATCTGCAGCAATACGATGAAGTTGCGCGCCGGATCAATGCGCGCATCGACCTGAACAGCAACGCCCTGTCGCTGCTGGTGCGCCTGTGCCTTCAAAACGCAGGCCGCCTTTCAAGCACCAAGCGCAAGGGCTTTCTGGCCAAGGGCTACCAGGAAGAAACATTGAACATCGTGGAGGCGATTGCCACCTCGGTGATGACCGGCCAGGACGAGGAAGCGGACGAATTCAGCAAAATTCCGCCCTTTCAAGCCTGACGAGGTTTGAATTTCCGCTCCTGGACTACCGTAGTCTCGTAGACATGCGCGAAGCTCATTTTCACCCGTGCAAATATGTCAGCGTAATAAGTTTCTACCGGCTCAAGGCTTGAATTTTTTTTCGAATCGCTTGAGCTTATCGCGCCGCTCCTGCCGCGGCCATCAAAGACATGCCAATGGCATTTCCGTTTTTGTCCTTGATCGAGGAGATCGCCCTGAATGCCGAGGCTTGCACCCGGTCTGGAAGTCTCACGAAGTTGTTTGCCTGAACCAGTGCGTCGCCATTGACGAAGGCCCAGACAAAGAACTTGAGTACGCGTAGCGCCTGGTCCGGCTGATCTGCAATTTTTGGCAACACAACGAATGTGCCCATGGTGATCGGCCAGGAACCCTTGCCGGCCTGGTTGGTGAGGGTGCCCGTGAACAATCCCTTGCTGACCCATTCGCTGCCGCCAAGCGCACTGCGAAACGCAACGATGGACGGTTTTATGAATTCGCCGTCCAGATTCTTCAGTTGCACCGTCACGAGCATGTTGTCTTTGACATAGCCGTAATCCAGATAGCCAATCGCGCCGGCGGTTTCCTTGACGGCCTTGACAACCCCATCGCTCCCCTTGACCGCCACAAAATTTGCAGGCCAGTCGAAACTGGTCTTGACGCCATATTTCGACTTCCAGGTCGGGCTCAATTTGGAAAGGTAGTCCGCGAAGTTGTAGGTCGTTCCCGACCCGTCTGCACGCACCACGACTTTGATGGGCGTATCGGGCAGGCTATTGCCCGGGTTCAGCGACGCGATCTCGGGTGAATTCCACTGTGTGATCTGACCCAGGAAGATACGGGCGAGCACATCGCCCGTCAAACGCAATTGGCCGTCAGTCACTTTGGGCAGGTTCACGACGGGGGCTATGCCCGTGATCGCAACGGGGAAAACAACGAGTCCATCCCTGGCCAGGTCGGCTTCGCTGGGCGAAACGTCGGAGGCTCCGAAATCGGTCTCACGCGCGCGAATCTTGTTCAGGCCGGCGGACGACCCGATGGGCGCATAGGAAAGCCCTGCACCGGTCGCCTTTTGGTAGGCCTGCGCCCAACTCCCATAGATAGGCGCAGCGGCTGAAGAGCCGGCCCCGCTGATGGTTTGTGCATGCAGGACGCCTGCCTGCACACATAAAAGAAGGGCAGAAAAAATGGCGCGCAAAGGTTTGTTCATGTTTTTTCAAATGCTGCAATGGGGTAGACGTCAACGCTGCTCAGCGGGAACGGCGCGTATGGTGTTTACGCTAATTGACAAGTTTAACGTCTTGATGCTGCAGCGAAAATCTCGACTTCACCTTCAGGGGCGATGCGTCCCTCTACCGTTACCGGGACGCCACGCCCTGCGTCGGGTTGGGCCATTGGATGCGTGATCGACCCGGTCGCACCGTGCGGCCTGATGGCTATGGGCCGTTTTTGCGGTTGATCGGAATTTCGCAGGCAAAGGCAGAAATGCAGCGGGAACGGTCAGTCGCGGTTCATGCCGGGCTGTAATGCTTTCCGGCCAGCAGTCGGTGGTCGGCCGTGCAGGTACTGAGCCGCGCTCAATCCTTGAGGCTCACCCCCAGGGCATTGAGCTTTTTCGCATACGAATCCCTTCGTTTAGCGGCCTTTGCCGCAGTTTCGAGGGCCGCCTGAATGGCCTTGGGTCCTTTTTTATCAATCGCTTTAATCAATCCGAATTTGTGCGCAGCATCTACCTCCGCCCTCCGGTAAGTGGCGATGAGTTCTGCATGGGCAACGGATTGATTCACAAGGACCTCATTATCTAAAGCGCCATTTTCCGCGCTTTTTCCCGCTGATGGCCCTTGAAGGCGTCGCGAGTGCCTGCCTTGCGCCAGGCAACTCTGGATTGCCGACTTCCGCATTGCGTCGGGAACCGCCCTCACCCCGCCACCGGCAAATGCCCCGTCTTCACAAAAATCAGGCAGCCTTCGCGGCTGAACGGCTGGTGCTGGCTCAGGTGCGGGCTGCGCAGCCAGGTGCCGGCCGGGTAGCGGCCGTTCTCGTCTTCAAAAATGCCCTCGACCACGTAGATTTCCTCGCCGCCGTGATGCCGGTGCGGGTTGAAAAAGGTGCCGGGCGTCCAGCGGACCATGGCGGTGTGCTGGCCTTCAAAGCCCGACAGCGGCAGCACCGACAGGCCGGGTACCATGCCCGGAAACCAGGCGGCTTGGGCGGTGTCGACCACCACCCTTTCCTGGTCGCGCGGATCCAGGTGGCGCAGCTTGACCAGCAGGGTGCAGCCGTTTTCTGAAAACGGCGCGTGGCTGGAGCCCGGCGGGTTCTTGAGGTAGGTGCCCGGGCCGTAGTCGCCCTGTGCGTCCGAAAGCTGGCCTTCGAGCACCAGAATTTCTTCCCCCAAGTCGTGCAGATGGGACTGAAAGCGGGCGCCTGCGCCGTAGCGGACGATGGAGGTGGCGCGTGCGACTTCGCCGCCGTCGCGCTCAATCAGCCGGCGCTGCACCAGGGCGGCGGGGGACGCCTGCCAGGGTGCGGTCAGGGTGTTGACAACGGCGCGTTCGGAAAAGTTGGTGTTGAGCATGTGAAGCAAGCCGGCCCCGAAGGGCGGGCATTATCAAGGGGTGATGAAAGGGTCAGGCGTTTATGCCGACTGGTCTTGGGGCCAGAAAGCGCGCCAGCAGCAGCCAGGCCATGGCCCAGGCGGCGCCAAAGGCCCAGCCGCCCAGCACATCGGTGGCCCAGTGCACGCCCAGCAGGACGCGGCTGATGCCGACCAGCAGCGCCAGCAGCGCGGCCGCCGCCAGAATATAAAGGCGCTCGGGCACGCGGCTGCGGGTGCGGGCGATCAGCGCGCCCAGGGTCAGAAAGACGATGGCGGACATGCTGGCGTGGCCGCTCGGAAAGCTCAGGCCGGTCGCGACCAGGTCGGCAAAGCCGACGTCAGGGCGCAGGCGCCCGAAACCGGCCTTGAGAAACTGCACAAAGAAGGCGCCCGTGATGACGGACGTGGCCACCAGCAGGGCCGTGGCCCGGGCCGAGACCAGCGCCAGGTAGCCGACGGTGATCACCGTGAACAGCGTCATCACCGCGGTACTGCCCAGCGCGCTGAAGTCGCGCATGATGGCGGCCAGCCACGGATGGCCGGCCCGCACCGATTGCGCGCCCTGCAGCAGGTACAGATCAAAACTGTGCGTGTCGCCCTCCATGACTTCGGCGCCGCCCACCACAAAGGCCAGCAGCAGCAGCACGGCGAGCAACCCGACCAGCAGCGCATTGACAAGCGAGGCGTCGCCGTCCAGGCGCGCGCGCAGGCGCTGCACGGCGGTCAGGGTGGCAACGGTGCCAGCGGCGTCAGGGCTGCTCACGCCACACGAATCAGCTTTTTGTTGACGAACTCCTGGATGCCCGCGCCCGACAGCTCGCGGCCATAACCGGAATTCTTGACGCCGCCGAAAGGCAGTTCCGGCGACGACGAGGCGGGCGCGTTGATGAACACCATGCCGGTGTCGATCTGGCGTGCCACCCGCTTGCCGCGCGCGATGTCCTGCGTGAACACCGAGCCGCCCAGGCCAAACGGCGAGTCGTTGGCCAGGGCCACGGCCGCCGCTTCGTCGGCCACCCTGAAGAATAGCGCGACCGGGCCAAAGAACTCTTCCTTGTAGGCCGGATTGCTTTCGCTGATGTCGGTCAGGATGGTGGGCTGCATGAAGGCGCCGGCATGGTCCATGCGCGCGCCGCCCATCACCACGCGGGCGCCGCCGGCCACCGCGCGCTGCACCTGGCCCAGCAGGTTGTCCAGCGCTTCGGCGGACGACAACGGCGCCAGCGTGGTCTGCTTGTCGAGCGGATCGCCGGGCGCAAAGTTGGCCATGGCGGCCTGGAATTTTTCCAGGAAGCGGTCGGCCAGCGCGTCAACCACGATGAAGCGCTTGGACGCGGTGCAGGCCTGGCCCGAATTGCCCATGCGACCGCTGACGGCGCACTTGACGGCCCGGTCGAGGTCGGCGTCTTCCAGCACGATGAAGGCGTCGCTGCCGCCGAGCTCCATCGTCGTCTTTTTGAGGTTCTGTCCGGCCCGCGCGGCCACCACGGCGCCAGCGGCTTCGCTGCCGGTCAGGGCCACGCCGCGAATGCGCGGATCGTCGATGACCTGCGCGACCTGGTCCTTGGAGATGAACAGGTTGGTGTAGGCGCCTGCGGGGGCGCCGGCCTCCTGCATCAGCCGCTCGAAGGCCAGCGCGCACTGCGGCACGCTGGAGGCGTGCTTGACCATCACGACGTTGCCGGCCATCAGGTTGGGCGCGGCAAAGCGGGCGATCTGGTAGTAGGGGTAGTTCCACGGCTCCACGCCGAACAGCACGCCGACGGGGCAGCTTTCCACCAGCGCCTCGCCGCGCGCCGTGGCCAGCGTTTCGGGTGCCAGAAAGCGCTCTGCATGCTGGGCGTAGTAGTCCAGGATGGCGGCGCTCAGCGCGACTTCACCCAGGCTTTGCGCGATCAGCTTGCCCATCTCAAGGGTGATCAGCTCGGCCAACGGCTGGGCCTGCTCGCGCATCAGCGTGGCGGCGCGCGCCAGAATAATGGCCCGCTCGGCGTAGGACTTGCCTTGCCAGTCGTTCTTAAAGCATTCAGACGCACGTTCCAGTGCGGCCTCCAGCTGCGCCGCGTCCATAGTCGCAAACGTTTGCAGGACTTTTCCGTTGTAGGGGTTGGTGCTTTGGTAGGCCATGAATTCCTTTTTTGTCGGTTGAGGGAAGGCGCGCGGCGCCCGTCAGCCTTGCGGTTGTACACCTTCGGGCCGTGGTGTGGCTATTCGCCCTTCAATTGGCGCAGCACGGCGTGCGCCGCCGGCTCGGACGAGGCCGGGTTTTGCCCGGTGATCAGCTTGCCGTCGACCACCACATAAGGCGCCCAGTCAGCACCCTTGCGGTAGTGGCCGCCGTTGTTCACCAGCATGTCCTCGACCAGGAAAGGCACGATGTCGGTCAGTTGCACGGCAGCTTCTTCGGTATTGGTGAAACCTGTGACTTTTTTGCCCTTGACCAGCGGCGAACCGTCGGCGGCCTTGGCGTGGCGCAGCACGCCGGGCGCATGACAAACGGCGGACACTGTTTTGCCAGCGGCCGCCATGGTCTCAATCAGTTGGATCGACGCCGCGTCTTCGGCCAGGTCCCACAGCGGGCCGTGACCGCCGGGGTAGAACAGCGCGTCAAAGCCGTCGCCCGACACGTCAGCGAGTTTGCCGGTACTGGCCAGCGCGGCTTGGGCGGCGGCGTCGGTCTTGAAGCGGCGCGTGGCATCGGTTTGCGCATCGGGCTCGTCGCTCTTGGGGTCCAACGGCGGCTGGCCGCCCAAGGGCGACACCAGCGTGATGTCGGCGCCCGCGTCCTTGAACGCGTAGTAAGGCGCGGCGAATTCTTCCAGCCAGAAACCGGTTTTTTTGCCGGTGTTGCCGAGCTGGTCGTGCGAGGTGAGAACCATCAGAATTTTCATGTCATTTCCTTTTGAGGCCGCCCGGGTTTCAGGCTGTTTGCAAGTCCAGTGTGGGGTAATCGGTATATCCGTGTGCGCCGCCGCCATAAAACGTGGCGCGGTCCGGGGTATTGAGCTCGGCGCCCTGGGCAAAGCGGTCCACCAGATCGGGGTTGGCGATGTAGGGGCGGCCAAAGGCGACGGCGTCGCCCACGCCTTGTTCAATCAGGGCCTCGGCGTCGGCAGCGGTGTAGCCGCCGCAAAAAATCAGCGCGCCGTTGAAGGCCGCGCGGATTTGCGCGCGGAAGGCGTCGGTCAGCTCGGGGCCGCCGGCCCAGTCGGGCTCGGCAATGTGCAGGTAGGCAATGCCGCGGGCGCTGAAGGCCTGGGCCAGGTACAGGGCGCTGGCTTCGGCCTCGGCGTCCGCGATGTCGTGCGCCGCAAAGTGGGGCGACAGGCGCACGCCCACGCGGTCGGCGCCGATTTCGGCGATCACGGCGTCCAGCACTTCGAGCGTCAGGCGGGCGCGGTTTTCCAGCGTGCCACCGTAGGCGTCGGTGCGCTGGTTGCTGTTGGTGGCCAGAAACTGGTGGAGCAAATAGCCGTTGGCTGCATGCACTTCCAGAAAGTCAAAGCCGGCGCGCTTGCCGCGCACGGCGGCCTGGCGGTACTGCGCGACGATGCCGGGCAGCTCGTCCGTGCTGAGCGCGCGCGGCGTTTCAGTGGGCACGTTTTCGGCCGTGCCATCGGGCTGGATCACGAAGCACTGGGCCCCCTTGGCAATCAGCGCAGAGGGCGCGACTGGCGCGGCGCCGTTTTCCTGCAGCAGCGAATGCGAGATGCGGCCCACATGCCAGAGCTGCAGCGCAATGCGGCCGTGCTGCGCATGCACCGCCTGCACCACCTGCGTCCAGCCGGCTTCCTGCGCGTCGGTGTAGATGCCCGGCGTGAGGGCGTAGCCCTGGCCCTGGCGCGACACCTGCGTGGCTTCGCTGACGATCAGGCCGGCGGTGGCACGCTGTGCATAGTATTCAACGTTGAGCGCCGACGGCACATCGCCGGGCTGGCTGGCCCGCGAGCGCGTCAGCGGCGCCATCACGACGCGGTTGCTCAGTGTCTGGTGACCGACTTTGAGGGGAGAGAGTAGTTTTTTCATCAGGGATTCCTTTTAAATTAGACCGGTCGGCTATGAATAGGGTAAAAAATGGTTGAGACGGGTTCGGGTAGAAACGAACCGGATCAGGCCGCGGCCAGGTCCGGGTTCGGGTTCGGGTTCGGCAGATTCAACAGGCGCAAGGTCGCGTGCATCGCGGCGTCGAGCGCGCTGCGCTCCCGCCTTAGCTTGGTCAGCAAGGCGGCGCCCAGCCACAACTCGTAGAGCGTCAACGCAGTCTGGGGCGCATCGAGCGTGCCCGGCAGCGAGCCATCCGCAGCGCCCTGCACTATGCAGTCGGCCAGCCGCGCGATGATCTGGTGGGTGCCGCCCAGCAGGGCCATGCGCATGGCTTCGGACATGTCGGAGACCTCGCCGCTGAGCTTGACCACCAGGCAGTTGCATTCCGGGCTGTCGCTCACGCCGGTGTCCATCCAGCTCTGCCAGTAGCGCATCAGGCGCTGCGCCGCCGCGCTGCCGTCAGGCGCCAGCAGGGCGTCTACGTGCGCCAGGTAGTCCGAAAGGTAGCTGGCAACCAGCGCCTCGCCAAACGCTTCCTTGGACTTGAAGTAGTAGTAAAACGAGCCTTTCGGCACGCGGGCGGTAGACAGGATTTCGTTCAAGCCCACGGCCGAGAACCCCTTGCCCAAAATAATGGACCGTCCCGTATTAAGGATGTGCTGGCGGACATCGGTGTGGTCGTTTTGCATACCCCGAGTCTACACCATGAAGTAGACCAGTCGTCTAGCAACTTTTACTCTCCAGAACAGGCGTCCTATAATTTTTCGTTTTCCTCAAGCGATACGACATGTCCTCATCTTTCCCGCTGAACGCCCTTTCCTGCATCACCGCCGCCGTGCTGGCCCTGGCCGCCTCCATGGCCCAGGCCCAGGAGCTGCAAACCGTGAAAATCGCCCACGCCGGCCCCACCTCGGGCGGCATTGCGCACATCGGCAAGGACACCGAAAACGGCGTGCACCTGGCGATTGACGAGCTCAACGCCCAGAACCTCGTGATTGGCGGCAAAAAGATCAAGTTCGAGCTGGTGGCCGAAGACGACGCGGGCGATCCGCGCCAAGCCACCGCCGTGGCCCAGAAACTGTGCGACAGCAAGGTCGCGGGCGTGGTGGGCCACCTTCAGTCCGGCACCACCATTCCGGCGTCCACCGTGTACAACAAGTGCGGCATCCCGCACATCACGGCCTCCGCCACCAACCCCGACCTGGCCAAGCCGGGCTACAAGACCAGCTTTCGCCTGATTGCCAATGACAACGCGCTGGGCGCTGCGCTGGCGATCTATGCCCACGACGCGCTCAAGCTCAAGCGCGTGGCCATCATCGACGACCGCACGGCCTACGGCCAGGGCGTGGCCGACGTGTTCAAGGCCACGGCCAAACAAAAAGGCATGGAAGTGGTCGGCGAGGAGTTCACCAGCGACAAGGCCACCGACTTCATGGCCATCCTGACCAGCATCAAGAGCAAAAAGCCCGACGCCATCTTTTTTGGCGGCCTGGACGCGCAGGCCGGCCCGATGCTGCGCCAGATGGAGCAGCTGGGCTTGTCCAACGTGAAGTTCTTTGGCGGCGACGCGCTGTGCACTGAAAAACTGCCCGAGCTGTCGAGCAAGGCCGGCGCGCTCAAAAACGTGGTCTGCGCCACCGGCGGCGCGTCGCTGCAGAAAATGCAGGGCGGTGCTGAGTGGAAGAAAAGGTACGACGCGAAGTTCCCGGGCCAGTTCCAGATCTACAGCCCCTACGCCTACGACGCGACCTTTGTGCTGGTCGACGCCATGAAACGCGCCAACTCGACAGATCCCAAAGCCTACCTGCCCTTCATCGGCAAAACGCAGTTCAAGGGCGTGACCGCCAACATCGCTTTTACCAGCCAGGGCGAGTTGACCAAGCCGGCCGTGACGCTCTACACCTACAAGAACAACGCACGGGCCGCGCTGAACTGATGACCGGCCGGCGGGCTTTCAGGGCACGGTAAGCCTGGGGGCAAGGTATTCGCCTCACGCGCATGGGGCTGAAACACCTGTGAGTATTGTTACTTCGTCCTACAGCTTTCCATGGGCATGGGCCGCTATGCTCGACACCGATACGTAGCCATGGCACCCCCGTTGTACGTACCTGGAAACTATATTTACAGAGGAATTGATATGAAGCTGCTGAATAATTTGAAATTGGTCCTGGGCGGCGTCGCCGTGGCGAGTATTGCTGCCTGTGGCGGCGGCGGCGGCGGCACTGCCGAGACCGGCACCCTGAAACTGGCACTGACCGACGCGCCGGCCTGCGGCTATGACGCCGTCAACGTGACGATCCTGAAGGTCCGCGTCCACCAGAGCGCCAGCGCCAGCGGGGCCGTAGGCGAAGGCGGCTGGTCCGAAATCGATTTTACAGAACGCCCCCTACACGTGGATTTGCTAAAACTTCAAAATGGCGATCTGGCAGAACTCGGTGAGGTCACACTACCCACCGGCAGCTACAACCAGATGCGGCTGGTTCTGGCAGACAACAAGACTACCCCACTGGCCAATACCGTGGTGCTCACCAAAGACCAGACCGTGGTGGAGCTTGATGCACCAAGCGGCTCGCAATCCGGCGTCAAGGCCAAGCAGTTCAAAATCGATATCGGCCCCAACCAGCTGGCTAATTTCGTGATCGACTTTGACGCGTGCAAATCCGTCGTTGTCGCAGGCAACGCGGGAAAATACCTGCTCAAACCGCAGCTCACCGTGATTCCGCGCTACATTTCCGGCGTCAAGGGCTCCGTGCAACTGCCGCTGGTTACTGGCTACACCAACGTGTCGCTGCAGCAGGATGGCGTCGCTGTGAAAGCCACCGCGCCAGACGTATACGGCAACTTCTTGCTGCCCGTCGCACCGGGCAGCTACACGCTGGTGATGACGGCACTCGGGCGAACCACCTCGGTGGTGACCGGCGTGACCGTTGCGTCGGAGAAGGTGACCGAGGTTACGCCGTTGTCAACTCCTCCGGTTTCTGACACCGGGATCTTGAGCGGCACCGCACCGGTGGACACTCTGGTGCGCGTACTGCAGCCGCTGACGCTGACAAGTGGAAACCCCGCCTCCGTGGAAGTTGCGGGTCAGTTCGTCAACGGCATCACGGGTAGCTACAGCTACACCGTCCCCGTCGCGGCGCCGCGGATCGCGTCTTATGTGGCCGCGCCTAACGTGCTGGCCTTTTCGCCCGACACGGCTGCGGCGGGTAAATACAGCGTCAAGGCCAGCCTGACCGGTTTTGCCGACAAGGCCGCCGCGCTCGTGACTCCGCTGGCCAAAGATGCCACGATCACGAACAACTTCACGTTCCCCTAAGCCATCAAAAGGTCCAGCATGAAAATCAGTGAACTCAACATGAGCCGCACCCTGGTGTTCCTGGCCGCAGGCCTGCTGGCCGGGGCCGGGGCCATGGCTGAAAAGCCGGAGTGGGCGGGCAATGGCAATGGCAAGGGCAAGCCCGAGCAACAGCAAATGCACAACCAGCCGGGCCGGTCCGCGCAAGGGGATGGAAACACCGCCCCTCGCCAGGCACAGGCGAACCGGCCGGCCAAATCTGCGCAAGGGCCGCAAGGGCCGCAGGTTCGGGTGGGCAGCTATTTCAACGACACCCAGCGCACTGCAGTACGCAACTACTACGGCGAGCAATACCGCGCGGGCAACTGCCCACCGGGACTGGCCAAGAAAAACAATGGCTGCATGCCGCCGGGACAGGCCCGCAAGTGGAACGTCGGCCAGCCTTTGCCGGGTGATGTCGTTTACTACAGCGTGCCGCAATCAGTGGTTATCCAGTTGGGCGCGCCGCCGGCTGGACAGCGCTATGTGCGTGTAGGGTCGGACATCTTGCTGCTGGCCATCGGCACCGGCATGGTGATTGACGCCATCCAGAACCTGGGCGGCCTGTAGCCCTGGAACCCCGGCGCCCTGCGCTGTCAGAAAACCGCCTCAGGGCGGTTTTTTTTCGCCTGCACGCCCCTTCAGCTTGCGGCAGCCCGCCCCAGCCGGTCGCGCACGCCGTCCCATTCGGCGGTGGCGGGCGGGTGCTCAATCCAGATCAGCTTGATGCCTTGGGCGTCGAAGTCGCGCAGCACGGCAAACAGCTGCTGGGCGGTGGCCGCCGCATCGTCGGGCATGCGGCGAAACAGCACCTTGGCCGATGGGATGCGCAGCACGCTGCGGGCATAGACCGCAATGTGGGCAGCGTCGGCGCCCAGCAGGTCGAGCGCGGTCTGGATCGCGCTGGCGTCCATCAGGCGCACCTTGGCGTTGGGCGCGTAATGCGCGGCCAGCGTGCCGGGCGCGCGCGGGGCGTGGCCGGCTGGCTGCAAATCCTCCTTGTCCAGCACCGGTTCGCCGCAAGCGGCCTCTAACTGGGCGCGGGTCAGCACGCCGGGGCGCAACAGCACGGGCCGGTCCCGGGTGCAGTCCACAATGCTGGACTCGATGCCGACCGCGCACGGCCCGCCGTCGAGCACCAGCAAGGCATCGCCAAACTCCTGCTGAACATGCTGCGCGCTGGTCGGGCTGACGCGGCCGAAACGGTTGGCGCTGGGCCCGGCCACGCCACTGACGCCCAATTCCAGGCAGGCCTTCAGGAACGCCAGCGCCACCGGATGCGACGGGCAGCGCAGGCCGATCGAGTCCTGGCCCCCGGCTGCGGCGGCGGCCACGCCTTGCCTGCGCGGCAAGATGACCGTGAGCGGCCCGGGCCAGAAGGCCTGCGTCAAGCGCGCGGCAAACGGCGGCACGCTGCGGGCGTAATCGTTTACCTGCGACGCCTCGGCCACGTGGACGATCAACGGGTGGTCGGCGGGCCGGCCCTTGGCGGCAAAAATGCCGGCGACGGCTTCGTCGCTGGACGCATCGGCGCCCAGGCCGTAGACGGTTTCAGTCGGAAAACCGACCAGACCACCGGCCCGGATGCAGCGGGCGGCGTCTGTAATCGCCTGCGGGTCGGTGCCGGGCAGGATCATGGCGCGCTTTCAAAACCCGGCAGGCCCAGAACCCGGGCGGCCTGGCACGCCGTGGCTTTCACGCTGGCCACATCGGCGGCCGTGAAGGTCAAATGCCCCATCTTGCGGCCGGGCCGTGCGTCGGTTTTGCCGTACAGGTGCAGGTGCGCGCCGGGCAGCGCCAGCACGGCCTGCCAGTCGGGCGTACGGGGCTGGCCGGCGGCGTCAAACCACAGGTCGCCCAGCAGATTGAGCATGATGGCAGGCGAATGCTGGCGCGGCGCGGGCAGCGGCAAGCCGGCCATGGCATGCACCTGCAGGTCAAACTGCGACACATCGCAGGCGTCCAGGGTGTAGTGGCCGCTGTTGTGCGGGCGCGGCGCCATCTCGTTGACGACCAGCGCGCCGTGCTCGCTGCCGTCGTCGATCACGAAGAACTCGACGCACAGCACGCCGACGTAGCCGATGTGATCCGCTATGGCTTTGGTAGCTGCCTGTGCCCGTGCGGCAAGCGCCAGAGGCATGTTTCCTTCATACGCCTCGGTCACGGCCAGAATGCCGTCGACATGCACATTCAGCTGCGGCGCAAAGCCGACGGTGCGGCCGTCCCAGCCGCGCGCCACGATCACCGAGCATTCGGCCTTGAGCGGCAGCAGCTTTTCAAGCACGCAGGGCACCTGCTTCAACTCGGCCCAAGCCGCAGCCAGCTCGGCGGCGTTTTTAACGCGCGCCTGGCCCTTGCCGTCGTAGCCCATGCGGGCCGTCTTCAAGATGCCGGGCAGCAGATCGGCGGGAACGGCCTTGAGCTGCTCCGGCGTTTGAATGACGGCGTAGGGCGCGCAGGTGACGCCCGCCACGCCAACGCTGGCCGTGAAATGCGACTTTTCCTGGATGCGGTCCTGCGCAATCGCCACGGCAGCCGCGCCGGGCGCGACCGGGCGGCGTGCGGCCAGCGTCTTCAATGCGGCAGACGGCACGTTTTCAAATTCGGTGGTGATGGCGGCGCACAGCTGCGCCAGTTGCGCCAGGCCCTGGGCATCGCTGTAGCTGGTCTGGATGTGGTGGTGGCTAACCAGACCCGCCGGGCTGTGCGGATCAGCGTCGAGCACGGCGGTGAAGTAGCCCAGGCGCTGCGCGGCATGCACAAACATGCGGCCCAACTGGCCGCCGCCCATCACGCCCAGCGTGGCGGGCTGGCCGGCGGCGTCCACCGTGCCCGGAAAAACCGGCAAACCGGACGGCGCGCTCATACGGGCGGCAGCGTCATGGCGCGTGCGGCGGCGGTTTGACCGGTGCGAAACGCCTGTAACTGGTCGGCCAGTGCCTGGTCGTGCAGCGCCAGCATGGCGACGGCAAACAGCGCCGCATTGGCCGCGCCGGCATGGCCAATCGCAAACGTGGCGACCGGAATGCCCTTGGGCATCTGCACGATGCTGTGCAGCGAATCGACGCCCTGCAAATGCTTGCTGGCGACCGGCACGCCCAGCACCGGCACCGTGGTTTTGGCGGCCAACATGCCGGGCAGGTGCGCGGCACCGCCAGCACCGGCAATGATGGCCTGCAGGCCCCGACCAGACGCTTGCTCGGCATAGGCAAACAGGTCGTCAGGCATGCGGTGGGCCGACACGACGCGGGCCTCGTGCGCCACGCCAAATTGCTGCAAAATCTGCACTGCGTGCTGCATCGTTTCCCAGTCGCTGCTGGAGCCCATCACCACACCGACCACGGGGGCAGGCGGATTGTTTGTTGTCGTCATAGTGGGAGCCTTCAAGGCCTTGAGGTAAGTAAGGGG
>JAUSDK010000083.1 GCA_030650875.1 Polaromonas sp.
CCGTCCTTCATCACCTCGGCCACCAGGCGCTGGTTAAAGCCGGGGCTGTGCAGGTCGGCGGCCTGCTTGGCCTGCAGCAGCTTGGGGAAAATCGACAGCGGCGCGACCATGAAGCCCAGCCGCAAGCCCGGCGCCAGCACCTTGGAAAACGAGCCCAGGTAGATGCAGCCGTCGGGGTTGCGCGCGGTCAGCGGCGGCGGCGGCGGGGTGTCAAACCACAAATCGCCGTAGGGGTTGTCTTCCACCAGCGGCAGGCCCAGGCGCGCGGCTTCAAGGCTCAGGGCGGCGCGCTGCGCTTCGCTCATGGTGCGGCCGGTCGGGTTCTGGAAGTTGGGCAGCACGTAGAAAAAGCGCGCGCCCTCGGCCTTGGCTGCCAGGTCGGCCAGGTCCAGGCCGTCGTCGTTGCTGGCCACGCTGACAATGTCGGGCTCCATGGGCGTGAAGGCCTGCAGCGCGCCCAGGTAGGTCGGCGTTTCGACCAGCACGCGGCTGCCTTCGTCGATCAGCACCTTGGCAATCAGGTCCAGCCCCTGCTGGGAGCCGGTGGTGATCAGGACCTGCGCCGGGTCCACGTCCCAGGGCAGCATGGCTGCCACCAGTTCGCGCAGCGGCGCATAGCCTTCGCTGGCCGCGTACTGCAGCGCGGCGTGGGCGTCGCCGCCCAGCACGGTGTTGCAGGCCGTCGCAAAGGCGCTGACCGGAAAGGTCTGGGGTGAGGGCAGGCCGCCGGCAAAGCTGATGATGCCGGGCTTTTCGGTGACCTTCAGGATCTCGCGGATCACCGATGGGTTCATTTTCTGGGCGCGTCGCGCCTGGGTCCATTTCATTGCAATCTCCTGATGGCGGGGCGCTCAACGACGCCCCAATACTGAATCATCTCAAACTTTGGACGGTAAGCGGGTGTACAGCCCCGCATTCACCGGCATTTTCTTGCCGATGAACACCGTGGCGATCACCGCCAGCCCAAAGCCGACCGTCACCGCGTCCAGCCGTTCGCCCAGCAGCGGTACGGCAAACAGCATCGACAAGAAGGGCTGCACCAGTTGCACCTGGCTGACGCGCACCGTGCCGCCCAGCGCCAGGCCGCGGTACCAGGCAAAAAAGCCCAGCCACATTGAAAACACCGCGAGGTAGGCAAAGCCCCACCAGGCCGTGGCCTTGAGCGGCGCGGCGGGCCAGGTGGCCAGCGCCAGCGGCAAGGTCAGCGGCAGCGCCATCACCAGCGCCCAGCAAATGACATGCTCGGCGCGCATCTGCTGCGACAGGCGCGCGCCGTAGCCGTAGCCCACGGCGGCGCACAACATGGCGGCCAGCAGCAACAAGTCGGCCAGACTGATGGACCAGCCGCCGCCCGGCGCGCCCGACCGCAGCACCGCAAACGCCACCACCAGCGCGCTGCCCAGGCCCGCGCAGAGCCAGAATCCGGCGGACGGCCGCTGGCGGTGCAGCAGCGCGCCGACGGCCGCCGTGGCCAGCGGCAAGATGCCGACGATCACGCTCGCATGCACCGCTTCGACATGGCGCATGGCGATGGACGTGAACAGCGGAAAGCCCAGCACCACGCCGGCGGCGGTCATGGCCAGTGGCCGCAGCTGCTGGCGCTGCGGCCACGGTGCGCGCGTGGCGAGCAAAAACAGCGCCGACAGCGCGGCCGCCACCAGCGCCCGGCCCATCGCAATGAAGACCCCCGACATTTGCGGCGCGTCCGGCGTGCCCACGGCCAGCCGCGTCATCGGCAGCGTGACCGCAAAAATCACGATACCCAGCAGGCCCAGCCACAGGCCCCGGCGGATGTCGGCTGCGCTGTGCGCGGTCACAGGAACAGCATCCAGACCGCGGTGAGCACCAGCACGCCGGCCATGACGCGGTTAAAGGCCAGCAGCCGCCGGCCGGTGCCGTCCGGCCCGCGCAGCCAGTCGCGCAGCAACGCGCCCGCCAGCGCATAGCTCAGGTTGCTGGCAAACGCATAGGCCAGCATCACCGGCAGCACCACGGCAAAGCGCAGGCCCGGCTCGGTGCGCCCGGCAATCCAGCCGCTGACAATCGCCAGCGCCAGCATCCAGGCCTTGATGTTGACAAACTGCAGCGCCGCGCCTTGCCAGAATGTGACGTTCAGGCGCGCCGCATCGGCTTCATTGAGCTGGCGCGAACGGGCCAGCTTGAACGCCAGCCACAGCAGGTAGGCCACGCCGATAAACTTGACGGCCCAGCTGAGCAGCGGCACGGCCAGCACCAGCGCGCCCAGGCCCAGTGTGCACAGGCTCAGCAGCAGGCCCCAACCGACCGGCACGGCGCAGACAAAGGGCATGGCGCGGCGCAGGCCGTGGTTGGCCGCCAGGGCGGTGGACAGGGTGGTGTTGGGCCCGGGCGTGAAGCTCATCGCCGTGGCCAGCACCAGTAAAGCGGTGAATTCTTGCCAGTTCATGGGAAATACTTTATCGTTGAAACCAGCACAGTAGCAGTACAGTTACGGGTACAAATTTAGAAACTGTATGGCTCGCCTTGTCAGTACAGCTGTTCCATCCCGTCCCCCGGACCCCGCCATGTTGATCAAGACCGCGTCGCAATCCCTGACCGAGCAACTCAGCGCCCTCTTTGCCGAGCGCATTCGCAGCCGCCTGCTGGCGCCCGGCGCGCGCCTGCCGTCGGTGCGGCTGTGCGCCGGGCAGCAGGGCGTGAGCGTGTCCACGGTGGTGGCCGCCTACGACCAGCTGCAGGCGCAGGGCCTGGTGGTGGCGCGCCGCAACCGCGGATTCTTTGTCCGGGATTCATCGCCAAATATGCCTCTGGCGACTGCAAGTAAAGCGCAGGCAGCTGTTAAAAACATAGTCAACGGGCCGGTCGACGCGGCCGCGCTGATTCGCGGCATGTTCCACCCGACCAGCAGCAAACCACAGCCCGGCATGGGGGTGTTTCCGCCGGACTGGCTGGAAACCAGCTTCATGCCGGCGGCCGTGCGCAAGGTTACCAGCGCCAGCGCGCTGCGGGCGTTTTCGCTGCAGTACGGCGAGCCGCTGGGCGACGCGGGCCTGCGGCGCGCCCTGTCGCAAAAGCTGGGCGCGCTCAATGTGCAGGCCGCGCCCGGGCAGATCATCACCACCGTCGGCGCCACCCATGCGCTGGACATCGTCAGCCGCACGCTGCTGCGGGCCGGCGACTGCGTGATGGTCGAGGAACCCGGCTGGGCGGTGGAGTTTGCCCGGCTCGATGCGCTGGGCATGCGGATTTTGCCGGTGCCGCGCGCTGCCTCCGGCCCCGACCTGGCGGTGATGGCGCATTACTGCCAGCTGCATGCCCCCAAGCTGTTTGTCAGCGTCAGCGTGTTCCACAACCCGACCGGCTACTGCATCACGCCGGGCAGCGCCCACCGCGTGCTGCAGCTGGCGCACCAGCACAACTTTCATATTGTTGAAGACGACACCTACAGCCACCTGGCGCCCGAGCACGCCACCCGGCTGTGCGCGCTCGACGGCCTGCAGCGCACCATTTACGTCAGCGGCTTTGCCAAGATTCTGGCGCCCGGCTGGCGCGTGGGCTTCATGGCGGCGCCGCCCGAACTGGTCGAGCGCCTGCTTACCTCCAAGCTGCTGGCCACCCTGAGCACGCCCGCGCTGCTGGAACAGGCGCTGGCCTGGTGCATAGACCAGGGCCAGCTGCGCCGCCACGCCGAGCGCATACGCAGCCGGCTCGACCAGGCGCGCGGTCGCAGCGTGCAGCTGGCGCTGGCCCACGGCTGCAGCTTCGCGGCCGAACCGGCCGGCCTGTTCGGCTGGGTCGAAACCGGCGTCGACACCGACGCGCTGGCGCAGCGCATGCTCGACGAGGACTATCTGATCGCCCCCGGCGCGCTGTTTCACGCGGTGCGCAAGCCCAGCACCCTGATGCGCATCAACTTTGCGACCACCCAGGAAGCGGCGTTCTGGAAGGTGTTTGCGCGGCTGCTGGACGGCATGAAGTGAGTGAAGTGAGTCGTCATCCGGTTTTCAAGCGGTGTTGGTCTGTGGCCCTTGAGGAATGGGCGCATTTGGCTATCGAATCGATAGCAAGCCAGGCTCCCTGGACCAGCGACAGGCACGGGGGCCATTCATGCTGAGCGAGCCGCTCCGGCCTGTTCATGCGCCCGGCTGCCGGGCGCGCGTGCGCGAGGCCGGTGCGCTCGCCGCAGGGTCGGTTGATGTCGCCAAGATCCACATGGGATGCAGCATCGGGTTTCCCGATGCCAGCCTCTCCTAACCCCTGGAACACAACATGGCAAGCAAGAACAACTGGTATTCCAACGCGGCCAAGGCCGCCTCGCGTTATGCCGGCCGACCGGCGACCTTTTTCATGGCGCTGCTGGTGATCCTCGCCTGGATCGTCACCGGGCCGCTGTTCGGCTTCAGCGATACCTGGCAGCTGGTGATCAACACCGGCACCACCATCGTCACCTTCCTGATGGTTTTTCTGATCCAGAACTCGCAGAACCGCGACACGGAGGCGATCCAGATCAAGCTGGACGAACTCATACGTGCGACCCAGGGCGCACACAACGCGCTGCTTGATCTCGAGGAGCTGAACGAGGAAGCACTGGACGCCTTCAGGACGAAATACGAGGCGCTGGCGGCGGCGGCGCGCAAGGGGCTGCTGGATGGCCTGCGCGATACCGACACGCCGGAGGCCTGATAGATGCCTGAGGGCGTTGAGGGGGAGTGTTCCCGGCCGTTCCGTTCCGGACGCCTAGAGCATCTCGTCAGGCGCCAGCGGGCCGATCAGCATGAGCATGAGCTTGAGCCCCAGGCTCGCGTCCGGCTCCGTGCGGGAGTCCTTCAGCTGCGAGCCTTGAGGCGCGCGCCAG
>JAUSDK010000087.1 GCA_030650875.1 Polaromonas sp.
ACCAAGCAGGACTTCAAGGACATGACGCCTGCCGTGCTGCGCGGCACGCTGCTCGGTTCTTCACTGGGCATCTTGCCTGGCGGCGGTGCCTTGCTGTCGGCCTTTGCGGCCTATGCGCTGGAAAAGAAGATGAAGATGAAGCCGGGCGAAGTGCCTTTCGGCCAGGGCAACATCCGCGGTGTGGCCGCGCCTGAGTCGGCCAACAACGCCGGTTCACAGACGTCCTTCATTCCGCTGCTCACGCTGGGCATTCCGCCCAACGCCGTGATGGCCCTGATGGTGGGCGCCATGACGATTCACAACATCCAGCCCGGCCCGCAGGTCATGACCAGCAACCCGGAACTGTTCTGGGGCCTGATCGCCTCAATGTGGATTGGCAACGCGATGCTGGTGATCCTGAACCTGCCGCTGATCGGCATCTGGATCAAGCTGCTGACCGTGCCTTACCGCTACCTGTTCCCGGCGATTGTGCTGTTTTGCGCGATTGGCGTGTACTCGACCAACAACAACACCTGGGACGTCTGGATGGTGGGTCTGTTCGGCGTGATCGGCTACATCTTTGTCAAGCTGGGGGCCGAGCCGGCACCCTTGCTGCTGGGCTTTATTCTGGGCCCCATGATGGAGGAGAATTTGCGGCGGGCGCTGCTGCTGTCGCGTGGCGACTGGAGCGTGTTTGTGACCCGTCCGCTGTCGGCCGGTTTGCTGGCGGCCGGTGCCCTGATGCTGATCATCGTGCTGCTGCCCGCCGTGAAGAACAAGCGGGAAGAGGCTTTCGTCGAGGAATAACGGCGCGCACCTGGCCGGCGTCACACCCGGTGATCAAAGGGCCCCTGACGGGCGGGACATTCCAGTACATGCTGGTGTGGTCCGCTGGTCAGGGGCCCTTGGCAATTGACCTCGCCAATGACGGTGAGCGCCGCGCCGATGGCCTATGACGCTGGCTGCAGGGCCCGTGCGACACTTGGCAGCATGCGGATTTCAAAAAAGACATTTTGAGTAACAGTTCAGAACAAAATAGCCATTTGGCGCAAGGCGAGCGGGTGCAGGTAGCGCCTAAAAGCATAGCGGTCGGCTTGGCGCTCGCCACCCTGGGCGCCATCGCGTTCAGCGGCAAGGCGATCATCGTCAAGCTGGCCTACCGCCATGGCGTCGACGCCGTGACGCTGATCATGTACCGCATGCTGTTTGCGCTGCCGATTTTTGCGCTGATGGCCTGGTGGGCCAGCCGGGGCAAAGCCGCGCTGACGCGCAAGGACTGGCTGGGCGTGGTCTGGCTCGGGTTTACCGGCTACTACCTGGCCAGCTTTCTTGACTTTGCCGGGCTGGCGCACATCAGTGCCTCGCTGGAGCGGCTGATTTTGTATCTCAATCCCACGCTGGTCTTGCTGATGGGGCTGGTGCTGTACAAGCGGCGCATCACGCCGCGGCAAATGATGGGCATGGCGATCAGCTACTGCGGTGTGGTGCTGGTGTTTGGCCACGAGATCACGCTGCAGGGTGACGATGCGGCTTCTGCGGCGCTGGGCGCTTTGCTGGTGTTTCTGAGCGCCATCAGCTATGCGGTTTATCTGGTCTACAGCGGCGAACTGGTCCAGCGCCTGGGTTCGCTGCGGCTGGTGGGGCTGGCCACCACGGTCGCCTGCCTGCTTTGCCTGCTGCAGTTTGTGCTGCTCAGGCCCCTGAGCGCTGCCGCCGTGGCGCCCGAAGTGATCTGGCTGTCGCTGCTCAATGCCACGCTGTGCACGGCGGTGCCGGTCTTGATGGTGATGATGGCGATCGAGCGCATTGGCGCCAGCCTGGCGGCGCAGACCGGCATGGTCGGCCCTTTGTCCACGATTTTGATGGGGGCGGTGATTCTGGGTGAACCGTTCACTGCCTGGGTGGCGGCCGGCACGGTGCTGGTGATCGCCGGGATTTTTGTGTTCACACGGCCGGGGCGCTAAAGATGTGGCCCCCACGCTTTGCACTGCGTGTCATGCGCTGCCCCCCGAGGGGGCTGAACTTCGCTTGGGGCGGCCCGGCGCTGCGTTCGCTGGCCCCCCGCTTTGCACTGCGCGTCATGCGCTCCCCCCAAACACTTTTTACGTTAATTTTTTCATCAAGGAGATCGTATGGACTTAGGTATTGCAGGTAAATGGGCGCTGGTGTGCGGCGCTAGCAAAGGGCTGGGCTTTGGCTGCGCGCAGGCGCTGGTGCGGGAAGGCGTGCATGTGCTGATCGTGGCGCGCGGTGCCGCGGTGCTGGAGGCGGCTGCCAACAAATTGATCGCTGACAGCGCCCGGCCGGCGAGCGCTACGGTGCAATTTGTTGCTGCGGACATCACCACGGCAGAAGGCCGCGCTGCCGTGTTTGCGGTGCGCCAGGACTTCGACATCGTCGTCACCAACGCGGGCGGCCCGCCGCCGGGCGACTTCCGCGACTGGGCGCGGGACGACTGGATCAAGGCGGTGGACGCTAACATGCTGACGCCGATCGAGCTGATCAAGGCCACGGTGGACGGGATGGCAGCGCGCGGCTTTGGCCGCATCATCAACATCACCTCCAGCTCGGTGAAGGCACCGATCGAGGCGTTGGGCCTGTCCAACGGCGCACGCAGCGGCCTGACCGGCTTTGTGGCGGGCGTGGCGCGCAGCAAGCTGGCGGCGCAGGGCGTGACCATCAACAACCTGCTGCCCGGCGTGTTTGACACCGACCGCATCAAGAACATGCTCCAGGGCACGTCTGAAAAAACCGGTCAGTCGGTGCAAGCCCTGGCCGACGCGCGCCGCAAGAACATCCCGGCCCAGCGCTTTGGCACGCCGGATGAATTCGGTGCCATCTGCGCCTTCCTGTGCAGCACGCACGCGGCCTACATGACCGGCCAGAACGTGCTGGCCGACGGCGGCGCGTATCCCGGGACGTATTGAGCGGCTGATTCGTGCAATCGCTGGACTACCTGGTTTTTGACTACAGCGAGGACACCGAAGGCATGGGTACCCTGGAGGCGGCAGCCTCCATCTGGCCCGAGCAGGTGCCTGCGGTGCAGGCCGAGCTGGCCCGGGTGCTGGACTGGGCCTTTACCGCGTTTGCAGGCCAGCGCGGCCCGCTGGAGGAGGGCGGTGACTGGGACTATGACCTGCAGGGCCTGCTGGAATTCACGGCTTCGCAGGCGGTTCAATACGACGAATTGATGCGCCGGTTTTCTGTGGCGCCCGGCCCGCCCGGCAAGCCGCGCCACACCTACACGCTGGCCCTGAGCGGAACCGGCGAGTTCTGCGCCGCGTTCAGGGCGCAGTTCGGGCTGGACGCGCCGCCGTAGCCGGCCGGCTTAGCGCCGCGATGACACCACAATGCCGCCCACGATCAACAAAAACGCCAGTGCGTGATACAGATGCGGCAGTTCACCCAGAAAGGCGGCTGACAGCACGGCGGCAAACAGCGGCGTGAGGTTGGAGAAAAATCCGGCAATCGCCGGGCCGACGCGCTGCACGCCCATGCCCCAGCAGCGGTAGGCGATCACGGCAGGCCCCACGGCCACATAGAGCAGGGCGCTGGCCAGCGGCCATCCCCAGCTGATGTGCGCGTCCGTCAGCGTCCATTCGCCGGCTGCAGACAAGCCCGACCACCCCAGGCCGAAGAAAATCTGCGCCATCAGGAAGGCCGCCCAGTCGCGGCGAAGTTCGGGTGGTTCCTTGGGTTGCGACAGCAGCCAGCTGTAAAACGCCCAGGCCAGCGTGGCCAGCAGCACATAGACATCGCCGGGCACCAGCCGCACTTCCACCAGCAGCGCCCACTGCCCGCGCGACAGCACCACCAGCACCCCCACGACCGACATCAGGGCGCCCGCGATCTGCTGGCGCGAGATGCGCTGCCCGAAGAAAAGCCCGCCCACCAGCAGCATCCAGACCGGGATGCTGGAGGCGACCAGGGTCACATTGAGCGGCGTGGAGGTCTGCAGCGCCAGGTATTGCAGCGCGTTGTAGCAGCCCACGCCCAGCAGCCCCAGCAGGGCAAAGCGCCGCCAGTTCAGCCACATGGCGCTGCCGCGCCGCAGGATCGGGTAGGCCAGCGGCAGCAGAATCAAAAAAGCCAGCGCCCAGCGCAGAAAGTTCAGCGTCATGGGCGGCACCAGATCGTGGACCAGGCGGCCCACCACGGCGTTGCCGGCCCAGAGCAAGGGGGGGAGCACCAAGAGCAGGGCGGTGGCGGGGGTCAGGCGTTGATTCATGCCCGCAACTTTACCAAGCTCGCCAGCCTGCATGCCTGATGACACCGCCATGCTGTCCGTGGCTGCAATTGCGTTTGCTTTGCCGCGCACGGGCATTACGTCTTGACAAGATGCTTCTCGCCTTGAAACAGTTCTTCCGAAACTTCGCCTTGATGGCGGCTGTCAAAGCAATGAGTCGAAAAAAAATACGACGACTCGCTGAGGCTGGCCCGAGGCGAATTCCTTTCCTTGCCAGCCGTTTTGATTGACTGTTGAAGGAGGTTCATCATGAACACCAGATTAAGAACAACGGCATCCATTCTTGCTCTTGCGGTGGCGGCAGGCCCCGTTTTTGCGCAAGATGCGGCCGCTGCCAAAACACGCGAACAGGTTAGGGCGGAACTACTGGATGCCCAGCGCACGGGCGATGTCATGGCCGACGGGGAGACTGGCAGGAAGCTCAATGAGCTTTACCCACGCAATTTCCCGGCCAGCGCCAGCGCACAAAGCAGAACGCGCACCGAAGTCCGGGGTGAACTGCTTGAAGCGCAGCGCCGGGGCGACTTGATGTCGTTCGGCGATTCGGAATCTGCATTCACGCAGCGCTACCCGGGTGGTACGTCTGCTACATCGGGCCTGACGCGGGCGGAGGTGAAGGCACAAGTGCTTGAAGCGCAGCGCCGGGGCGACTTGATGATGAGCGGGGACTCGGGGTCGAGCTTTAACGGCGCTTATCCTTACCGCCCAAGAGGCAGAAGTAGCTCTGAGTAATGCCTGTTGCCTGTTGCCTGATGCCTGATGCGGGCTGTGCCACTGGGGTTTAACCTTTTGCGCGCCTGACCCGCAGCAACTCGTCCAGGATCAGGCAGACTGCGCCTATGGAGATCCCGGCATCCGCAATGTTGAAGGCCGGGAAATGCCAGCCTGCGTAGTGGAAATCCAGGAAGTCCACCACGTAGCCGTGCAGCGTGCGGTCAATCACGTTGCCCACCGCGCCGCCCAAAATGCAGGCCAGCGCGAACGAGAAAAGCTTTTGTCCGGGATGCGACTTGAGCATCCACACAATGAAAAGCGCCGCCGCCACGCCAATCGCGGTGAAAAACCAGCGCTGCCAGCCCCCCGCCGACGCCAGGAACGAGAAGGCCGCGCCGGTGTTGTGAACCCGCACAATGTTGAAAAAGCTGGTGATCGTGGTGGCATCGCCGAGACGGTAGTAGCCCAGGATCAGGACTTTGGTGAACTGGTCGGCAATCAGCAGCATCAGCGCCAAGCCCAGCCAGGGCAGCATGCTGGACGACGATTTGGTGAACGTGGTTTTGGCCATCAGGCAAACTTCCTGTCTTCGCCTGCGCCGTGCAGGGTGCGGGTGCAGCGGCCACAGATTGTGGGGTGGGCGGGGTCAATCCCGACGTCATCGCGGTAATGCCAGCAGCGCTCGCATTTCACGGCAGAACTGGCGTTGACGCTGGACTCAAGCGCGTCGCCGGCGACCAGATCCATCGCCGATGTGATGAAGACAAACTTCAGGTCATCGCCCAGGCTGGCCAGCAGCGCGAGGTCGTCGGCCTTGACTTGCAGCGACACGTTGGCCTGCAAGGAGGAGCCCACCTTGCCCTCGGCGCGCAGGGTTTCGATGTCCTTGTTGACGGCATCGCGAATGTCGCGAATCCGGGACCACTTGGCCAGCAGCGCCGGGTCGGGCGTGCCGAGGTCGGCGTAGGTTTCCAGAAAGATGGATTCCGACTGGCCGAAGAGGGTCCAGGCTTCCTCGGCGGTAAAGCTCAGGAACGGCGCCATCCAGCGCAGCATGGCGTGGGTGATGGCGTGCAGCGCGGTTTGCGCGCTGCGGCGTGCCAGCGACTTCGGGCCGGTGGTGTAGAGCCGGTCCTTGAGGATGTCGAGGTAGAACGAACCCAGGTCTTCGCTGCAGTAAATCTGCAGCTTGGACACCACCGGGTGGAATTCATAGACCTCGTAGTGCGCGAGGATGTCGGCCTGCAGCTGCGCCGCGCGGCTCAACGCGTAGCGGTCGATTTCGAGCAGTTGGTCAAACGGCACCGTGTCAACGGCCGGGTCGAAGTCGCTCACGTTGGCCATCAAAAAGCGCAGCGTGTTGCGGATGCGGCGGTAGGCGTCCACCACGCGCGCCAGAATCTTGTCGTCAATGCCGAGGTCGCCCGAATAGTCGGTGGACGCGCACCACAGGCGAATGATTTCGGCGCCCAGTTTGTCGCTGACCTCTTGGGGTGCCACTACATTGCCTTCGCTCTTGCTCATCTTGCGGCCCTTGCCGTCGACCGTGAAGCCGTGCGTCAGCAGGCCCTTGTAGGGCGCGTGGTCGTACATGGCGCAGGCGGTGAGCAGCGATGAATGAAACCAGCCGCGGTGCTGGTCGTGGCCTTCGAGGTAGAGGTCTGCCGGCCAGGTCGATTGCGCGGCGTGGCTGTGCTTGAGCACGTGGAAATGCGTCGTGCCCGAGTCAAACCACACGTCCAGAATGTCGGTGCTCTTGAGGTAGTCGGGGGCGTCAGCGCCAATGATGGATTCGGCGCTGGCCTTGCTCCAGGCCTCGATGCCGCCGGCCTGCACCATGTCGGCGGCCTGGTCCATGATCTCCATGGTGCGCGGGTGCAGCTCGCCGGTGGCGGTATGGATGAAAAACGGCAGTGGCACGCCCCAGTTGCGCTGGCGGCTGATGCACCAGTCGGGCCGGCCGGCAATCATGCCCTGCAGGCGCAGCTTGCCGTTTTCGGGGTAAAAGCTGGTTTCCTCGATGGCGGCCAGGGCCAGCTGACGCAGCGTTTTGGCGGCCTTGTCTTTCGGGAACACGCCTTGCGTGCCGGCGGTTTCCTCGTCCATGCGGATGAACCACTGGGCCGCTGCGCGGTAAATCACCGGCGTCTTGTGGCGCCAGCAGTGCGGGTAGCTGTGAACGATGCTTTCGGTGGCAAACAGGCGGCCGTGCTCGCGCAGCGTCTCGATCACGAGCGGGCAGGCTTTCCAGATGTTGAGCCCGCCAAACAGCGGCAGCTCGTCGACGTAGCGGCCGTTGCCCTGCACCGGGTTCAGGATGTCCTCAAGGGCAATGCCGTTGGCGACGCAGGAGTTAAAGTCTTCCACCCCGTAAGCCGGCGAGGAATGCACCAGACCCGTGCCGTCGTCGGCCGTGGCGTAGTCGGCCAAAAAAACGGGGCTCAGGCGCCGGTAACCGGCATCGACGTCATGCAGCGGGTGCATGAAGTTCAGCAGCGCCAGGTGCTTGCCCAGCGTGGTCGCCAGCACGGTGCCGGTGAGTTGGTAGCGTTCCAGGCACTTGTCCACCAGCACGGCGGCCAGCACGAGCAGGCCGCGCTCGGTGTCGACCAGTGCGTATTCCAGCTCGGGGTTCAGGTTCAGCGCCTGGTTGGCGGGAATGGTCCACGCGGTGGTGGTCCAGATCACGGCAAACGCGTCCTTGGCGAGGCTTTCCAGGCCAAAGGCGGCGGCCAGCTTTTCAGGCTCGGCGCATTTGAAGCCGACATCGAGCGTCTGCGATTTCTTGTCGGCGTATTCGATCTCGAATTCGGCCAGCGAACTTCCGCAGTCAAAACACCAGTACACGGGTTTCAGGCCGCGGTAGACAAAGCCGCGTTCCATGATGCGTTTCAAGGCGCGGATTTCATTGGCTTCGTTGCCGAAATCCATGGTGCGGTAGGGGTTGTCCCATTCGCCCAGCACGCCCAGGCGCTTGAAGTCGGCCATCTGGCCGGCGATCTGCTCGGTCGCAAAGGCGCGGCTCTTGGCCTGCACTTCATCGCGCGGCAGGCTGCGGCCATGCAGCTTTTCAATCGCGTTTTCAATCGGCAGGCCGTGGCAGTCCCAGCCCGGCACATAGACGGCGTCCAGGCCCTTGAGCTGGCGCGCCTTGACGATCATGTCTTTGAGCACCTTGTTGACGGCGTGACCGATATGGATCTTGCCGTTGGCGTAGGGCGGGCCGTCGTGCAGCACAAACTTGGGCGAGCCGCTGCGCGCGTCGCGCAGTCGCTTGTAGAGCCCCTTGTCTTCCCAGTCCTTGACCCAGCCGGCCTCGCGCTTGGGCAGGTCGCCGCGCATCGGGAACGGGGTGTCGGGCAGGTTCAGGGTGCTGCGGTAATCGGTTTTTTGGTCAGACATGGGTGCTTTTGTTGGCGGCTGGCTGAAGGGGGCAAAAGCCGCAGAAAAAATGGGTGGAAGGGCTGTTTGCCAGCGGGCATGCAGGCATGCACACGGTAGCCGGGCGACGAGATCGTCTAAATTCGGTCGCGCGTGGTCTGGCGGCTGGTTTGGGTGTGCATGGCGGCAAAAAACGACCGCGCGTCGTCGCAGTCCTTGGCAATGCCCGCTTTCAGGCTGTCCAGACCGTCGTACTTCAGTTCGTCGTGCAGTTTGTGTAACAGTTCCACGCGAATAATTTTACCGTACGCCCCTTCGGGCCCCAGGTGCGCCGGCCATTCGAGGCAATAGGTTTCCAGCAGCACGCGCCCGCCGTTGACATCGGCCGGGTCGAGCGAAGGCCGTATGCCCAGGTTGGCCACGCCGGGTAGGGGCCTGGCGTCCAGGCCGTGCACCTGCACCGCAAAAATCCCGCTGGCCGCCGGGTTCCAGTGCGAAAACCGCAGGTTGAGCGTGCGAAAGCCCAGGTTCCGGCCGAGCTTGCGGCCATGCACCACATGGCCCGAGATGCTGTAAGGCCGCCCAAGCAGGCCGGCGACACGCGCCATGTCGCCGCCTGACAGCGCCTGGCGCACCGCCGAGCTGGAAACGCGGTTGCCGTGCACTTCGTAGCTGTTCATGCGGGCCACGTCAAAGCCCTGGCGCTCGCCGGCGGCATCCAGCATGGCGTAGTCACCGGCGCGCCTGGCGCCAAAGCGAAAGTCGTCGCCCACCAGCACATACTGCGCGCCCAGGCCCTGCACCAGCACGTCCTGAATAAAGGCTTCGGGCGACAGCGCTGCCAGCCGCGCATCAAAGGGCAGCACCACGCACTGGTCAATGCCGCAGCGCACCAGTTCGGTCAGCTTGTCGCGCAGCGTGGCAATGCGCGCAGGCGCCAGCTCGGGTTTGCGCGCGAGCGCCGCGAAATAGTCGCGCGGATGCGGCTCAAAGCTCATCACGCAGCTGGGCACGCCGCGGTGCTGGGCTTCGTTTTTGAGCAGTGCCAGCATGGCCTGGTGGCCACGATGAACGCCGTCGAAATTGCCAATGGTCAGGGCGCACTGCGGCGCCAGTTGGGGGTGTCGGTAGCCGCGAAAGACTTTCATGGGTGCAATTATCGTTTCTATAGCGGCCGTTTCCGGCCCGGATGCGCTGGCTGCGGTTTAGTCATGCCGGTTTCGTGATTTCACTGTATATTGACCCATTCACCGCTCGACACCGTGTTTCCATGTTCATGGAGGTTCGTTTTGAAGGTCCTGAAACTCTCAGCCCAAGGGTTGCCGCAATCCTGGATCAGCCTTGAAGAGGCCGTACTGCATTACGCCACGAACGAAGTGCGCTGGGAGATGGGCGCACGCATTGCCACCTTTCACGGTGGCCACAACGCCGTCACGGGCCAGCAGTCCATCATCACGGTCAACAGCATTATTGGCACCCGGGGCGTGCCCAGCATCAATCCGTTCGAGCTCAAACCCGGGCTGACCAACAGCAAGCTGTTTTCACGGGACCGCAACGTGTGCGCCTACTGCGGCGGGCATTTTCAAGAGGAAGACCTGACGCGCGAACACATCATCCCGTTTGCCCAGAACGGCGTCGACATCTGGATGAACGTGGTCACCGCCTGCCGCCCCTGCAACCACCGCAAAAGCCACCGCACGCCCGAGCAGGCCGGCATGCCGCTGCTGTACACGCCCTATGTGCCCAGCCTGTGGGAAGACTTCATCTTGCGCAATCGCCGCATCCTGGCTGACCAGATGGAGTTCCTGATGTCGCACTTGCCCAAGACTTCCCGCCTGTACGCCTGAATTTCAGGCGGCTCAGGCCGTTCAGGCAAACACGCCCGCCGTGTCCTGCATGCGCGCCGACACCTCGCCCAGGTGGTGCAGCGTGTCGCCAAACGTCATTTCCAGCTGCGTCAGCTTCCTGAAGTAATGGCTCACGATGTATTCGTCGGTCACGGCAATGCCGCCATGCAGCTGAACCGCCTGCTGGCCCACAAAGCGCATGGCCACCCCCAGCTGGTACTTGGCCCGGGCCAGCGCGCGGCGCCGTTCCCCGGCCGGTGCATTGAGCTTGAGCGATGCGTAGTAGCTCATGGAACGGGCCAGTTCCAGCTGCATCTTCATGTCGGCCACGCGGTGGCGCAGGGCCTGAAAGCTGCTGATGGCCACGCCAAACTGCTTGCGCGTGTTCATGTACTCCACCGTGACTGCCAGCGTCTTGTCCATCACGCCGATAGCTTCGGCGCAGGTGGCGGCAATGCCGATGTCCACCGCATGTTCCAGTGCTGCGAGGCCATCGAGCGTGATCAGGCTGGCCGGTGCATTTTCAAGCAGGACTTCTGCGGCGCGCGCGCCGTCTTGCGTGCCATAGCCTTGCGTGGTCACGCCTGCGGCCGTGCGCTCCACCAGAAACAGCGCCATCTTGCCGTTGGCCAGGGCGGGCACGATGAAGGCATCGGCGTGGTCGCCGGCCGGCACGATGCTTTTGGTCGCTACCAGCGTCCATCCATCCTGGGCTGGGGTCGCTTTTGCCTCACATTTTTCAAACTTGTAGCGGGCCGCGCGTTCCTGATAGGCCAGCACCACCAGGCGCTCGCCGGAGGCAATGTTGGACAGCCAGGCGTCCTGCATGGCCGTCGGTGCGTAACCCGACAGCACGCCGCCCGCGATCAGCGTCTGCGCCAGCGGCTCCAGTACCATGCCGCGCCCGAGTTCTTCCATCACGACCATGCCTTCGACCGGCCCCATGCCGAGCCCGCCCTGCGCCTCGGGAATGTAGAGGCCCGCCAGGCCCAGGTCGGCCAGCTGGCCGTAAGCCTCGCGAGAAAATCCACCGGCTTGCGTAATGCCGCGGCGGCGCTCGAAGGTGTAGCCCTTGTCCACCCACTTGCGGGTGGCGTCGCGCAGTTGTTCCTGCTCGTCTGTGAAATCAAAATCCATGATGCACGTCCTTTAAATCTTGTTTCATCAGCCGAGCACGAATTGCGACACGATGTTGCGCTGCACCTCGTTGGAGCCGCCGTAGATCGTGGTTTTTCGCATGTTGAAGTAGGTCGAGGCCAGCGGCGCATTGCCCAGGGCCGCGCCTGGAAAGTCGCCTTGCCAGCCCGCTTCCATGGCCTCGTGAATCAGAGGCAGGCTGAACGGGCCGGCGGCCAGCATCATCAGTTCGCTGTAGCGCTGCTGGATTTCGCTGCCGCGAATTTTCAGCAGGCCCGCGATGTCGAGCGAGTTCCTGCCCGATTTCTCAGCCGACAGCACCCGCAGCACCAGCATTTCAAGCGCCACCACATCGACTTCGAGCTTGGCAATTTCATCGCGAAAACGCAGGTCGTCATAGACGTTTTCCGCTTTGGCAATGCGCTTGAGGCGCTCCAGCTCGCGCTTGGTGCGGTTCACGTCGGCAATGTTGGTGCGCTCGTGGCTGAGCAGGTGCTTGGCGTAGGTCCAGCCCTTGTTTTCCTCGCCAATCAGGTTGCTGGCCGGCACCTCCACGTTGTCAAACCAGACTTCATTGACTTCGCATTCGCCGTCCAGTAGCTTGATGGGGCGCACGGTGACGCCGGGCGACTTCATGTCGATCAGCAAAAAGGAAATGCCGGCCTGCGGCTTGCCTTCCGTGCCGGTGCGGACCAGGCAGAAAATCCACTCGCCATACTGGCCCAGCGTGGTCCAGGTTTTCTGGCCGTTCACGATGTAGCGGTCGCCCTGGCGTTCGGCCTTGCATTTGACCGAGGCCAGGTCGGAGCCCGCGCCCGGTTCGCTGTAGCCCTGGGACCACCAGACGTCGCCGCTGGCAATGCCGGGTAGAAAGCGCTGTTGTTGTTCGGCATTGCCAAAGGCCATGATGACGGGCGCGACCATCACCGGGCCAAACGGCACCACGCGCGGGGCGCCGGCCAGCGCGCATTCTTCTTCAAACAGGTGCTTTTGCACCGCGTTCCAGCCGGGGCCGCCAAATTCCCTGGGCCAGCCATGGCCGAGCCAGCCTTTTTTACCCAAAATTTTGGCCCATCGTTGCAGGTCGTCGCGCGACAGGCGCAGGGCGTTGTGCACCTTGTGCGCAATGTCAGCCGGCAGGCTGGCATGGACCCAGGCGCGAATCTCTTCGCGAAAGGCTTGTTCTTCGGGCGTAAAAGCTAAATCCATGGCAAGTTCTCCAGTGCCGCGGTTTTAGCACGCCCGTTTGCGCCGTGCTGTCAGGCTTGAGACACGCCCAGTTCTTTTTGCAGATGGGCCAGTTGGGTATGCAACTGCAGGACCTGCGTTTCCAGCGCTTCCAGGCGCTGCTGCAGGCGCTCGGCCTGGCCCAGCGATACCGGCTCGGCCTGCATGTCAAGCGCCGCGTCGCGGGGGCTGGCTTGCTGAAAAACCGGCAAAGCGCCTTCGCCGCACAGCAGGTGCGCCCAGCGCTGCTCGCGCATGCCGGCGGCCCGGGGCAGCTGCACCACCGTGACCACGCCGCTGTCTTCGCCGCGCGCCTGGAGTTCGCCCAGCGCGTCCTCCACGCTGGCGATGTCGGCAAACTTGTACCAGCGCTCACTGTTGGTGCGCAGCTCGCCCGGCGTTTGCGGCCCGCGCAGCATCAACAGGCCCAGCAGCACCGCCTGCGGTTCACTCACGCCAAAGCCGCGCTGAAAATTGTGCTCAAAACGCGGCACCCGGCTGGAACTGGCCTGAAACACCAGGCTCAGCGCCTTGAGCGCGTCAATCGCCGCCTGGGCCTGGGGCTCGGTCAGGTCCATCATCGGGTCGCGGCTGGTTTTCTGGTTGCAGCCCAGCAGCAAGGCGTTGAGCGACAGCGGGTAGCTGTCGGGGACCGTGCGGGCTTTCTCCATCAGCGTGGCCAGCACGCGGGCTTCTATGGGGGTAAGGGTTCTCATGGGGATAATCTTAGAACAATGAAAAATATCGTGATCCTGATTTCTGGCAGCGGCTCCAACATGGCCGCCATTGCCCAGACCGCCCACAAGGAAGCGTGGCAAGAAAAGTTCGGCCTGCGGATTGCCGCCGTGATCAGTAACCGGGCCGATGCCCAGGGCTTGCCGCTGGCCAAGAGCCTGGGCCTTGCGACCGATCTGCTGCCGCACCGCGATTTTGCGTCGCGCGAGGCCTTTGATGCGGCGTTGATGGCGCGGATTGACCTGCATGCGCCGCAACTGGTGGTGCTGGCGGGCTTCATGCGCATTCTCACATCGGGGTTTGTGAGCCGGTATGCGGGCCGACTGCTCAACATCCATCCATCGCTTCTTCCCGCTTTTCCGGGTTTGCACCCGCACCAGCGTGCGCTGGATGCCGGCTGCACGGTCGCCGGGGCCACGGTGCACCAGGTCACCGTGGAACTCGATCACGGCCCGATCCTGGCGCAGGCTGTGGTACCGGTGCTGGCCCATGACACGGCCGACACTCTGGCGGCGCGCGTGCTCACGCAAGAGCACCTCATTTATCCACAGGCGATTGCCAAACTGCTACAAAAATAGTAGCTACCTGCGCTTATTAGACGGGGGCTAGAGGGCTAAAAGGCTTGAAGCTTGGCGTGCGACATGGCTTGCCGCGCTGCGCCCGCAATGACGAGTCATTGGCGACTCGTGGCGCAGAAGTGGCTACTCATGCCGCAGCGCCTCGATCGGGTCCAGCCGGGCGGCCCGGCGGGCCGGGAAGTAGCCAAACAGCACGCCAATGCCGGCCGAGAACAGAAAGGACAGCAGGTTGACGCCGGGGTTGAACAAATAAGGCACTTCCATCACGCCGGCCAGCACGATCGATGCGCCGGTGGCCAGCACGATGCCGATCACGCCGCCCAGCGAGGCCAGCACCACAGCTTCGATCAAAAATTGCAGCAGCACCTCGCGCTCCAGCGCGCCAATCGCCAGTCTTAAGCCGATCTCGCGGGTGCGCTCGGTCACGCTCACCAGCATGATGTTCATGATGCCGATGC
>JAUSDK010000088.1 GCA_030650875.1 Polaromonas sp.
GGCGGCGGGTTGACCGTGAGCTGGAGCTGGACCTGCATGTCCGGGTGCAGTTTCACGAAGCCCGCGATCAGCGGCGCGATGTGGCTGCGGCCAAAACCCAGCGTCGCGTTGACGCGCAGCAAGCCCCTGGGCGCCGCCACAGCGCTGGACACCAGCTGCTCCATGTCGTCGATCTCGGCCAGGATGCGCCGTGCGTGGCTCAGGTAGATCTCGCCTTCAGGCGTGGGGCTGATGCGGCGCGTGGTCCGGTTCAGCAACTGCACGCCCAGGCGCGCCTCCATGTGCGCCAGTCGCTTGCTGATGGCCGGCGTGGTCACGTCGAGCTCGCGCGCCGTGGCCGAGAAGCTGCCGCAGCGCGCCAGCAAACTGAAAAAAGCCATTTCGGAAGGAGCAGAAACAGGCGTGGTCATTATTAACTCAAAGTAAACAATGGAATAACTTTAAGCCGTTCTATTGAATCGGGCAATCGGTAAAGTCCACCTTCATCCAGCATTGAATACAAGGACATGACATGAAGGTTTACAAGATTGCCTGCATCCCGGGCGACGGCATTGGCAAGGAAGTGGTTCCGGCGGGCCAGCAGGTGCTGCAGGCACTGGCGGCCACGCAGGACTTCGGCTTTGACTTCACCTCTTTTGGCTGGGGCGGTGACTGGTTCCGGCAGCACGGCGTGATGATGCCCGACGACGGCCTGGACACGCTGCGCGGCATGGACGCCATCCTGTTCGGCTCGGCCGGCGACCCGCACATTCCCGACCACATCACGCTCTGGGGCCTGCGCCTGAAGATTTGCCAGGGGTTTGACCAGTACGCCAACGTGCGGCCCACACGCATACTGCCCGGCATCGACGGGCCGCTCAAGCGCTGCGCGCCGGAGCAGCTGGACTGGGTCATCGTGCGCGAGAACTCCGAAGGCGAATATTCCGGCGTCGGCGGCCGCGCCCACCAAGGTCACCCGATCGAGGTGGCCACCGATGTGTCGATGATGACGCGCGCCGGCGTCGAGCGCATCATGCGCTACGCCTTCAAACTGGCGCAGTCGCGTCCGCGCAAGTTGCTGACCGTGGTCACCAAGTCCAACGCCCAGCGCCACGCCATGGTGATGTGGGACGAGATTGCGCTGCAGATCAGCAAAGAGTTCCCGGACGTGACCTGGGACAAGGAACTCGTGGACGCCTGCACCGCCCGCATGGTGAACCGCCCGGCCACGCTGGACACCATCGTGGCGACCAACCTGCATGCCGACATCCTGAGCGACCTGGCCGCCGCGCTGGCCGGCAGCCTGGGCATTGCGCCCACCGGCAACATCGACCCCGAGCGCCGCTACCCGAGCATGTTCGAGCCTATCCACGGCTCGGCCTTCGACATCATGGGCAAGGGCCTGGCCAATCCGGTCGGCACCTTCTGGAGTTGCGTCATGCTGCTGGAGCACCTGGGCGAAAACGCGGCGGCAGAGCGGCTCATGCAGGCCATTGAAGCCGTTACCGCCAACCCGGCCCTGCACACGCGCGACCTCGGCGGCAGCGCCACCACGGCCCAGGTCACGCAGGCGGTCTGCGAGCGCGTGGGCGCCGAATCCGAGCCCGCACGCCAAGCGGCTTGAGCCACCCGGGCACCGGCGTTTTGTGTTGAAGCGATAGATCTAACTAAAACCCCAAGGAGACAAACCATGAAAAAGCTGATTTCTGCCCTGAGCCTCGTCCTGCTCGCGCCCATGGCGCTGGCGCAAGCCTGCCCCGACAAAAACGTCCTGTACTGGCAGGCCTTCCCGCCCGGCGGCGAGTCGGACCTGTCGGCGCGCCACCAGCAGATGGTGCTGAAAAAGAAGTGCGCGGCGATTGAAACCATCATCCAGTACAAGGCCGGCGCCGGCGGCGCGCTGATGTGGTCGCAGATGAACAGCCTGCCGGGCGACGGCGCCAACGTGGTGGGCATCAACCTGCCGCACATCGTGTTCCAGCCCATCGAGGGGCTGGTGCAGTACAAGACGCAGGACATCACGCCGGTGTTCTGGTTCCACTACACGCCCGACATTCTGGTGGTGCCCGAGCAGAGCCCGATCAAAACCTTCGCCGACTTCCTCAAGGTCGCCAAGGCCGATCCCGGCAAGCTCAGCCTGGGCGGCTCCGGCCAGAACTCGGCCAACCACGCCGCGCACGAACGCCTGAACGCGGCCTTCGGCGTCAAGACCATTTATGTGCCGTTCAAGGGCACGGGCGACATGGCCACATCCGTCATGGGCGCGCAGGTGGACGGTGCCATCACCTACACCGCCTTTGCCATCAACAACAAGACCCGCATTCGCCCGCTGGCCGTGGCCATGGACAAACGCCACCCGCTGATGCCCGACGTGCCCACCTTCAAGGAGTTGGGCGTGGACTGGGTTGATGGCGCCTACCGCGGCATCGGCGTGCCCAAAAGCACGTCGCCCGAGGCGCGCAAGAAAATTTCCGACATGTGGGCCGCCCTGAACAACGAACCCGAGATGAAGGAGCTCGCCGCCAAAAGCGGGTTTGAGCTGGTCAACGTGGGCGTGGACCAGATGGACGCGTTCATGAAGGAAAAAACCCGGCTCTACACCGAAGGCGCGCAGCGGCTGGGGCTGGGCAAGAAGTAAGACGGCGCCGCCGGTGGCCGCGGTGCGGACAGCGCTGCCGCGCGCCATCCCGGGCGCATGGCGGCGTTTACAGCCGGGTTACAGCCGGGGTACGGCGTCACAATAGCGGGCAGGAGAAATTCAATGACTGCACCCGATCCCGCGACCCATCCGCGCCAGTTTCTCGCGCATCTGTACCAGGCTGCTGTGCAGCGCGCCCTGCCGCTGCACAACACCGCAGCCTTCCTGCCCCAGCCGCCCAGGGGCAGAACCATTGTGATTGGGGCGGGAAAGGCGGGCGGCGCCATGGCCCAGGCCGTGGAAGCGCTCTGGCCGGCGGACGCGCCGCTCGAAGGCCTGGTCGTGACGCGCTACCACCATGTGCCGCCCAGGCCCGAAGGTTTGCCAAAGCGCATTGAAGTGGTCGAAGCCTCGCACCCGGTGCCCGACGAGGCCGGGCTGGCGGCGGCGCAGCGTATTTTGGCCATGGTGCAGGGTTTGAGCGCCGACGACCTGGTGCTGTGCCTGATTTCGGGCGGTGGCTCGTCGCTGCTGACTTTGCCGGCCGATGGCCTGAGCCTGCAGGACAAGCAGGACATCAACAAAGCGCTGCTCAACAGCGGCGCCAACATCGGCGAGATGAACTGCGTGCGCAAGCACCTGTCGCGCATCAAGGGCGGGCGGCTGGCTGCCGCCTGCGCGCCGGCCCGCGTCGTCACGCTGACCATCAGCGACGTGCCGGGCGACGATGCGTCCATCATCGCCAGCGGCCCGACCGTGCCCGACGCCAGCAGTTGCGCCGACGCGCTGGCCATTCTTGAGCGCTACGGCATCGAGGTGCCGGGCCTCATCAGGGACCAGCTGGCGCAGGGCGCGCTGGAAACGCCCAAGCCCGGCGACCCGCTGTTTGACGGCCATGAAGTCCACATGATCGCCACACCCCAGCAAAGCCTTGACGCCGCAGCCGACGCCGCCAGGGCAGCCGGCCTGGCCGCCTACATCCTCAGCGATGAAATCGAAGGCGAGTCGCGCGAGGTTGGCAAGGTGCATGCCGCACTGGCGCGCGCCGTGGCACTCAAGGGCCAGCCGTTTCAAACGCCCTGCGTGATGTTGAGCGGCGGCGAAACGACGGTGACGATCCGCAAGCAGCCGCCCGGAACGCCCAAAGGGCGCGGCGGCCGCGCGGGCGAGTTCTGCCTGGGTCTGGCCTTGGGCCTGCAGGGCCAGCCCGGCGTGTATGCGCTGGCGGCTGACACCGATGGCATTGACGGCGTGGAAGACAACGCCGGCGCTTTTGTGGCGCCGGACACGCTGGCGCGTGCGCTGGCCCAGGGCATGAAGATCGCCGGCTTTCTGGACCGCAATGACGCCTATGGGTACTTCGACCCGCTGGGCGACCTGGTGGTGACCGGGCCGACGTACACCAATGTCAATGATTTCAGGGCGATCCTGATCGTCTAGCGCTGGCCGGCAATCCGGTCCTTCACCGCCTGCATGGCCAGGATCTTGTTGATCTCGGCGTTCAAACGCGTGATCACGGGCGCTGGCGTGCTGGCCGGGACACGCAAACCAAACACGGTGTTGGCGTCCAAAGGGGAGCGCTGTCGGTATCGGTAAAACGCTCTTTGGCGCATTGGGGCTATAGTTCAATAAAATACAAAGACTAAGCAATATTCGCCAAATGCATGTCAATGAGATCGACCTCAACCTGTTGCGGGTGTTTGATGCCGTGTACCGGGCCCGCAGCGTCAGCCGGGCCGCCGATTTGCTGGGGCTGACCCAGCCTGCCACCAGCCAGGGCTTGACCCGCCTGCGCCTGCTGGTGAAGGACGCGCTCTTTGTGCGTGCCCGGGGCGGCGTGGCGCCCACTCCCAAGGCCGAGCGCCTGGCGGTGGCGGTGCAGTCGGCGCTGGCGACCCTGGAGCGGGCCCTGAACGAGGCCGAGCAGTTCAACCCGGCGCAGTCAGCCAAGGTGTTCCGGCTGCACATGAGCGACATTGGCGAGGCCCGCTTTCTGCCGGACCTGATGGTGGCGCTGCGCCGGCTTGCTCCGGGCGTGCGCCTGGAAACCTCGCCGCTGGCCAGCGGCGACATTGCCCCGGCGCTGGACCGCGGGCGCATCGACTTTGCGTTCGGATTTTTGCCCACGGTCAAGGACACACAGCGCGTGCAGCTGCTGAATGACCGCTACATCGTGCTGCTGCGCGAAGGGCACCCCTTCATCAAGCGGCGACGAAGCGGCCAGGCGCTGCTGGACGACTTGCGCCAGCTGGAATTCGTGGCGGTGCGCACCCATTCCGACACGCTGCGCATCCTGCAACTGCTGCAGCTTGAAGACCGGCTGCGCCTGACCACCGAACACTTCATGGTGCTGCCGTCCATCGTCAAGGCCACCGACCTGGCCGTGGTGATGCCGCGCAACATTGCGCAGATCTTTGCCTCAGCGGGCGGCTACGCCATCATCGCGCCGCCGTTTCCCTTGCGCGACTTCACGGTGTCGCTGCACTGGAGCCGACGTTTCGAGGCCGATCCCGGCAACCAGTGGCTGCGCCAGACCATCGTGGCGCTGTTTGCCGAAACGTCCGGCGGCAAGTCAGCCCGGTAGGCTGTGCTCGTCGCGCGCTCCACCAATCACTTGCCATAGGCTCTTTATCGCTATTTAATTAATAGCTTCTTGTGCTTATGGATATTGCGCTACAGCCCGTTTAGATCAATAAATTTGACGTCCGGTGGAGTGCCGTGCCGTGGTAGTCTTGCGGCCATGTTCAAAGGCCTTCCGTCCTTCCTGCGCCATGTCGGCCCAGGCGTTGTCACCGGCGCCGCCGATGATGACCCGTCCGGCATTGCCACCTACACCCAGGCTGGCGCGCAGTTTGGCACGGGGCTGCTCTGGACGGTGTTGTTGTCGCTGCCCTTCATGATTGCCATCCAGCTGGTCAGCGCCCGAATCGGGCGTGTCACCGGCAAGGGCGTGGCGGCCAACCTGCGCGAGCACACACCGCGGTCATTCTTGATGGCCATGGTGGCGCTGCTGGTGGTGGCCAACACCATCAACATCGCGGCCGATATTGCCGCCATGGGCGAGGCGCTGCAGCTGGTGGTGGGCGGCGGTGAGCATTTCCATTCGGTGGCGTTTGGCATCATCACGGTGCTGCTCCAGGTGTTTGTGCCCTACCGAAAGCTCGCGCCCATTTTGAAGTGGCTGACGTTGTTCTTGTTTGCTTATGTCATTGCCGTCTTCATGGTGCAGGTGCCCTGGGGTCAGGTGCTGTATGACCTGGTGATTCCCAAGCTGCAATGGACTTCCGGCTACTGGATGATGATTGTGGCGTTGCTGGGCACCACGATTTCACCCTACCTGTTTTTCTGGCAAGCCTCGCAGGAGGTCGAAGAGTTGCGCCTGAAGGGGGGCGGGCGAGGGACTGAGGCGGAAATACGCGATGATTTACGGCGCGTCAAACAGGACACCTGCATCGGCATGTTTTTCTCTAATGCCATCGCCTTTTTTATCATGTTGCTGGGGGCCGTCGTGCTGTATGCGGCCGGCATTCGCGATGTCACGTCGGCCGCGCAAGCCGCGCAGGCGCTGCGACCGCTGGCCGGGGAATTTGCCTTTTCCCTGTTTGCTGGCGGCATTATTGCCACCGGCCTGCTCGCCGTGCCAGTGCTGGCATCGTCGGCCGCCTATGCAGTAGCCGAGGCCTTCGGCTGGCCCGAAGGTCTGGAGCGGCGCTGGTATGAAGCCAAGCGCTTTTACGCCATCATCGCCATTGCGACGTTGGTGGGCACAGGGCTGGACTTCACCGCCGTCGACCCGATGAAGGCGCTGTACTGGAGCGCCGTGATCAACGGCGTGGTGGCCGTTCCCATCATGGTCGGCCTGATGCTGCTGGCCAGCAAAAAGTCGGTCATGGGCCGCTTTACCTCGGGCTTCAAGACCACCTGGTTGGGCTGGGGCGGGGTGGGTGTGATGGGCTTTGCGGTGCTGATGATGTTTGGGGATCTGGTGCGGCCGCATTTTTAGGACGTGCAGCGAAGCTACTGTTTGAGCAAACAAGCACTTGATGCCAAGACAAAACTGGATCGCGGCATCCGAGAAGATAGGGTTTCACCCGCGTTTTCCGCTGGGTGGCGCCGTCCATTGCATTTCTTGGTCCAGCCACATCGACAGCGAACCTCGTGCCTTCAGTGACGCGTTGTACTCTGCCCAATTTTTCGTGCGATACCTCGCTCTCACCGTCTTCTCTTTAGTCATCTCCTTAGCCTAACCCATCAGGAATGGACCTTTGTGCAACAAAGCCGGATGGATGGCATAGGTTTCTCCTGAAGTCATCAGGTTTTTGCGATGGGTAGACCCGCTGCCTGCCACTCGCTCACGCCATCGAATGTTTTTCGGGCGTGGTAGCCATGGGCTTGCAGCAGCTTCACCGCCTCGTCAGACATCAGGCAAAACGGGCCACGGCAATACGCGACGATCTCTACGTCGCGTGGCAACTCAGCCAAGCGCTGGGTCAGCTCGGACAAGGGTAATGAGCGCGCGTGCGGCAGGTGGGCGGTGTCGTATTCGTTCTGCGGGCGTACATCGAGCACGATGATCTCGCCCCGTTTGGCCTGCGCCATCAGCTCTTTGCGTCCCACGCTGACCATACGGTCTGGCTCCGTCATCATTTGCTGCAGCGCCATGCGCAGTTCGACCAGATGCTCCTCAGCCACTTGGCGCAGCGTCACGCCAAGCTGAGCGACATCGCTGCCGGTAAGGCTGTAGAAAATCCGCTTGCCATCGCGGCGGGTTTGAACCAAGCGGGCCTCCTTCAGCGCTTTTAGATGGGCACTGGCCAGCTTGTTGTCTATGGCCACTTCGGCGGAAATCGTTTCGACTGCCTTCTCACCCTGGGCCAGCATTTCCAGGATCTCCAGCCGCTTCGGGCTGGAGAGCGCTTTGCCTACACGGGCGACCTGCTCATACAAAAGGTCCTTGAGTGATCGGTTGTTCATGGTGTATATTCTAACGTCCGTTGGAATGAGTGTATGTTATTTGGCGTAAATGTCTGCAATGGATAAATGGAGACAAGCATGCAATTTGAACAGTTTGTACTTGCGCACGAGCCAGTCATCCGGTTGGGCTTTTTTCTGGGCGTTTTCGCCCTGGTGGGCATTTGGGAAGTGCTGGCGCCCCGGCGTGCCTTGACGGTGTCCAAATCCTTGCGCTGGGCAAGCAACCTTGGCCTGGTCGTCCTCAATACGGTGCTGGTGCGACTGCTTTTCCCAGTGGCGGCGGTGGGAGTCGCAGCCTTTTGCGCAGCCAATGGCTGGGGTGTCCTCAACCATTTTCATGTGCCGTTTTGGCTTGCGGTGCCGCTGGCCGTGATGGCAATGGACTTTGTTATCTGGCTGCAGCACGTCATGGTTCACGCCGTGCCTGCGCTGTGGCGGCTACACCGTGTGCACCACGCCGACCTGGATTACGACCTGACCACCGGATCGCGCTTTCATCCTGTAGAGATCGTGCTGTCGATGCTAATCAAGTTTGCCACCATCACGGTGCTCGGCCCTCCGGTGGTGGCGGTGGTGATCTTCGAGGTGCTGCTCAACGCTGCGGCCATGTTTAACCACGGCAACATCCGTCTGCCTGCGGGCCTGGACCGCGTGCTGCGCTGGGTCATCGTCACACCAGACATGCACCGCGTGCACCACTCCGTCGAGGATGACGAGACCAACTCCAACTTCGGCTTCAACCTGCCCTGGTGGGATCGCCTGTTCGGCACCTACCGCGAGCAGCCCCGCGCTGGCCATGTGGGTATGACCATTGGTATTCACGGCCATACCGATCCGCGTGAGGTGGCGCGTCTGGATGGCATGCTGTTGATGCCGTTCAAGGGCGAAGTCGAGGGCTACGCCATCAACCGCCGTACGTGGTCGGATAAGCAGGCCTCCTGATGAACAGGACGACACTTCGTTGGCTTCCGGGGCTGCTGGCCATCATCGGCCTGGTTTTTCGCGCCGATTGGCGCTCGACCCAATCCACTTAATGGCTGACAGATGCGGGATTCACAATTCACGGATTACCGCTTGTGAGTGGCCGCATGACTGCCTGGCAGGCCATGGGCTGGCCAACCACCCGAGCCTGAACCCTGCCACACAAAAAATCAAAACGAAGGAGATCCCAATGACGACACATTCAAAACCACTTTCTCGATCCGCCTTGGCGGGTCTGATACTTGGCGTTGCCGCGATGGCCACCTTGGTGACATCAGGCATCGGCTCACGCCAGGGATGGTGGCATTTCACCCTCGGATTGCAGGTTTCTGAATGGGTATCCTATGCCGCCGCGCTGGCGCTCATCCTGTCGGTATATGGCGCTGTTCAGACCCGTCCAGGCGCTCAGCGGAGCGGCCTGTTTTTGGCTGTACTGGGTATTGCTGCATCGCTGCCCCTGATCGCGATGGCCATTCAATGGGAGTACGCGGGCCGGACCTATCCAGCCATCAATGACATCAGCACTGACACCAGTGATGCGCCTGTTTTTTGGGACATGCCCGTTCCCACAGACTACCCCGGGGCGAAGGTAGCGACCCTGCAACGTGAGGCCTACCCAGACCTGGCTTCATTAAAACTGGCTATTCCACCGAACCAGGCGTTTGAGCAGGCGCTGGCATTGGCCAAAGACAAGGGCTGGGAGGTGGTGTCCAAGGTGCCAGAAGAAGGCCGCATTGAGGCGACTACCAAAAGCCTGTTGTATGGCTTTACCGACGAGGTGGCCGTCCGCGTAAAACCTGCCAACGGTGGCTCGATAGTGGATGTAAGGTCACGTTCCCGAATTGGGCGCATTGATCGCGGAGTGAACGCAAAACGGATTCGTGCTTATTTGGCAGCTCTCGATAAACGGGTAAAAAAATAATGGCGCAGAACCCGGCATGACTGATCCGGTGCCACCGCGGGAGTGGCGTTGACACGTTGACCGTCAGGCGGCCGCGTCAGGTTCGCCGAGCCGCGCCAGCATGGCGCTGCGTGCGGCATCGCGCAGCTGCAGCGCGGACTGCCAGTCAGCTCCTGCCGCCAGCTCGGGTTGGCCTATCAGCACCTTGAGCTCGCCACGGCGCGGCCGCCACTGGCCTTCGCGCAGCAGGGAGCGGGTACCGACCAGTGTGATCGGTACCACCGGCGTACCGGACCGTGCGGCCGCCACAAACGCGCCCAGCCTGAACGACATCAGTCCGGATTCGCGCCGAAAGGTCCCTTCGGGGAAGAACATGAGGGATTGCCCGGCATGCGCCAGCTGCTCCAGCTCTTTCGTGTCTTCCACGCCGCGTGCACTGTCGAAACGCTCGACAAAGGCGCAGTCGAGCCGGCGCAGCGGGAGGGCGACGGCAGGGTTGTGCCGCAACTCCTGCTTGGCGACATAGGTGAATCGGGCTGGCAGCACCGCCGTGAGCAGCAGCGCATCGATGTAGCTGGCGTGATTGGCCACCACGATCACGGACTCAGGGCCAGCGAGGTGCTGCAAGCCCTCCACCTTCGGTGTCAGTCCGACGAGCGCGAACCCCAGGCGCGCGATGGCTCTGGCGATCTGCCGGCGCAAGGTGCGCCCGGGCGCCAGCACGATCAGCAGCCAGGCCGGCGGCGCGAGCACGGCAAGCACCGACCAGGCCCACGCGCTCCACAGCCACGCGCGGCCCTGATGCCCCCCGCGTGCCAGCTGCGCCAGGGCGCCGGCAAAGCCAAGATGTGCAAGCTGGCGCCAGGCCGCACGCTGGGTGCTGCCGGTCTTGCCGCGTTCGTACATCTCGCGGCAGGCGGCGCGCCTGAGCTTGCCGCTGGAGGTCTTGAGCACCGTGCGCGGCGGCACCAGCAGGGTATCGTCGACCGGCATGCCCATCAGGTCGACCGCCAGGTTGTTGATCTCGGACAGTATCCGGCTGCGCTCTGCGGCCTTGTCTTCACGCGTCTCGGCGAGCACCACCAGCCGCTCTGTGCCCGAGCGCGCATCGGTGGCCGCAAACACGGCCACGCCGCCCTTGCGCACGCCGCGTACCCGGCCCACGGCTTCCTCCAGTTCCTGCGGAAACAGGTTGTGCCCGGCACGGATGATGATGTCCTTCTCCCGCCCCGTCAGATAAAGCTCTCCCGCCGCGATGTAGCCCATGTCGCCGGTGTTGAGCCAGGGTCCGTCGAACAGGCGCGACGATGCTTCGGGGTTGCGGTAATAGCCGGCCGTCGCAGACGGGCCGCAGAACTGCACGTGGCCCTGCGCGCGCTCGGGCAGTTCCCGTCCGCTGCTATCGGTGATGCGGATTTGATGGCCGGGCAGGGGCAGACCGCTGGAGACGAGGCACAGCGCCATGGGCTCGTTCGCCGGCGCGGGACGGGCGACGCCCAGGCGTGCGAGGGCGTCGCGCTCCACCCGGTCAAGCAGCGGCCCGCGACCGGGCGGAGGAAAGGCCAGCCCGACGGCCGACTCCGCCAGACCGTAGACCGGCGTCATGGCGGTGCGCTTGAATCCGTAGCGGGCGAAACGCGTGGCGAAATGCGCTATCGTGTCAGGACTGACCGGCTCGGCACCGTTGTAGGCCAGCCGCCAGCAACTTAAGTCCAGGCCAGCGAGACTGCGGTCGTCGAGCTTGTTGGCGCACAGTTCGTAGGCGAAGTTGGGCGCTGCCGAGACCGTGGCGCGATGCCGGTGGATGGTCCACAGCCAGAATGCCGGCCGGGCGAGAAAGGCGAGTGGCGACATCAGCACCAGCCGGAAACCGACCAGGAGGCTGCCCATGCAGGCGCCGATCAGCCCCATGTCGTGGTAGAGCGGCAGCCATGACACGAAGGTGTCCGCAGCGGTGACGCCCGAGGCCCGTTCCATCGCCCGCAGATTGGCCAGCAGGTTGGCGTGGGTCAGAACCACGCCCTTGGGGTTGCCCGTGCTGCCGGACGTGTATTGCAGGAAGGCGACATCCGCGGGCCCCGGCTTGGCTAACGAGGGCTGCGCGTCAGCGACGCTCAGGTCCCCGGCGGTCAGCACCTCGCGCAGCGACGCGCACTGCGCGCGCAGCAGGTGCCCCAGGGGCTTGGCCGGGGCGACCGTGACGAGAATGGCGGCCTGGGAATTCTCGATGATGCCGGCGCTGCGCCGCATGTGGTCCTCAATTTGCGAAGGTCGCGCTGGCGGGTAAAGCGGCACCGGTATGCAGCCGGCGTAGAGCGCACCGTAGAAGGCGGCAAAGAACTCGCGTCCCGTGGGCAGCATCACCGCCACTTTTTCGCCGGCGCCCAAGCCCTGCTGCTGCAGACCCGCCGCCAGCGCCCTGGCCTGCGCCTGCAGCGCGCCGTAGCGGATGTCCTCCATGCTTTCACCCTCGCCATAAAGCGTGATGTGCACCCGGTCGCCGTGGGTTGCCGCATGCCAGTCCAGCAGTTCGATCAGGGTGGACGCCGTGTCCGGCGGCCGGTCGGACTCTGGTGTCCCGGCAAGTTCGGGCGGCCCGCCACCCGGCAGTTCCGGTGGCGTGCTCGCACGGTCAGAGGCAGAGCCAGTGGCGCCGGTGCTGGCAGCGATCCCTGTCAGGCTGAGCAGATCACGGGGTGTCTCGGCACTGGTGAGGGCTTCCTCGTTCAGCCGCGCACCGAGTTCGCGCTCGATGCGGGCCAGCAATTCGGTGCGCGCCAGGCTGTCCAGGCCAAAGTCACGCTCAAGGGAATGGTCCAGACCCAGATGTTCCACCTCAGGGGCGTGGGGCCGCAACTCGCGCGCCAGGCCTTGCACGATGCCGAGCAGCCGTTGCGCATCGATTCGGCTGTCGGGCGCCGCGCCGGGTTGAAGTGGGGGAAGTGAAGGGCTCATTCACGTCACCTGTTGGGCACGTTTCCCCTGCGTGACAGGCGGTCCGAACGCAAGGCGGTCTGTCGGCCGCGTGCCGGATTCACGCCGCGCAGCAGCACCAGCCCGACGAGAAAATAGCGGCCGCTGATCAGCATGGACTGGCGGTGATCGCCGCCCGTCACCCAGCTTGTCATGCCGTAGGTCAGGGGCCCGGTGATCGAGGCCGGCTTCACGGCAAGGCCCCAAAGGCCGAAGAATTCAGCCGCGCGCGAGGGGGGCGCCAGCACGCCCAGCAAGGCCAGCAGGTACAGCCCGGTGATGGCAAGAACGTCCTTGTCGCCGCTGTAGCGGGGCCGATAGAGCCAGAGCAGCAGCGGCAGCAGGCGCAGCCCGGCGCTCGGATGGACGCGCTCGCACAGGTTGGCGGAGAGCCAGGACATCAGTGCGAGCGCAAGCGCTGCCCGGTCCCAGGCTAGCCGCTCGTTGTCCGGCGCCAGGTGGTAGTAGCCGGAGCTCAAGGCCACCAGAAGGGTGGCGAGAAAGAACAGCGTGTAGGGTCGGCGCTCTGCCGGCTCAATGAAAGCGCGACGTGCTGCGGCACTGCGCAGGAAACGCAGGCCGGCCGCTCCCGCCAGCAGGATCAGGGCGTTGGAGCTGATATCGAGGCAACGGGGCAGGCCAAAGCAGACGTAGGGGTCGGCGAAATGATGGTACCGCTGCGGCTGCGGGACGCGCGGCAGCAGCCATGCCAGGGCGGCCAGCGCCGCCACCAGCAGTAACAGGCCGGCGGCCTTGACGCGTGGATCGGCAAGCCGCCATGCGTTCATCCTGCCTCCTCGCGCTGCGCCAGCAGCAGGTCGATCACGCGCCACAGCCGCCACAGGTCGGGGAGGTCTTCGCGCCAGAAACGCCAGGAGAGCAGATTGGACCTATCCAGTTCTACATGGCCGAGGACACGATGGATCAGAAACACGCTGGCCTGCCCCTCTGGCACGGCGGCGGCGAGCGCCAGGCTCTCCGGGTAAGGAATGAGGTTGTCGTTCCGGCCGTGCACCAGGATGAGTCTTGCCTTGAGTGGCTTCAGATCATGGCGCGACAGGTCCAGGCGTTCGATATCCGCAAGCATGGCCACGGGTAACCGCGCTAGCAGTTCCGGAAAACGTGCGGGATCATGGTTGGCGGCCAGCGCATACACCGCTTGCGCCTCGGCGCTCAGCTCCGCCGCAAGCGGTGACAGGTCAGCATGGGAGTCGCGCATGCGCTGCGCTACCATGCGGTCGAATACCTCGTCATCACGCCCGTTGGCAAGGTAGTCCAGGCTGGCGTAGAGCAGCACCATTTTGCCGGTGTCATCCGGCGTCAGGGCGCGCCACTTGCCTTCTTGCTCGAACCAGCCGGTGGTGAAAAAGCGCATTGCGCGGGGGAGGTCGTGGTAGCCGCCGACGCCCATGACGAAGCGCACCTGTTCCCGGATGTCGTCTTCCAGCGCGGCAAGCAGCGCGGGGCCAACCGAGTAGCTGAAGGCGAACAGGCCGGCGCGGCCGCCGGGGGCCAGTTCCGGGCGGCTGGACAGCCAGGCGAACGCATCCGCGATCTCACGGGCATCCGAGGGGCGCACCCGCAGTTGGCGAAAGCCGGCAAGGTCGGGTGTCAGCACCGCAAAGCCGGCGCGCGCCAGGGTCGAAGCGAAGGCGATCAATCGCGGATCGTCTTTGCCCTGCGGCACAGCGCCGGGCACCACGACGATGGCGGCGCGCGGACAGTGCTTGCCGCGACTGGATGCATCCCGCGCCTGTTCGCCGCCGGCGGTGACACAAGCGTCCAGCTTGCCCGGCAAGTAAAGATCGGCGCGATGGCTACGCCCCGCCACCGTGTAGGTAATGGTCTGCCGCTGCGGCGCGGTGGTGGTCCGCTTGAGCCGCGAGGTGCCCTGTGCCGCGGCGAAATCCTGCAACACCAGCGCGGCTTGATAGTGCCGTGCCGGCTCGCAACCCGCCAGCAGGATGAGGAGCGCCACGGCCATCATGCGGAAAGAGGCTTGCGACATCACCTTGCCCTGGCTCCGCTCAGTCGGCCCCTGCGGAGGCCGCGGGCTCCTCCTTCAGCTTTCTGCGCAAGATCTTGCCAATGGGGGTCTTGGGCAGATGGTCGCGAAATTCCACGTGCTTCGGCACCTTGTACCCCGTCAGGTTCGCCCTGCAGTGCGCCATCACCGCTTCGGCGGTGAGGCCCGGGTCCTTCTTCACCAGATACAGCTTGACCACTTCGCCGCTCTTTTCATCCGGCACGCCCGCCACGCCCACTTCCTTGATGCCAGGGTGCATCATCACCACGTCCTCGATCTCGGTCGGGTAGACCTTGAAGCCGGACACCACGATCACGTCCTTGCGGCGGTCGATGAACTGGATGCTGCCATGGTCGTCCATCACGCCCATGTCCCCGGTACGCAGCCAGCCGTCGGGGCCCAGGACGCGGGCGGTTTCCTCGGGCATGTTCCAGTAGCCCCGCATGACCTGTGGCCCCTGCACGCAGATTTGTCCGACCTCGCCCGGGGGGAGTTCCCGTCCTGCCTCGTCCCTGATCGCCACCCGGGTGGAGGGCAGCGGCATGCCGATCTTGCCGCTGAACGCCTTGGCCTCCAGCGGATTGGCGCAGACGATGGGGGCGGCTTCGGTCAGGCCGTAGCCCTCGATCAGCGGCACGCCCATCACCTGCTGCCAGCGCTCCGCCACCGTGCGTTGCACCGCCATGCCGCCAGCCACCGCCACCTTGAGCGCGCCGGCATTGGCTTGCTTCACTGTTTCAAATCCGGGGGCGTTGAGCAGCATATTGAACAGGGTATTGACGCCGGTGATGACGCTGAAACGGGTCTTGCGAAGCGCATGCACCAAGCCGGGAATATCACGCGGATTGGTGATGAGGACGTTGTTTGCGCCCCATTTCACGAAGGTCAGCAGATTGGCCGTGAGCGCGAAGATATGGTAGAGCGGCAAGGGCGTGATGACGACCTCGATGCCCTCCTTGAGGGTGCCGCCGATCCAGGCTGAAGTTTGTTCCACATTGGCCACCATGTTGCCGTGCGTCAGGATCGTGCCCTTGGCCACGCCCGTGGTGCCGCCCGTGTACTGCAAAAAAGCGATGTCCTCGTGTGCGAGTGGAACGTCAGTGGGCGTTTGGCGGGCGCCGGATTTCAAGGCCTCATTGAAGGCCAGCGCGCCCGGCAGTTGCCAGCGCGGCACCATGCGCCTGACCCGCTTGATGGCGAAGTTGACCGGCCACCGCCGCAGTGGCGGGAACAGATCGCCCACCTGGGTCGTGATGATGTGGCGCACGGCGGTCGTGGCGACGACCTCCTGCACGGTGTGCGCAAAGTTCTCCAGCACCACGATCGCCACGGCTCCGGAGTCGGCCAGCTGGTGCTGCAATTCGCGCGCGGTGTAGAGCGGATTGACGTTGACCACCACCATGCCGGCGCGCAGCGCACCGAACAGCGCCACCGGATATTGCAGCAGGTTGGGCAGCATAATGGCCACGCGGTCGCCACGGCGCAGCCCGATCACCTGCTGCAGGTAGGCGCTGAAATTCCGGGACAGGCGGTCGAGCTCGCCATAGGTCAAGGCAACGCCCATATTGGTGAAAGCGGGACGCTTTGGGTACCGCGCGCAGCTATGTTCAAGCATGTCCTTGAGCGAGGCAAAGCGGAAGATGTCGATCTCCGCCGGAATGCCGGCGGGATAGTACTTCAGCCAGATCGGTTCCATACCACTCTCCCTTGTCGCAGTTCTTTTTTCAAGTGTCGGGTCTACAGAGTGCGCCAACATGCACAAATAAACGCCGCTGCCGGGGCTGGCCCTCTTGATGGGCTTTGGCTAGCATGCGGCATGATCGTTCTGATGTCAAACGTCACCTTGCCTGTCGCGAACGCCTCCAGCAGGCCACGCAGGACAGAATCGGTATGACCGCGTGCTGTTGACGCCTCAGGCTTTCAGCGATCGCAACAGGTTCTCGGCAGTCGCCGGTGCATCCAGCCGAACGACACCGGTGCGTGCTGCCGCCACAGCCTCCTTCAGCGCTTTCGGCACGCTGATCGCCAGCATGAAAGGCGGTACGCCCACCGCCTTGCCCAGCGCCAGGTAAGCCAAGGCGGTCACTGGACAAAGTCCCTCAACTTTTCCCGTCATCCGTCAACTTACTGAGCCCGACTGCGTGCAAGGCGAGCCATGCGCATCAGTCTTTTTTAAATATGGAAACATTTCTACGAAGTTGTAGTGAAGCAAGCCATGTACGGGCTTTACCTACCAGTTCATCAATGGACACAGGCTGACACCCACTGATTTGCTTTGCGCCAAAACGGCTTTGCTCCAGCACATCGACCAATTCCGACAGACCGGTTGAACTGAACTGTGCATCGACATGGCGACGCCATATCTGCAGTGTTGGGAACAGTGTCGCTCCAGGCGCTGTGGAGAATGACATCAGCAACGTGTTCAGCTCCTCGGTGCTGCGAGCCCGGCGCAACATGCGGTCGACGTGGAACCGACGAAATCGCCATTGCTGCCAATGCCAAAGCCAAATGCTTGTGATGGCCAGAATCAGCAGGGCAGCGGCAGCAGTCAACCCACTCAGCCACCGCTGGCGCATCGGATCGACAACTTCGACATGCGCCCCTGGTACCTGCGTGTGCATCAGACGCCCGGCCTGCGGGTCGTACCAGGGCAGTTGCAGATCGGGCGCAGTCCATGTGCCGCGCGCGCGGGGCAGCAGGTAAAGCGTCACCAGATGCTGCGGCGCCAGCGTCAAGCCCGCCAGGGGTTCGACCCGGGGTGCGTAGGGTGTCAGTTCAGGGGTGTCACCCGAGTTTCGAATCTGCATGTCCAGCAGCGTCTTCAACGCGGTGGCGCTATAGCTGCCCGTGACGCGCAAACGCCAGGCCAGCGGCTGGTCAATCATGGCTTGCGCCGGCAGCGGTTCGGCCACGATGTCGGGGGCGCCCACCGCAGCCTCAGCCGGCAGCCAACCCGGCAGCGCTAAAACGTTCAATTCAAACGCCGGTGGCTCAAAGCGCAGTCGGTCTCCAAACTTGCTGGCCTCCAGCATGGGTAGCGTCAAGGGCGTGCGACCCGAAGCGGTTGGCAGCACCGACCAGTGCCAGCGATGCGCGGTGCAACGCTGGCCGTCACGTTGGGTGATGATTTCTGTTTCGTTGAGCGGGCGAAAGAGCAGTCCCTCCACGACCGGCAGTTGCGGGCGCTTCCACAACAGGGTGCCATCGTCGCAGGCTTCAAGGGTCAGGGTGGTTGGCTGGCGCACGAGTGGCTCGGCCGGGTCGGCACTGATCCTGAAGCGTACCCGGGGCATGGTGTCTGATGTCTCGGTCACCGTCACGACCGGTAGGGGTCCCGGCTGTCCCAGGTCGGGCATCTTGATACGGCCCAGACGGCGGGGGTATAAGGTCAGTACCAGGTTCTCCTGCTGACTGTCGCGACCCGCTGTACGCTCCTGAATCTCAAAGTCGCGGGCCAATGCGGAAAGATCCAATGCGTCGAGCGGCGTACTTGCTGCACCCAGGGCCCGCGTGATGCGCAGCGTCAGCGGTTCGCCAAGCGCCAGGGTTGAGCGATTCAACGCATAGGCGCTGACGGGTTGTGCGGATAGCGCCCCTGCGGACATGCCAGTGCACAACAGCAGACATACAAGGGCCTTCGACCAGAAGCTCAGCAGGTTCACCAGGGCGCCCTTCCTGATGCCGCGGACGTTTCAGGGACCCGGTCCTGCTTGAGCAGGCCCTGCAGCAGCTGGCGTTGACGGTCTTCCAGACGCTCAAGCTTGACCAGCCCGGATTGCAAACGCTGCGGATTGAGCAACACCTGTCGCGCATCCGACCCAGCAGCGCCATCGGCCAGACGGGCGCCGGCAGCATCAGGCCCGGCTCCAGCGCCCGGACCTTGCGGGGTGTCCGACAGGCGCATTGATTCGTCCAGGTCACTGGGCACGGCGCCATCGACACTGACCTGACCTTCGGCCAAAAAGCCGCGCCGGCCGCGCAAATCACTCTTCATGGGCGCACTGCCACTGCGCTTGGCCAATTGGGCTTCGGCATGCACCAGATTGGCGGCAGCCCGGGCATCACCCGGGCGCGACAGCAACACGGCGCGCCAAGCCTGCGCGGCGCTGTGCCAGCGGCCTTGGCCGAAATGGGCGTTACCGAGGTTGTAGAGCGCATCGTCGCGCTCGGTTTCCGTGCGCGCCAGCAGCAGGGCGCTGCTGAAAAAACGCGCGGCCGTCGCATAGTCGCGCAGCTTCCAGGCCGCGGCGCCAGCGCCCATATAACCGGCGTAGCCACCCTGGCGCTCGAACAGCGGCAGCGCCTGGCGCCACTCGCCATGGCGATAGGCCTGCGCCGCCGCCTGAGTGACGCTGGATGCGCCCTCTCGCGGCGCTCGGTCAGCGGCATCCGCCGGCGCCGAGGTGAGCATCGCGCCAAGACACGCCGCCAGCAGCAAGGCTGCAGGGGGCAGTGAACGCCGCGCTGCGGGTGGCAGGCGTGCCCACAGCAGCAGCGCCAGGGCCAGTCCCAGTGGCCACGCAAACAGTTCGCGCCAGGCGCGTGCCGGCCCGGTCGCCACGCTGGCACCGGGCAGCCGTGCCATGCCATCGTCATACAGCGCATTCCAGTCGGCGTCACCATCGGCCACCATGGCGAGCTGCCCACCACTGCCTTGGGCCAGCCGACTGTAGCCGCGCACGGCAGGCTGGCTGACCACGGGCACGCCGTCTTGCATGGCCTGGGTGCTCCCGGCCAGCGGAACAGGCCCACCTTTGGGACTGGCTACCGCCAGTACGAACAGCGCAATATCAGCGGCATGCAGTTCTTCGGCCGCCTGCTGCGCCGCTTCAGCCGCTGCACCGTCGAGGCTGGAGGTTTCGGCATCGGTCACCAGCAGCACGGCCCGGCCGCGCGGCTGCTTTTGCGCGCCGGAAACGTCATCGGACGTAAGGGCCTGCTGTGCCAGGCGCAGCGCCCGGGCCACGTCGGTGCCCGGCGCATCCAGCAGATCGGGCCCGGCCTGGGACAGCGCCCGCTCGAACAGCACCGGATCATCGGTTGGCGGCAGCAGCAAGCCGGCCTGACCGGCATACAGCACCAAGCCCAGTCGTTCACCCTGCAGACGGCGCAGCAAATCGGTCAACTCCAGCCGAGCCCGGCTCAGGCGGTCCGGCGCGATGTCGGTCGCCCCCATGGAGGCCGAGACATCGAGCACCACCATCACGTCCACCACATGCGGCGTGGCGGCGGGCCCGGCAGTGCCGTCCGGTGCGGTCGCCGCAATGCGCGGCCCTGCGGCAGCCAGCGCCAGCAGGGCCCAGGCCAGCAGTCCCACGATGCGGCGCCCCCGGGTTCGATTCGATGGCGTACCGCCGGCCAACGCCCACGGCAACAGATGAGGATCGGCATAGCGCACCAGCCGCTGGCGCCGGCGTCGTGCCAGCCAGCCCAGCAGCAGCGGCATCAGCAGCACGAGCGCCGCCCAGGGGAGGCGCCATTGCACCAGGTGCAGCTCGGTCAGCGCGGGCATCATGCGGCTTGCCTGCGAATCATCAACATCTGCGCCGCCACCAGGCACGCGATGGCCAAGGCCAGCGGCAGCAGGTACCACTCCCGCACCTC
>JAUSDK010000091.1 GCA_030650875.1 Polaromonas sp.
GTGGTGGTGGCCTACAACCGGCTCAATGACAAGCGTGCGGTCAACGCCGACACGGATTCCTACGGCGCGACCTACACCTATGCGCTGTCCAAGCGCACCAACCTGAATGCCGTGCTGACGCGCTTCAACAACAAGGGCGCCGGACAAGTTGCGCCTGGCGGTAACGGCTTCCTGGGCGGCGTCACGTCTTCCGCGGGCACCGACTCGACCAACGTGGCATTTGGCATTCGCCACTACTTCTGATCGACTACTGCGTATTGCGGTCTTGCGGTCTTGCGGCTTGAGACGCCGCATCTGAAAGCCTCCTGCCCGGGGGCTTTTTTCTTGCCTTTTTATTTTTGCGTGTCGGCGCTACCATTGTGCCCATGACACTTTCACTTGATCTTGCACTGAACGCCGCAGACAGCGCGCTGCGCACGCTGTTTGCCAAACCCCGGGCCTCCAGGGCCTGCCCGACGCTGGCGGACCAGGCCACCGCGCTAAGCACCGCAGACAAGGCGCTGTCAGGGGCGCTGATGCGGGTCAACCACGTGGGCGAGGTGTGCGCGCAGGCGCTGTATGCGGCGCAGGCACTGGGCACACGCGACGCAGCGCTGCGCCAGCATTTCCTGCAAGCCAGCCGGGAGGAAGGCGACCACCTGGCCTGGACCAAGGACCGGCTGGACGAACTGGGCGCGCGCCCTTCCCTGCTCAACCCGCTCTGGTACGCGGGCGCGTTTGGCCTGGGGCTGGTCGCCAGCCGGCTGGGCGACCGCGTGAGCCTGGGCTTTGTGGTGGAAACGGAGCGCCAGGTGGAAGCGCACCTGGCCAGCCACATGGAACGCCTGCCTGAAGGCGACCATGCGTCGCGCGCCATCGTGGCGCAGATGAAAGACGACGAAGCGCAGCATGCGCGCGAGGCCCAAGATGCGGGTGCCATGGCGCTGCCGGCGCCGGTTCAGGGCCTCATGAAGGCTGCGGCGAAGTTCATGACGACAACGGCGCACTACGTCTGAACGGTGACGAGCGACTGCTCGCCATCCGGTTCCCGGGATACTCCATTACGACCAGACTTCAAGCCCCTTGTTTGAATGCATTTAAATTGCCTTAGAGTCGCCATTAACGCCGGTTGATTGGCATTTAATTTGGTGCTTTAATAAGCATCTTTTAAAGGAGGCTGCATGGATACAGTTCTTTCTCATTTCACAGTTAGCGTGACAGAACTCAAGCGGAACTACGCCGAAATTCTGAAGCAAGCTGATGATGCCCCGGTCGCTGTGCTCAACCACAATCGGCCTGAGGCCTACCTGCTGCCAGCGGGGCATTACGAGCGATTGATGGCGCACCTCGAAGATCTGGAAGATGCCAAGCTCGCGAGCGAGCGCGCCAACGGGCCGTTTGTAGAAGTCGATTTTGATGCCCTATAAGCTGCGCTTTCATGAAAAAGCCTTGCAGGAATGGCAACGACTGGATGCCAGCGTCCGGGAGCCGCTGAAGAAAAAACTGGCTGAGCGGCTGGCGACTCCCCGTGTACCCGCAGCGGCACTTCATGGCATGGCCGACTGCTACAAAATAAAACTGCACAGCATAGGCTACCGGCTTATTTACCGAGTGGACGACGCTGAGGTCTTTGTGACGGTGATTGCCGCCGGAAAACGCGACAAGAGCAGGGTTTACCTAAGCGCGTTGGGGCGCTTGTAAGAGAGTGGATCGGCTTGCGCCTCAGCAATCACGCGTACTACCGCCTCGGCTTGTTCGGCGGTAAAGCCTGAAGCTTTCAGCTTATCTCTGAAATTGCGTGTATCAAAGGTGATCGTGACCATGCCGCTTCTTCAACCAGAAATATCCACCAACTCAAAACTGGTCGTGATTTCTGCCGTCTTGCCCAGCATGATCGTGGCCGAGCAGTACTTGTCATGGCTCATGGCAATGGCGCGCTCCACGGCGCCGGCTGACAGTGCCCGCCCGGTCACGACAAAGTGCATATGGATTTTGGTGAACACCTTGGGATCTGCCGGTGCCCTTTCAGAACTGAGCTTGACCGAGCAGCCCCGCACGTCATGGCGGCCGCGCTTGAGAATCAGCACCACGTCATAGGCGGTGCAGCCGCCGGTGCCGGCCAGCACGGTTTCCATGGGGCGGGGGGCCAGGTTGGCGCCGCCATTCTCGGGTTTGTCGGCATCGGGGGCACCGTCCATGACCAGCGTGTGGCCGCTGCCGGTTTCGGCTAAAAACGTCATGCCTGAGCGCGACCCGGTTGCCGCGCTCGTGCCTGTCCAGCTCACTGTGCATTCCATGTTTGACATTCCTTATACAAAAAAGCTTATACGCAAAATTTGCGGATATGGTTAATATTTACTAAAAATATGTTGCGCCGCAGCATGATCGCGCTATACTAAAGTCATCGCATCACTACGGGTAAGTACTAGCAGTTACTAGCAACTTCCCTTATTTTTGCACTGGTTGTCTCCTCCACCTCCTCAAAGGGTGGATTTATAGGCCCAGACCGCAAGGTCTGGGTCTTTTTTCTTGCCCTTTATGATGTCAGGCTGCGAGAAAACCATGCCAACCTCCAAAAAACCAAGCCCGACCCCAGCCTCTTCAACGGCGCCTTCCGCCGCCAAAGCCCCCGCAAAACCTGCCAAAAAGCCTTCTGGCAAGGTGCTCAAGCCTGCGGACTACCTGAAAAAAATCCTCACCGCACGGGTCTATGACGTGGCGGTGGAGTCAGCGCTGGAGCCGGCCAAGAACCTGAGCCTGCGCCTGAACAACACGGTGCTGCTCAAGCGGGAAGACCAGCAGCCGGTGTTCAGTTTCAAGCTGCGCGGCGCCTACAACAAGATGGCGCACCTGAGCCCTGCCCAGCTCAGGAAAGGCGTGATTTGCGCCTCGGCCGGTAACCACGCGCAAGGTGTGGCGCTGAGCGCGCAAAAGCTCGGCACCCGCGCCGTGGTGGTCATGCCCACCACCACGCCACAGCTCAAGATTGACGCGGTGAAAGCCTGGGGCGCCGAAGTGGTGCTGGCCGGCGACAGCTACTCCGATGCCTATGCCCATTCGGTCGAACTGCAGAAAAAGGAAGGGCTGACCTTTGTCCATCCGTTTGACGACCCGGACGTAATTGCCGGCCAGGGCACGATTGCGATGGAAATCCTGCGGCAGCTGCAAACCCTGGGTTCGCGCCGGCTCGACGCGGTGTTTGTGGCGATTGGCGGCGGCGGCCTGATTGCCGGCGTGGCCAACTACATCAAGGCGGTGCGGCCCGAGATCAAGGTGATTGGCGTGCAGATGAACGACTCCGACGCCATGATGCAGTCGGTGGCCGCCAAAAAGCGCGTGACGCTGCCCGACGTGGGTCTGTTTTCAGACGGCACGGCGGTCAAGCTGGTGGGCGAGGAAACCTTTCGCATCAGCCGCGCGCTGGTCGACGAGTTCATGACGGTGGACACCGATGCGGTCTGCGCGGCCATCAAGGATGTGTTTGTCGACACCCGCAGCATCGTGGAGCCGGCCGGCGCGCTGGCCGTGGCAGCGATCAAGCAGTATGTGGCCACGCACAAGACCAAAGGCGAGACCTACGCGGCCATTTTGTGCGGTGCCAACATGAACTTCGACCGCCTGCGCTTTGTCGCCGAGCGGGCCGAAGTGGGCGAGGAGCGCGAGGCGCTGTTTGCCGTCACGATTCCCGAGGCGCGCGGCAGCTTCCGGCGGTTTTGCGCGCTGATCGGCGAGTTGCCGGGCGCGCCGCGCAGCGTGACCGAGTTCAACTACCGCATCAGCGACGATGCCAAAGCCCACGTATTTGTGGGCCTGACCACCTCGGCCAAGGGCGAAAGCAGCAAGATTGCCGCCATCTTTTCCCGCCACGGCTTTGAGGCGCTGGACCTGACGCATGACGAGCTGGCCAAGGAACACATACGCCATATGGTGGGCGGCCACAGCGCGCTGTCGGGCGGGGAGCGGGTGCTGCGCTTCATCTTTCCCGAGCGGCCAGGCGCGCTGCTGAAGTTTTTGAGCCTGATGCGGCCAGGGTGGAACATTTCCTTGTTCCATTACCGTAATCAGGGCGCCGACTACGGCCGTATTCTGGTGGGACTGCAGGTGCCCGAGGCCGACAACCAGGCCTTCAAGTCATTTCTGGACACGCTGGGCTACCCCCATGTCGAAGAAACCGACAACCCGGTGTACCGGCTGTTTCTTCAAAAATAAGGCAAGGACTCGGGGTCGTCTTGCGCGAAATCGCTATTCACACCCAACGTCATCCTCGCAAAAGCGGGGATTCAGAGCGGCGGGAAGGTCCGGTGAACGTGATGATTCTCGCTGGATTCCCGCCTTCGCGGGATGACGGCCGTGGCAGGCTTTCCATGCGCTGGCGCAATCCACCGCTGTCATTGCGAACGCAGTGCGGCAATCCATGGCTGCGCTGTTTCTACGATAGATCGCCGCACTGCGTTCGCGATGACGAATCGGTCGGCGACGTTCAGGCGCTGGCAGCTATATGCAAGATAGCAAATACTACTTGCCGGGCAGCGGCAACTCCAGCGTGACTTCAGCGGGCGCGCTCAGGCTGGCGGCCAGCACCGCACGGCGCGCCGCCACCGACTGCAGCACCAGCCGGCCGTCCACCGCCGCCCCGATGCGGTAAGGCTTGGCCGGCTTGCCATCGACTGCAATCAGGGCCGCACCGCCATGGGCGCTGTCTGCCACCACCCCGGCCAGCACAAAACGACTGCTGGCCGGCGGCCCCTGGCCGGGATCCGCTTGCGCCACCGCCAGGCCGCCGCCCAGCGCACGGGCCACGGCTTGGGGGTCTGCAGGCGGCGCAGGGGCCAGGGCCACAGGCGGCGCAACCGACAAAGTGGCCGTGCCCATGCCCTTCAGCGCCCAGTACGCAACACTGCCCGCCGCCAGGGCGGCCAGGACGAACGTCACGATCCGGGTTGACCATAGGCTGTAAGCGTTTATCTGCATGGCTGGATTATCATTGATCGAACCATGATTACACGACCATCCTCCCCCCTATCCGGCCTGCGCAGCGTGCGGCGCCGCTTCTCGGCCGGCTTTACCCTCATCGAGCTGATGGTGGTGCTGGTGATCATTGGCGTGCTGGCCGCGCTGATCGTGCCCAACGTGCTGGAGCGCGCCGACGATGCGCGCGCCACGGCCGCAAAAACCGACGTCAATAACTTGATGCAGGCCCTGAAGTTGTACAAACTGGACAACCAGCGCTATCCCGCGGCCGAGCAGGGTCTGCAAGCCCTGCTGGCCAAGCCCACCACGGGGCCGATTCCGACCAACTGGAAAAGCTATCTGGACAAGCTGCCCAACGACCCGTGGGGCCGCCCGTACCAGTACCTGAACCCTGGCGTCAAGGGTGAGATTGATGTGATGTCTTTCGGCGCCGATGGGCAGCCGGGCGGTGAGGGCAAAAATGCGGATGTTGGCAGCTGGGACTAGAGATATAGCCCCCACGCTTGCCACTTCGTGTGCTGCGCTGCCCCCCGAGGGGGCTGTGCCTGCTTGGGGCGGCCCGGCGCTGCTGCTGATTGCCCCCACGCTTGCCGCTAAAGGCGCTTCGCCGCGTTGGTTGACAACCAAACGCCGCCACGGCGGCTTTACGCTGCTGGAGCTGCTGATTGTGGTGGCCATCATGGCGGTGGCCACAGCGGGGGTCGGACTGTCTTTGCGCGACTCGTCGGCCACGGCGCTGGAGCGTGAAGCGCAGCGGCTGGCGGCCTTGCTGGAGTCGGCCCGGGCGCAGTCGCGCATGACGGCCATCCCGGTGCGCTGGCGGGCCACGCCGACGGGCTTCGCCTTTGAAGGCCTGCCCGATTCGGCCCTGCCCTCGAACTGGCTGGGCCACGACGTGCAGGTGGCAGCCGATTCTGGCACGGTGGTGCTGGGCCCCGAACCGGTGATCGGGCCGCAGCAGATCCGCCTGGTATCGATCTCGAACCCGGGGCGCAGCCTCACGCTGGCGACCGACGGCGTTCGGCCTTTTTCAGTGCAGGCGGGCGCGGCAGCGACACCCGCAACACCATGAGCCCGAAAAAATCCCTGGGCTTTACGCTGGTGGAGGTGCTGGTGGCGCTGGGCATTGTGGCCATCGCGCTGACGGCGGGCGTGCGCGCCACGGCGTCGCTGACCCGCAATGCCGAGCGTCAGTCTGACCAGTTGCTGGCTCAGTTGTGCGCCGAAAACGCGCTGGTCAATATGCGCCTTGCGCGGCAAATGCCCCCGGTGGGGGACAACACGACAAGCTGCGAACAGGCTGGCAGGAGCCTGGCGGTCAAGCTGTTGGTGCAAGCCACGCCCAACCCGAATTTCTTGCGGGTGGAAGCACAGGTTTTTGATGGCGCGGGCTACCTGCTGGGCCTGTCCACCGTGGTCGGGAGGTTCTAGGGTGGCCGCGACCAGACACATGCGGGGTTTCACACTGATCGAGCTGCTGGTGGCCATCGGCGTGATGGCGCTGATGGCGGGCTTGAGCTGGCGCGGGCTGGACGGCATGGCGCGTACGCAGTCGCAGGTCCAGCAGCGCTCCGACGGGGTGTTGACGCTGCAGGCGGGGCTGGCGCAATGGGCTGCCGACCTGGACGCGATGGTGGACTTGCCCGCCGCGCCGGAACCGCTGACTGCGCAATTGCCACCGATGAACTGGGACGGGCGCGGCCTGCGCATCATCCGGCGCAGCACCGTGGCGCCGGGCAGCGAGCTGCTGGTGGTGGCCTGGGCGCAGCGCAACGTGGAGGGCGCCGGCCAATGGCTGCGCTGGCAGTCGCGGCCGCTGCAAACGCGCGCCGAGCTGCAGTCGGCCTGGGACCGCGCCGCCCAGTGGGCGCAAAACCCCGGCGACGAGGAAAAAAGGGACGAGGTGCGCATCTCGCCGCTGGCGCAGTGGCAGGTTTTTTATTTCCGCAGCGACGCGTGGACCAACCCGCTTTCCAGCGACAGCGCCGCAACCACCCCCGAGCAAGCCACGGCCAGCGCACTGACCCTGCCCGCGGGCGTGCGCCTGGTGCTGACGCTGCCGCCCGGCCAGGCCATCAGCGGCACCCTGACGCGCGACTGGGTGCGGCCGACGGTGGGAGGCGGTAAATCTTGAAGGCCCGGCACTCCGGCGCCGCACTGCTGACGGCGATGCTGACCGTCGCGCTGGTGGCGACCATGGCCGCGACCGCGCTGTGGCAGCAGTGGCGCAGCGTGGAGGTGGAGACGGCCGAGCGGGCGCGTGTGCAGGCGCTCTGGGTGCTCACGGGCGCGCTCGACTGGTCGCGGCTGATTTTGCGCGAGGACGGGCGTTCGGGCGGAGCCGATCACCTCGGCGAGCCCTGGGCCGTGCCGCTTGAAGAAGCCCGGCTATCGAGCTTTCTGGCGGCGGGTAAAGACAACACCGTGGACAACGCAGAGTCGCTGCAACAGGTCTTTCTGTCGGGCCGCATCAGCGACCTGCAGGCGCGCATGAACGTGCTCAACCTGGTGGACCTGGTCAGCAAAACGAGCCCCGCGCCGCCCCCTGGAACGGGCGCCGTCGCGCCCCCCCCCGCAGGCGGCCAGCAGCCCGGCGCGGCAATGGCCGCCACAGTATCGGAGCCCGCCCTGCAGGCTTTTGCGCGGCTGTTTGAACGGCTGGGACTGCCGCCTGACGAGCTCACCGCGCTGGCCGAAAACCTGCGTCTGGCCCTGGACACCAGCGCGGGCAGTGGCGCTGTCTCACGGGCGCCCCTGTTGCCGCAGCGGGTGGACCAGCTGGTCTGGCTCGGCCTGTCGGCGCGCAGCCTGGCACTGCTGCGCCCCTACATCACGCTGCTGCCCGTGCGCACCCCGGTCAACATCAATACCGCCAGCGCGGTGGTGCTGTCGGCCAGCATTCCCCGGCTGGACCTGGCGCAGGCACAGCGGATGGTGAGCGCGCGCCAGGTCAGCCCGTTCCGCACGCTTGCCGATGCGGGCAAGCTGGCGGGCGAGGCCGCCGGGCCGATGAATGCCGCGCAGCACAGCGTGAACTCGCGCTTTTTTGAGGTGCGCGGGCAGCTGCGGCAAGCGCAAGGCGTGGTGGAGGAACATTCCGTGGTGCAGCGCGACGGGCTGAATGTGAAGACCTTGTGGCGCGACCGGGGCGCCCAGGCGCCGCAAGACGCCCCCCTACAATGACACTCAAAAGCCACGCATGACCACCCTGATCATTACCCTTCCCCAGGTGCTCCCCACAGCGGCCACGCCCTGCGACGGTGTGCTGAGCACGGACGGGCGCACCGTGATGCGCCATGTCGAGGCGCCCATGGCCTTGCTGCCCGCGCCAGCCGGCGTGGACATTGTGGCGGTGGTGCCCGTGCGCCGGCTGTCCTGGCACCGGCTGGCGCTGCCGCCGGGCACCCTGAACAAAGGGCTTTTCCAGGAAGGCAATGCCCCGCGCCTGCGGGCCGTGCTGGACGGACTGCTCGAAGACCGGGTGCTGGACGACCCGGCCCAGCTGCACTTTGCCATCGCGCCGCAGGCCCAGGCCGGCGCGCCGATCTGGGTCGCCGCCTGCGACCGGGCCTGGCTGCACGCCTGGCTCGCGGCGCTGGAACAAGCCGGGCGGCCGGTCGCGCACATCGTGCCCGAAATGACGCCGCCCGCCGAAGAAGCTGGCCGCGCCTCGCTGCACGTCATCGGCAGCCCCGACCAGGCCCACGTGGTGCTGAGCGGTGCGGACGGCGTGAGCGTGCTGCCGCTGTGCGCCGCCAGCGCCGCGCTCATCGACTGGCCCGAAGGCGCCGAGGTGATGGCCGAGCCCGCTGTCGCCGCGCTGGCAGAACAATACTTCAAGCGCCCCGCCACCTTGCAGACCGGCCCCGAACGCTGGCTGCTGGCCGCGCAGTCGGCGTGGGACATGGCGCAGTTCGACCTGCTCTACACGCGCCGGGCGCGCACCCGCAAGCGCCTGTCCGCGCTGGCCAAAACCCTGCTCCAGGCACCCCGCTGGCGTGCCGCACGCTGGGCCGCCCTGGCCCTGGTCGCCGTCAACCTGGCGGGCCTGCAGGCGTGGGCCTGGCAAGAAAAAGCGGCGCTCGCGGCAAAGCGCTCGGCCATACGGGACACCCTTACCGCCACCTTTCCGGAGGTCCGCGTGGTCGTCGATGCGCCGCTGCAAATGGCGCGTGCGCTGGCTGATCTGCAGCGCCGCAGCGGCACCGCTTCAAGCGCCGACCTGGAAACCATGCTGACACAGTTTCAGGCGTCAGTGCCTGACGCGCGCGTGCCATCGGCGATGGAGTTCACAGCCGGCGAGTTGCGCCTCAAAGGCCTGGATGCTGCAAGCCAGGGGCTGCGCGATGCCCCCGCCCGCCTGCAGGCCCGGGGCTACAACGCACGCCTGGAAGGCGACAGCCTGCTGATCAAACTGGAACGCCAACCATGAGCCTGCCCCCTTCGATCCAGTCGCTGCGGACCCGCTGGGCCCAGTTGCAGGCCCGCGAAAAAAACCTGCTGGCGCTGGCGGCCGGGCTGGTACTGGCCACCCTGCTGTGGCAGTTGAGCCTGGCGCCAGCGCTGACCACGCTGCGTACGGCCGATGCCCAGGCGCGCGCGCTCAATGCCCAGCTCCAGCAGATGCGGGCCATGCAGACCGAGGCCAAGTCCTTGCAACAGCAGCCCGCACTCGCATTTGACGAGGCGCTGCGCGCGCTCACCCTGGCGACCGAGCAGACGCTGGGCGCCACGGCCAAGCTCAACACAGCCGGCGACCGTACCAGCGTCACGCTGCAAGGGGCGTCCGCCGATGCCCTGGCCCAGTGGCTGGCGCAGGCGCGGCTCAATGCGCGGTCGGTGCCGGCCGAAGCCCGCCTGGTGCGCGCCGTGGCGCCCGGTGCGCCCGGCGGCGCAACCTGGAACGGCGTGCTGGTGATGCAATTGCCTGCGCGCTAAAGCCATGCATTCATGAAGTACACGCCGACCCCGCGCACGCCCGCTGCAGCCGCTGCGCCCTGGCGCTGGGCGCTGGCGGGTGCGCTGAGCGGGCTGCTGCTGGCCACCCTGGTGTTCGCGCCGGCGCGCTGGCTGGCCGCCACCGTGCACCAGGCCAGCGGCCAGCAGGTCAGCCTGCTGGAGCCTCGCGGCAGCCTGTGGCAGGGTTCTGCCCAGCTGGTGCTGTCGGGCGGCGCAGGCAGCCGCGACGCGATGGCGCTGCCCGGTCAGCTGACCTGGCGCATCCGGCCGGCCTGGAACGGCGCCGTGGCCCACATTTCGGCCGCGTGCTGTACCCCGCAGCCGCTGCAGCTCAAGGCCGCCCTCGTGGGCTGGGGCGGCCTGCGGCTGACGCTGGCCGACGGCCAGTCCCAGTGGCCGGCCAGCCTGCTGGGCGGGCTGGGCACGCCCTGGAACACCGTGCAGCCGCAGGGCCAGCTCGTGGCCTCGACGCAGGGCTTTCATGCGGAATGGATCCAGGGACGACTGAACCTGGCAGGGCGCCTGCAACTCGATGCCACGCAGATTTCGTCGCGCTTGTCCACGCTCAAGCCCATGGGCAGTTACCGCCTTACACTGCTGGGCGGGCCTACCGCCAGCCTGCGGCTCGAAACGCTGGAGGGCAGCCTGCAATTGACGGGCCAGGGCCAGTGGGTGGGGCAGCGGCTGCGCTTTGACGGCGTGGCCAGCGCCGCGCCTGAGCGCGTCGAAGCACTTTCGAATCTTCTGAACATCATTGGACGACGCAACGGCGCGCGCGCCATCATCAAAGTGGGCTAACCGTGAAATTACGCTGCATCAAACCTCTAGTGTCCAAACACCGTCCAATCGCTATACTTTCAATAGCTGGCTATACCCTTCTGACAGGGGTCATGGGTCTTTTTTCTTTAAATATTCAGGCGCAAACTGCCGTTGAGGCGCCCGCCCCGGCGCCCCGGCGCGGCGAGCCGGTCACGCTGAACTTTGTCAATGCCGACATCGAGGCGGTGGCGCGCACCATGGCGGTCATCACCGGCCGCAACGTGGTGGTGGACCCGCGTGTCAAAGGCACGATCACGCTGACGACCGAACGCCCGGTGCCCCCGGCGGTGGCCTACAACCAGTTTCTGGCCGCGCTGCGGATGCAGGGTTTTACCTCCGTCAATGCGGCCGGTCTGGAAAAGATCGTGCCCGAGGCCGACGCCAAGCTGCAAAGCAGTGCCGTGTCCACCAATGTGCCGGTAGGCGGCGGCCAGATTGCCACCACCATCTTCAAGCTCAACTATGAGAACGCCAACAACCTGCTGCCCATCCTGCGCCCGCTGATCAGCCCCAACAACACCATCAACGTCAACCCCGGCAACAACTCGCTGGTGATCACCGACTACGCCGACAACCTGAACCGCCTGGGCCGCATCATTGCCGCGCTGGATGTGGCGAACGCCACCGATGTGGAGCTGATTGCCCTTCGCCATGTGGCAGCCATCGACGTCGCGCCGCTGATCGCCCGGCTGCTGGAAAGCAGCGCGAGCGGCGGCCAGCCAAGCACCGAGGCCAGCTACAAGACCACCGTGCTCGCCGAGCCGCGCAGCAATTCGCTGATCGTGCGCGCGGCCAATCCGGCACGGCTGGCACTGGTCCGGTCGCTGGCGGCAAAACTGGACCAGCCCGCCATGATCGGCCCCAACGGAGCGGCCGGGAATATTTATGTGGTCTACCTGAAGAACGCCGATGCCGCCAAGCTGGCCGTGGTGCTGCGCGCCGCGATGACCAGCGGCACCGCCGCTGGCGTCGGTGCCAGCACGGCCGGCGTGAGCGTGCCGGCAGCGGCGGCCATGCCGGTCAACCTGTCGGGCGCCAGCACCGCCGCCACCTCGCCGGTCACCCCGAGCGGCGCGCCCTCCACCGGCGGCGGCATCCAGGCCGATCCGGCCACCAACTCGCTGATCATCACGGCGTCCGAGCCGCAATACCGGCAACTGCGCGCCGTTATTGACAAGCTCGATGCCCGGCGCGCCCAGGTCTATGTCGAGAGCCTGATTGCCGAAGTCAACGTGGACAGGGCGGCAGAATTCGGCATCCAGTGGCAAGGCCCGCTGGGCGGCAAGGGCGACAGCCTGATCGGGCTGCTGGGCACCAACTTTGGCACAGGCGGCAAGAACATCATCACGCAGGCCACGCAGGCCGGCTCGGTGGCGCCCGGCACGGGGTTTAACGCGGGCGTGGCGGCGCGCAGCAACGGCGTCTACTTTCTCGGCTTTCTGGCCAACTTTCTGCAAAGCACGGGCGCTGGCAACATTTTGTCCACCCCCAACCTGCTGACGCTGGACAACGAAGAGGCAAAAATCGTCATCGGCCAGAACGTGCCTTTTGTCACCGGGCAGTACACCAACGCCGGCGGCGGCACCAACAACGGCAGCGTCAACCCGTTCCAGACCGTCGAGCGCAAGGACGTGGGCCTGACCTTGCGCGTCAAGCCCCAGATCAGCGAAAACGGCACGGTCAAGATGGCCATCTTCCAGGAAGTTTCCAGCGTGCAGCCGGGTTCGGTCAACTCAGCCACCGGCCTGATCACCAACAAGCGCTCGATCGAGTCGAACGTACTGGTCGAAGACGGCTCCATCATCGTGCTGGGCGGGCTGCTGCAGGACGAGTACTCGGGCAACGAGGACAAGGTGCCGGGCCTGGGCGATGTACCGGTGTTTGGCAACCTGTTCAAGTCCGAGAGCCGCAGCCGCAAGAAAACCAACCTGATGGTGTTTTTGCGGCCGGTGGTGGTGCGCGACGCAGCGTCCACCGATGCGCTGTCGCTGGACCGCTACGACCTCATGCGCACGACCCAGCAACGGGCCCAGCCCCTGCCCAGCACGCTGGCCCCTATCAACGACTCGCCGGTGCTGCCGCCGTCTGAAAGATAAGCCATGCAGCCGGTGCGCTACCCCCTGCCCTACGCGTTTGCGCGCAGCCAGCAGCTGCTGCTGGAAGACCATGACGGCGAACTCACGCTGTGGCTGCACCGCCTGGGCGCGAGCGGCGTCAGCGAGGTGATGCGCAAGTTTGACGTGCAGCAGGTGCAAAGCGAAGCACCCGAGCTGCTGCAGCAGCGCATCAGCGCCGCCTACGCACAGAGCGAATCCAGCGCCGCCACCGTGATCAGCGAAGTCGAGAGCGACGTCGATTTGTCGCGCATGATGCAGGCGCTGCCCGCGATCGAGGACTTGCTTGAAAATTCGGACGATGCGCCCATCATCCGCATGCTCAACGCGCTGCTCACGCAGGCCGCGCGCGACGGCGCCAGCGACATCCACATCGAGCCCTACGAGCGCCATTCGAGCGTGCGTTTCCGGGTCGACGGCTCGCTGCGCGACGTGGTGCAGCCCAACCGCGCGCTGCACGCCGCGCTGATTTCGCGCCTGAAGATCATGGCCGAGCTCGACATTGCCGAAAAGCGCCTGCCGCAAGACGGCCGCATCAGCCTGCGCATTGGCACGCGGGCGGTCGACGTGCGCGTCAGCACCCTGCCCAGCGCCCACGGCGAGCGCGCCGTGCTGCGCCTGCTTGACAAGAGCGGCGAGCGCCTGAACCTGGAAGCCGTGGGCATGCAGGGCGAGGCGCTCACGCGCTTCGAGCAGCTGGTGGCGCAGCCGCACGGCATCATCTTGGTGACCGGGCCCACCGGCTCGGGCAAAAGCACCACGCTGTACGCCGCGCTGGAGCGGCTGGACACGCGGCGCCAGAACATCATGACGGTCGAGGACCCGATCGAGTACGAGCTGCCCGGCGTCGGCCAGACCCAGGTCAACGCCAAGATCGACCTGACCTTTGCCAAGGCCTTGCGCGCCATCTTGCGGCAGGACCCGGACGTGATCATGATCGGCGAAATCCGCGACTTTGAAACCGCGCAAATCGCCATTCAGGCCTCGCTGACCGGCCACCTGGTGCTGGCCACGCTGCACACCAACGACGCGGCCAGCGCCGTGACGCGCCTGACCGACATGGGCATCGAGCCCTTCCTGCTCAGTTCATCGCTGCTGGGCGTGCTGGCGCAGCGGCTGGTGCGCAAGGTCTGCACCCATTGCCATGGCGCGGGTTGCACGGTGTGCGGGCAAACCGGCTACCAGGGCCGCACCGGCGTGTTCGAGCTGCTGGTGACCAACGACGCGATCCGTGAGCAGATCCACACCCAGGCGTCGGAGGCAGAGATTCGCGCCGCCGCCCTGCAAAGCGGCATGACGCTGATGCGCGACGACGGCGAGCGGCTGGTGCAGGCCGGCATCACGACGCGTGAAGAGCTGGTGCGCGTCACAAGAGATTGAGCATGCCCGCCTATTCCTTTGAAGCACTGACCGCCGAGGGCGCCACCCGTAAAGGCGTGATCGAGGCTGACAACGCCCGGGCCGCGCGCGGCCTGCTGCGGACGCAGGCACTGGTGCCGCTGGCAGTCGAGCCGGTGGGCGCGGCGGGCGGCGGCGCCGGGGCCAAGCCTTCGGGCTGGTCCACCAATGTCTGGAACGCGCGCGTGTTCAGCAGCGCGGCACTGGCGATCTGGACGCGCCAGATCGCCGGACTGGTGACATCAGGCCTGCCGCTGGAACGGGCGCTGACGGCCCTGGCCGACGAGGCCGACAAGGAAAACCAGCGCAACCTGGTGGCCGCGCTGCGCGCCGAAGTCAACGGCGGCGCGACCTTTGCCACGGCGCTGGCGCAGTACCCGCGCGAATTCCCCAGCACCTACTGCGCCGTGGTGGGCGCGGGCGAGCACAGCGGCAACCTCGGGCTGGTGCTGGAACGCCTGGCCGACGACCTGGAGCAAAGCCAGGAACTCAAGGCCCAGCTGGTGGGCGCCGCGCTCTACCCGGCCATCGTGACGCTGGTGGCGGTGGTGATCGTGATGTTTTTGCTCGGCTACGTAGTGCCGCAGGTGGCCGAGGTGTTTGCCGGCAGCAAACGCGCGCTGCCAATGCTGACCATCATCATGCTGGGCCTGGGCAACTTTGTGAAAACCCAGGGCTGGCTGATCCTGCTCGCGATTATTTTGATGACGATTGGCGCCCGTATTGCCTGGACCAGCGCGGCTTTTCGTGAAAAGTTCGATGCCTTCTGGCTGACGCTGCCGATTCTCGGCAAGCTCGCACGCGGCTACAACGCCGCGCGTTTTGCCGGCACGCTGGCCATGCTGGCGGCGGCCGGCGTGCCGATTTTGAAGGCGCTGCAGGCCGCAGCCGAGACGCTGTCCAACCGCGCCATGCGCACCGATGCAATGGACGCGCTGATCATGGTGCGCGAAGGCGCGCCGCTGGCGTCGGCGCTGGCGCAGAAAAAACGCTTTCCGGGCCTGCTCAGCATGTTTGCCCGGCTGGGCGAGCAAACCGGTCAGCTGCCGGTGATGCTGGACCGCGCCGCGCGCCAGCTCAGCACCGAAGTGCAGCGCCGCGCGCTGCAGCTGGCCACGCTGCTGGAGCCGCTGCTGATCGTGGCGATGGGCGTGGTCGTGATGCTGATCGTGCTGGCCGTGCTGCTGCCCATCATCCAGCTCAACCAACTCGCCAAGTAAGGAAGCGGTAAATTGCCAAAATACCATTCCGTCCCTCTCGTCATTGCGAGCGAAGCGCGGCAATCCATGCCCCCGCTTTTTCGACGATGGATCGCCACGGCCTGCGGCCTCGCAATGACGAAGGGTTTGTGGTGAATTCCACACCCGAAAGCCGCCATGAACGCCCCCAGCGCTGACCTGCTCAACACCTCGCGCTGCCCGCGCTGCGGCGCCGGGCTGCGCTGCGGCATGGTGGCCGGGGACGCCGAATGCTGGTGCACCCAGCTTCCCCTGATCATGCCGGTGCCATCTTCCACCCCCGCAGGCAGCGCCGCTTCATGCTACTGCCCTGCCTGCTTGAAACACATCACCGATGACCGACTCCGCGCCTGCCAGCCCACGCCTGCAACTGCCCCCGATTGAGCCCACCGCCGACCCGGCCCTGGCGGCCCGGCTGCAGCACAATATTGACCACAAGACCAAGCCGCTAGGCGCGCTCGGCCAGCTGGAAGCGCTGGCACTTCAGCTGGGCCTGATCCAGCGCAGCGACACCATTGCCCTGCACACGCCCCAGATGGTCGTGTTTGCCGCCGACCACGGCATAGCGGCCGAAGGCGTGTCGGCCTACCCGCAGGCGGTCACGGTGCAGATGGTCGCCAACATGCTGGCCGGCGGCGCCGCCATCAATGTGTTTGCGCGCCAGCACGGCTTTGCGCTGCAGGTGGTCGACGCCGGCGTGGCGGCCGAGTTGCCCGCTCACCCGCAGCTGCTGGCGCGCAAGATCGCGATGGGCACCAAAAACCTGTGCCACGCACCCGCCATGACACGCAGCGAGGCCCATGCTGCGCTCGCGGCGGGCATGGCCGTGGTGCAGGTCCTGCCGGGCAATGTGGTGGCGTTCGGCGAAATGGGGATTGCCAACACCTCGCCCGCCGCGCTGCTGCTGGTGCGGCTGACCGGCGCCCGCCTGGAAGACGCCACCGGACGCGGCACCGGCCTGAACGACGCACAGCTGCTGGCCAAGCAGGCCGTGCTGGCGCGCGCGCTGCTGCGCCACCCGGCCAGCGCGCCGCCCGACGTGGTGGCCGAACTGGCCGCGCTGGGCGGCTTTGAAATCGCCATGATGGCCGGCGCCATGCTGCAGGCGGCCAGCGAGCGCCGCGTGGTGCTGGTCGACGGCTTCATTGCCGGCGTGGCCGCGCTGGTGGCGCAGCGCCTGGCGCCGCAAGCCCAAGACTACATGGTGTTTTGCCACCGCTCGGCCGAGCCCGGCCACCGTTTGCTGCTGGCGCACCTGGGCGCCCGGCCCTTGCTGGAACTCGACTTGCGGCTGGGCGAAGGCACGGGCGCGCTGCTGGCCTGGCCGCTGGTGCAGTCGGCGGCCCGCTTCCTGCATGAAATGGCGAGCTTCGCGTCGGCCGGCGTGAGCGGCCAGGACGCGGCCTGAACCGGCGCCGCCCCTGATGCGCCAGTTCATCCGCGAATACCTGCTGGCGGTGCAGTTCTTCACCCGCATCCCGGTCACGGGCCGGCTGGCGGGCTGGGTCGGCTTCAGCCCCGCAATGCTGCGCGCCAGCGCCGCCCACTTTCCAGGCGTGGGCGTGGTGGTGGGCACGCTGGCAGCCACCGTGTTTGCGCTGCTGCAGGCCGCGCTGCCCGACACGCTGTTTGCGCCGCTGGTAGCGGCCGCGCTGTCGACCGTGGCGACGGTGCTGCTGACCGGCGGCTTTCATGAAGACGGCCTGGCCGATGTCACCGACGGCCTGGGCGGCAGCTACCACCGCGAGCGCGCGCTGGAGATCATGAAAGATTCGCGCGTGGGTGCCTTTGGCGCGCTGGCGCTGGTGCTGGTGCTGCTGTGCAAGGTTGCGCTGCTGGCGCTGCTGGGTTCGCAAGACCTGGGCACCGGGTACGCCTACATCTGCGCCGCGTTGCTGGCCGGCCATGTGGTGTCGCGCTTGGTGCCGCTGCTGCTGATCTACCGCCTGCCGCATGTGGGCGACACCGCACAGTCCAAATCCAAACCGCTGGCCGACCAGATCACGCCGGTCCGCCTGCTGATCGCCTTTTTATGGTGTTTTGGAGCACTGGCACTCGCCAACATTGCGCTACCTGCTATTGATTTACTGGTAGCCTGCGCCGCCGCAGGGCTGGCGCTGCTGTGGATGGCACGGCTGTTCAGGCGCCGCCTGCAGGGCTTTACCGGCGACTGCCTGGGCGCCACGCAGCAGGTCTGCGAAGTCGCTTTCTATCTGGGGCTGGCAGTTTCCGTATGAAGCTCTGGTTGGTCCGCCACGCACAACCGCTGGTGGCCAGCGGCATCTGTTATGGCCGGCTCGACGTGGCGGCCGACGCGCCAGCCACTGCGCAATGCGCCCAGGCGCTGGCGGCGCTGCTGCCGCCCGGTACGCGCGTGCGCAGTTCGCCGCTACAAAGATGCGAGCAGCTGACATCCGCATTGCATGGGCTAAGGCCTGATCTGACTTATAAAATTGAGCCCCGCCTGCAGGAAATGGATTTTGGCCAGTGGGAAGGCCGGGCCTGGCAGCACATTGCCCCGGCCGAACTGGCAGCCTGGACCGATGACTTTGCCGGCTACGCGGCAGGCCACAGCGGCGAGTGCGTGCGCAGCTTCATGGCACGGGTGGGCGCGGTATTCGACGGCCTGCCGGGCCCGTCCGACACGCTGTGGATCACCCATGCGGGCGTGATCCGCGCCGTCGACCTGCTGGCGCGGGGCCTGCGCCACCCCACGCAGGCCAGTCAGTGGCCGCTGGACGCGCCAAACTATGGACAATGGCGGACACTGGCGCTGCCAATTGGCTAACTGCAGAGACACAGCACACACAACAAGGCATTCCCATGGCGGCAAATCTGGACGGGCAACTGGTGGTGGCGATTTCATCGCGCGCCCTGTTTGACTTTGAAGAAGAAAACCTGGTGTTTGAAGCCGGCCTGGACCAGGACCCGGTGCACGGCGAGAAAAAAGACGGCGCCTACATGCAACTGCAGCTGGCGCGGCTGGACCTGCCGGCCCGGCCCGGCGTGGCGTTTTCGCTGGTCAAGAAGCTGCTGGCCTTCAACGACGCACCCGAGAACCCGGACGAGCCCGCCAGCCAGCGCGTGGAAGTCGTGATCCTGTCGCGCAACGACCCGGTCTCAGGCATGCGGGTGTTCCGCTCGGCCGACGCCAACCAGCTCAAGCTGGAGCGCGGCGTGTTCACCAAGGGGCGCGCGCCCTACAACTACCTGCGGCCCCTGAAGGCCAACCTGTTTTTATCGGCCAACCCCGAAGACGTGCGGGCCGCGCTGGACGCCGGCTTTGCGGCCGCCACCGTGGCCATGCATTCGGTGCACGCCAAAAGCACCTACCCCCACGAGGTGCGCATTGCCTTTGACGGCGACGCGGTGCTGTTTTCAGATGAAGCCGAGCGCGTGTTCCAGGCCCAGGGCCTGTCGGCGTTTCAGCAGCACGAGCGCGACAAGGCGGGGCAACCGCTGCTGGCCGGCCCGTTCAAGCCGCTGCTGCAGGCGCTGCACCGGCTGCAGCAGGCCGGCACACCCCACATGCGCATACGCACCGCGCTGGTCACCGCGCGCAGCGCCCCGGCCCATGAGCGCGCCATCCGCACGCTGATGGACTGGAACATCGAGGTCGATGAAGCGATGTTTCTGGGCGGCCTGGCCAAGGGCGAGTTTCTGCGCGAATTCGAGCCCGACTTTTTCTTTGACGACCAGAGCGGCCATGTCCACTCGGCGGCCCAGCATGTGCCCTCGGGCCATGTAGCCAGCGGCGTTTCCAACCCGCTGCCCTGACAGCGCGAACCCGGTTTTATGTCCATGCACCTGCTTGCCCGCCTACGCCTCAAATTCAGCGCCTTCAGGGTGTTTGCCGCCCGTGTCTGGGCCCTGTCGGCGCCCTACTTCAGGAGCGAAGAAAAATGGAAGGCGCGCGGCCTGCTGGCCGCCATCGTGCTGCTCAACCTGGCTGCGGTCTACATGCTGGTGCTGCTCAATGAGTGGAACCGGGTGTTTTACGACGCGCTGCAAAACAAGGATGAAGCGGTGTTTTGGACCCAGCTGGCACGCTTTACCTACCTGGCCTTCGCCTTCATCCTGATTGCCGTCTACCGCTTTTACCTGACCCAGCTGCTGGAGGTGCGCTGGCGCGCCTGGATGACCACGCACTACCTGCAGCGCTGGCTGGCCGATCATGCGTTCTACAAGCTGGAACTGGCACGCTTTACCGGCGGCGACCTGGCCGCCGCCAACACCCTGAACACCGCCAAGACGCCGGACAACCCGGACCAGCGGATCCAGGAGGACATCAACCAGTTCACCACCTATAGCATTTCGCTGAGCATGGGCCTGCTCAATGCCGTGGTCACGCTGCTCAGTTTTGTCGGCATCCTGTGGACGCTGTCGGGCGCGTTTGCCTTCACGCTGGGCGGCACCAGCTACAGCATCCCGGGCTTCATGGTCTGGATGGCGGTGCTGTACTGCACCGTGGGCAGCATCATCACGCACTACATCGGCCGGCCGCAGATCAAGCTCAACTTCCAGCAGCAGCGGGTCGAGGCCGACTTTCGCCACCACATGGTGCGGGTGCGCGAATACAGCGAGTCGATTGCGCTGGACAAGGGCGAAGCGGTGGAACGCAGCCACCTGGACACCCGTTTTGCCGCCGTGCTGGCCAACTACCTGCAGCTGATCAAAAAGCAGAAAAACCTGGTCTGGTTCACCAACTTTTTTGGCCAGGCGGCCGTGGTGTTTCCGTTCATCGTGGCCGCGCCGCGCTTTTTCAGCGGCGCGATCCAGCTCGGGCAGCTGATGCAGATATCGTCGGCGTTTGGCCGGGTGCAGGACTCGCTGAGCTGGCTGGTCGACAACTACAGCAGCCTGGCGGCCTGGCGCGCCACCACCGACCGCCTGACCAGTTTTGAAGACAATATTGCCGCACTGGCCCAGCAGGCACGGGAACAGGAAGCTACCAAAAAAATAGCAACCCAGCAGCACCCGCTGGCGGGCGCCGACACGCTGGCCGTCAGCGACCTGCGCCTGGCCCTGCCCACTGGCGCCACGCTGCTCAGCGGCCTGTCGCTGCAGGCCGGCCCCGGTGAAAGCGTGCTCGTCAAGGGGCCTTCGGGTAGCGGCAAGTCGACGCTGTTCCGGGCGCTGGCGGGCATCTGGCCGTTTGCCACCGGCCAGGCGCAGCTGCCGCAAGACGCGATGTTCATTCCGCAGCGCCCCTATTTCCCCGACGGCACGCTGCGCGATGCGCTGGCCTACCCGCTGCCGGCCGCGCAGTACAGTGACGCGGCGCTGCAGCAGGCGCTGAACGACGCGCTGCTGCCCAAGCTGGCCAGCCGGCTGGACGACCCCGACGCCTGGAGCCAGAAACTGTCGGGCGGTGAACAGCAGCGGCTGGCGATTGCCCGGGTGCTGCTGAAAAAGCCGCGCTGGATCTTTGCCGACGAAGCCACCAGCGCGCTGGACGAAGGCGCCGAAACCCAGCTCTACGGCAAACTGCTGGCGCACGTCAAGGCGGCCCAGGGCAGCATCGTGTCGATTGCCCACCGCCCCAGCGTGGCCGCGTTCCACCGCACACTGTGGGAACTTGAAAAACTGCCCGAAGGCGCGCCAGCGCTGTACCGGATGCGCCAGCACCCGCAGATCAACAGCCCGCTGCCAGTCTCCCCATGAACCGAGCCCTGTATGCCTGAAGAAGCCGCCAAGATCACGGCCACGCCGTCCCTCTCGCCCTGGGAGCCGCTGAAGGTGCCGGTGTTCCGGCTGCTCTGGAGCACCTGGCTGGTGGCCAACATCTGCATGTGGATGAACGACGTGGCGGCCGCCTGGATGATGACCTCCATGACCACCTCGCCGCTCTGGGTGGCGCTGGTGCAGTCGGCGTCCACCTTGCCTGTGTTTTTGCTGGGGCTGCCCAGCGGCGCGCTGGCCGACATCCTGGACCGCCGGCGCTACTTCATCATGACGCAGTTCTGGGTGGCCGGCGTGGCCACGCTGCTGTGCATCGCCGTGCTCTCGGGCGTCATGACGCCGGCGCTGCTGCTGGTGCTGACCTTTGCCAACGGCATCGGCCTGGCCATGCGCTGGCCGGTGTTTGCCGCCATCATGCCGGAGCTGGTCACGCGCTCCCAGCTGCCGGCGGCGCTGGCCCTGAACGGCATTTCGATGAACGCATCGCGCATCATCGGGCCGCTGGTGGCCGGCGCGCTGATTGCCAGCGCCGGCACCGAATACGTGTTTGTGCTCAACGCCGTGCTGTCGGTGGTGTCGGGCTTTGCCGTCATGCGCTGGCGCCGCACCCATGTACCCAGCCCGCTGGGCCGCGAACGCCTGGGCAGCGCCATGCGCGTGGGCCTGCAGTACGTGCGCCAGTCGGCCCGGCTGCGCGCGGTGCTGCTGCGCGTGGCGCTGTTTTTTCTGCATTCCACGGCGCTGCTGGCGATGCTGCCGCTGGTGGCGCGCGGCCTGCATGGCGGCGACGCCGGCACCTTTACGCTGCTGCTGGCGTCGATGGGGGCGGGCGCGATCGGGGCGGCGCTGTTTTTGCCGCGCCTGCGCCAGATGATGACGCGCGACACGCTGGTGCTGCGTTCCACGGTGCTGCAGTCGGTGTCCATGGCCATGATGGCCTTTGCCCCCAACACCTGGGTGGCGGTGCCGGCCATGCTGCTCAACGGCGCGGCCTGGATCACCTGCGCCAACTCGCTCAGCGTGTCGGCCCAGCTGTCGCTGCCCGACTGGGTGCGCGCGCGCGGCATGTCGATGTACCAGATGGCCATCATGGGCGCCAGCGCGCTGGGCGCGGCGCTGTGGGGCCAGGTGGCCACGCTCACCAGCGTCCAGACGGGCCTGGCGGTGGCCGCCGTGAGCGGCACCGTGAGCATGCTGATGGCGCTGCGCTGGGTCACCGACCGCAACATGGAAGAAGACCTGACGCCGTCCAGCGAATTCAAGACACCGGTGGCCAACGTGCCGCCCGGCGCCGGCAATCTGGTGGTGCGCATCGACTACCTGATCGACCCGGCACGGGCCGACGACTTCCGGGCGCTGATGCAGGAAAGCCGCCGCAGTCGCCTGCGCCAGGGCGCGCTGGAATGGGCGCTGCTGCGCGACGTCAACCAGCCCGGGCACTTTACAGAGCAGATCGTGGACGAGTCCTGGACCGAGCACCTGCGCCGTTTTGGCCGCGTCACGGCCAGCGACGTGGCGCTGCGCGAGCGCAAACTGGCCTTTCACATCGGCGACGCGCCGCCGCAGGTCAGCCGCAGCGTGGTGGAAGGCCCGGGCCGCGCTCAGGTGCGTTCGGAATAGCGCGCAAAACCGCGCGCCCGCAACTCGCAGGCCGGGCAGGTGCCGCAGCCGTAACCCCAGGCATGGCGGTGCACGCGGTCGCCCAGGTAGCAGGTGTGGGTGTGCTCCACGATCAGGTCCACCAGCGGCTGCCCGCCCAGCGCATGCGCCAGCGCCCAGGTGCCCGCCTTGTCGATCCACATCAGCGGGGTTTCAATCAGGAAGCGCTTGTCCATGCCCAGCGACAGCGCCAGCTGCATCGCCTTCATGGTGTCGTCGCGGCAGTCGGGGTAGCCTGAAAAGTCGGTTTCGCACACGCCGGTGACCAGCACCTGCAGGTCGCGCCGGTAGGCCAGCGCGGCGGCCAGCGTCAGAAACAGCAGGTTGCGGCCCGGCACAAAGGTGTTGGGCAGGCCGGAGCTTTCCATCTTGAAGGCCACGTCGCGCGTCAGCGAGCATTCACTGACCTGGCCCAGTACCGCCAGGTCAAGCAGGTGGTCATCTCCCATCCTGGGGGCCCATTGCGGAAATTGGGTCTTGAATTCGCGCAGCACATTGAGCCGCGCGTCGAGTTCCACCTTGTGGCGCTGGCCGTAATCAAAGGCGATGGTTTCGACGCGCTCGTATTTGGAAAGCGCCTGCGCCAGGCAGGTGGTGGAGTCCTGACCGCCGGAAAAGAGAACGAGTGCCGAAGTGTGCATGTGAAGTGGGTAAAAATGAAAAAAGCTTGCGCCTGCCAATGCTACACAATCGTTTGACGGGCGCCGGCAACGCTAAAAAACAGCCGTCTGCCAAGGCAACCCGGCCCATGCCGCCTGGATCTCTGCGCGCAGTTCGGCCTCGCGGCCGGCGTAGCGCGGCGAGAAATGAAAAGGAATGACAAGTCTGGCGCCAGCCTCCCGCGCAATATGGCCGGCCTGGCGGGCGGTGAGGTGGTGCTTTCGGGCGGCATGATCGGCGTCCTGCTCAAGAAACACGCATTCGATGAACAGCTGGGTGGCGCCGTCCGCCAGCGCCGTGATGCGCTGCACGTTGCCCGGGTTAAAACCCACGTCGGTCACGTAGCCAATCTTCTCACCCGGCACCAGTTGCAGCACCTCGGCCTTGAGCGCGCCCAGCGCCAAAACGCGTTCGTGCGCGCCGTCGCGGCCGCACCACGAAGCCCGCACCGGCGTGTCGTCAGGGGCGCCTCGCATCACCGCGTCCTTGACATCCTTGAGCCACGGCCCGACGGACAGCCCGCGTTCGGCCAGCCGGGTCTTCCAGACGTTGACGTGCTGCTTTTCCTCGACCGCGAAGCCGAGACAAGGCGTGCCGTGGTCCAGAAATGCGGCGCGAACGCGAAACGCCGGCTCATTTACCAGCACGCCGTCCTGCAGCTGCCGCGGCGCCAGCAGCTCGCCCTGAAAACGATTGCGGCAGCGCAGCCGCGTGCCGTGGGCTTGCCAGCCGGCATCGACCTCCCAGACATCGATCACAAAGTCGCCGGGATAGTTCTCAACCAGGTTCCAGGTGTAGGCGGCCAGCTTGTGCCCGACCTGGGCCGCAAAACCGGGCGGGCCGTAAAAGCGCATGGCCTTGTTGCGGCCCAGGCAAATGCGCAGCAGCCGGTCAAAGCCAAAAAAATGGTCCATGTGGGTGTGCGACACAAAGACATCGGAAATCCGTAGTATTTTTTTCGGCGGCAGCGCTGTGAGATCGCCAAGATCGAACAGCAGCGCGCGTTTTTCAAACATGAAATCGACATAAAGCCCCGGGTCGCCGAAGGGCTCGTTGACAAGTTCGGGGCTAAAGGTTGAGCGCATGGCGGGGCAGACCGGTCACGCGGGCAGCGCGTGGAGAGACGTCATGGACAAAAAGGGCGTAGCATCATTTCCAGCGAAGTATGGCGCCATCAGCGAAATTTTGCAGGTCCGCGCCCAAAACGCGCGGCCGGGTGACGCAAGTCACAGACAGGGAGCGCAGCAACGCGTCCAATACAGCTTTCAACCATTTCTTCAAAGGGAAACAGCCATGAAAAAAAACGTCGGCGGCATTGACCGCATCTTGCGCATTACGCTGGGCCTGGTGCTGATCGGCCTGGCCGCCACCCACACGGTGGGTGTGTGGGGCTGGATCGGCATTGTGCCGCTGGCCACCGGCCTGATTGGCTGGTGCCCGCCCTACGCGCTGCTGGGCTGGAGCACCTGCTCCATGAAAAACAAAGCCTGAGTGCTGCCGAGCGGGTTTACCGGCTGGCGTCCTGCCACAGCCGGTAAACGCGCGCTATCTGCGCGCTCAGTTCCTGCAGGCTGAAGCTGCGCACCCGCTCCAGGCACAGCTGGCCTTCCATGAACAGCTGCACCACCGGCAGCGTGAAAACGCCGTGCTGCGCGCAGCAGCCGGGCAGCACGGCGCAGTCCACATAGGCCAGCGCGATGTCCGGGAACTGCTGCGCCATCAGGCTTTCGAGCTTGGGTTTGATGGCCTGGCAAACGCCGCAGTGCGCGCCGCCAAACAAAATCAGCAAGGCGGGCGCCGTCGGGTTCTGTTTCAGTGCGTCAAGTTGTTCGGCTGAGGTGATGTGGTGCATAGGCGCCCAAGCTTATGTCATTTCAAGCCACTTTCGCAGCGCAGGAACGCGGCCTATACTGATTCGGGTCAGCCCTCTTCAGGAGAAGGACATGCTTGCAAAAACAATGGTTGCCCTGTTGCTTGCCGCACTGGCCAGCCTGGCCCAGGCCCAAGCGCTCCCCACCGGGGATGCCGCACGCGGTGAGCTGCTTTACGCCACGCACTGCATGGCCTGCCACAGCGACCAGGTGCATTGGCGCGATGACAAACTCGTGACCGACTGGCGCAGTCTGCAGGCCGAAGTGGACCGCTGGCAAACCCTGTCAGGCCTCGGCTGGAACCCGCAAGACATTGCGGACGTGACGCGCTACCTGAACACCGTTTATTACCGCTACCCCGCCGGGCTGCTCGGACGCACCAACGGAAACGGCGGCAAGCCCGCCAAAATGGCCGGCCCATAGCGCATGGTGGCCAGCCGGGTGTCGCACACGGTGATCACGGCCCGGTCGGTCACGGTGCGCACGCCGCGCCCGGCCCACTGGGCCAGCTTCATGCCGGCGCGCGGCACAGACAATTCCGTGAAAGGGTCGCGCCCCTGGGCGTTCAGCCACTCGGCCAGCGCTTCTTCAACCGGCGAATTCGGCGGCGTGAACGGCAGTTTGTCGATCACCACATGCTCGCACAGCTGGCCCGGCAGGTCTATGCCTTCGCCGAAGGACTGCAGCCCGAAAATGATGCTGCGCTCGCCCGCCACCACGCGCCGGCCGTGCTCCTTGAGCAGTTCGGTGCGCGAGCGCGCGCCCTGCACCTGCACCTGGGCCAGCAAATCCCGGGGCAGCGCGGCATGGCAGGCCTGCATCTGGCGTTTGGACGTGAACAGCACCAGCTGGCCATGCAGGTGCTCGCGCAGCAAATCGGGCAGCTTCAGGCACAGCTCGTCTGAAAAGCCCGGGCTTTTGGGCGAATGCTGCATGGCGGCGATGCGCAGCTCGCCCTGCACCGCGTAGTCAAACGGCGACGCCACCACCAGCGCGCGCCGGTCCGGGAAGCGGTTCATGCCGCTCAGCCGGTCAAAAAAGTCAAAACTGCCGCAGGCGGTCAGCGTGGCCGAGGTGCAGACGGCGGCGCTGACGTTTTTCCACAGGCTTTTGGACAGCACCTGGGCCGCCGTCATGGGGCTGGCGCAGAGCCAGGCGTCGACCGACGTGCCGCCCGCGTCCTCGACCCATTCCAGCCACTTGGCCCAGGGCACCTTGTCGTGGGTGGCCCAGGCGCTGAAGAGTTTTTCAAGCGTGTCGAGCCGCGACAAAAACACGCCCAGCTCGACCCCGGCACGGGCCTGCTCGTCACGCTCGGACGGCGACTGCGACTCGTCGGGCTCCGTCAGCGCCGAGGCAATGCTGGACACCACCGACGTGATGGCGCGCAGCAGCGTGGCGAGCTGCTCGCACTCGGGGATCAGGGCTTCGGGGATCTGGCCCTGGGCAAAGCGGTGCACCGCCTTGTCGGCGCTGACCAGGCGGGCTTCTGTCCAGTAGCTTTCAATCAGCGCCAGCTTGTCGGTGCAGCCGGTAATGAGCTGCGCAAACGCCACCGGGTCGGGCCGGGTCGAGGCCGGCAGCACACGGCCATGGCGCAGCGCCACGGTGCGCAGGCTGGCCAGCAACTTGATGCTGGTGCCCAGCCGGGCGCGGTACGAAAACTGGTCGGCCGCGATGCCGGGCAGGTGGTGGGCCTCGTCAAACACAAACAGCGTGTTACCGGGGTCGATCAGCGTGCTGTCGGTCTGCAGGGTGGCCAGAATCAGCGCGTGGTTGGCGACCTGCAGCGTGGCGCTGGCGGCCTGGCGGCGGGCCCTGAAAAAGGCGCAGCTTTTGAAATGCTCGCAGCGCCCGCCGTTGCAGGCATGGGCATTGGCCTGCACCTGGCGCCAGTCTTCGGGCTCGGGCGGCTGCGCCAGGCTGTCAATGTCGCCGTCCCAGCTGCCGGTGTGCAGCTTTTTGGCGGTGTTCTTGAACCAGCGCATGGCCTCGGCGCGGTCACGCGGAATGCCTTTGGCCTGATTCCGCGCGTCGGCAAAGGCGTCCTGGAATTCGCCCGTCATCAGCCCGTCCTGCGCTTCGTCGTTGATCACGCCGTCCAGCCGGCTTTCACAGACATAGCGGGCCCGGCCCTTGAGGATGTCGTAGCGCAGTTCGGGAATGATTTCAGCCAGGCGCGGCAAATCCTTCTGGAACAGCTGCTCCTGCAGGGCCACGGTGGCGGTCGATACGATCACGGTCTTTTTCAGCACCTCGGCGGCCACAATCGCCGCGAGGCAGTAGGCCACGGTCTTGCCGGTGCCGGTGCCGGCCTCCAGCTGCGCCAGGTTGTTGCCGCTGCGGTCCTCGTCGTCGGGCGCCTTGGCCGACAAAAACGTCAGCAGCGAGGCCTGCATCATCTGGTACTGGCCGGGGCGCGCAATAAAGCCGGGCCACGAAGCGGCGACTTCGCCATACAAAAGCTCCAGGCGAATGCGGGCCGCCTCCAGCAGTTCGGGGTCAATGCCGCGCTCGGACGCATAGGCGGGCACGGCGGCGGTCGACGCACCGGAGGAAACCGGTGGAGACAGCGGCAAAAGTACGGGTGGCAGGGCGGACAAACTCATTGCACCGATTATTGACGACACCGAGCAGGCCGCGGCAAAATCCCGCAGATTACACTTGCCGCGACGACGACCCGACAAACGGCACCAAGGGCTGGCCGTTTGACGCACAGCTCATCCATTCACGACCATTCGCGAACCTGGGAACTAACCACCTTGCTATGGCGCGATCCATTCAGGGGAAAGGCATCACTGACGCCTTCATCAAAACAATATTTACCTGAAGGAATACGGCATGAGCCAGACTTTACTTTCTCTATTGGCCTTTGTGCCGCTGGTACTGGCTGCCGTGCTGCTGGTCGGCTTTAACTGGCCGGCAAAACGCGCGATGCCGGTGGTGCTGCTGGTGACCATCCTGATTGCCTTGATGGCCTGGGGCATGTCGGTCAACCGCGTCGTGGCCTCCGGCCTTCAGGGCCTGATATTGACCGGGGCCATTCTCTGGATCATCTTCGGCGCGATCTTGCTGCTTAACACACTGAAACATTCCGGGGCCATCAAGGCCATTCGCGGCGGGTTTTCCAACATCAGCCCCGACCGCCGGGTGCAGGTCGTCATTGTGGCGTGGCTGTTTGGCTGCTTCATCGAGGGCGCATCAGGCTTTGGCACGCCGGCCGCCGTGGCCGCCCCGCTGCTGGTGGCGCTGGGTTTTCCGGCGATGGGCGCCGTGATGCTGGGCATGATGGTGCAGTCCACGCCAGTGTCGTTCGGCGCCGTGGGCACGCCGATTGTGGTGGGCGTCTCGGGTGGCCTCGACAAGGCCGGCATTTCGGCGCAGTTGATCGCCAAAGGCTCTGACTGGGAGACTTTTTACCGGCTGATCACGTCGGAGGTAGCGATCACGCATGCCATGATTGGCATCCTGATGCCGCTGTTCATGTGCGTGATGCTGACGCGCTTTTTTGGCCGCAACCAATCCTGGCGCGAAGGCCTGGCGATTGCCCCGTTCGCGCTGTTTGCCGGCCTGGCCTTCGTGCTGCCGTATGCCGCCGCAGGCGTCTTCCTGGGCCCTGAATTTCCGTCCATGATCGGCGCACTGGTGGGGCTGGTCATTGTGGTGCCGGCTGCCAAAGCGGGTTTCCTGCTGCCCAAAAAATCTTGGGACTTTGCCGATGCCAAGGATTGGCCGATCCAATGGATGGGCAGTATTGAAATCAAGCTCGACCAGCTGACCGCCAAAGCGCCCATGTCAGTGGGCCTGGCCTGGCTGCCCTACCTGCTGCTGGCGGGCCTGCTGGTGCTGTCGCGCGTCAATGCCGATGTCAAGGCTTTTTTCCTGAACAACCTGGTGCTGGGCTGGAAGAACATCCTGGGAGAAACCGGCTTGTCCGGCAGCATCGAGTTTCTCTACCTGCCGGGCGGCATCATGGTAATGGTGGTGCTGGCCACCTTTGTACTGCAGCGCATGAAGTTTTCAGAGCTCCAGGCTGCTATCAGCGAATCGTCACGCACCTTGCTGGGCGCGGGCTTTGTGCTGATTTTCACAATTCCCATGGTCCGCATCCTGATCAACTCCGGGGTCAACCTGGCCGGCCTGCCATCCATGCCCCGGGCCATGGCCGAACTGGTCGCCAGCAGCGTGGGCGGCGTTTTCCCGTTTTTTGCGCCGGCGGTGGGCGCGCTGGGCGCGTTCATTGCGGGCTCCAACACGGTGTCCAACCTGATGATGGCGCAGTTCCAGTTTGACACGGCGCAGCTGATCGGCGTGTCGGGCGCGATGCTGGTGGCGGCCCAGGCGGTGGGCGCTGCGGCAGGCAACATGATTGCCATTCACAACGTGGTGGCCGCCTCGGCCACGGTCGGTCTGCTCGGGCGCGAGGGCCAGGTGCTTCGCATGACCATTATTCCGACCACCTACTACCTGATCATGGCCGGCCTGCTGACGATGATTGCGATTCAGGTGCTGGGCGTCACTGATGCGTTGATGTAAGCGCTGACGCAGGCGCGGCCGCTGGCCGGACAGCCTGCGGCAAACCCTGCGCCCATGACAAAGATCAAGCCGTTCGTAGCCTGTCACCCTAGCATGGTGTCTGGAGGCCTTGGCCTTGCGCCCCCTTTTTCGAAAGGACGTTCCATGACACGCAAGAAATTGATCCTGGCGCTGATCGCCGCAGGCTTGGCGGTGGCGGCAACGTCTGTCGCGCTCACCATCTACCCCTCCTTCAGGCTGGGCGGGAACGACCCGGCCAGTACATCGGCCAGCGCCAGCACAGCCGCAAAACCCCGGCCCCTGGGCCTCACACTGCGCCACCTCACCCAGAGCGAAAAAGCCAGGGCCGCACGACAAGGCGGCCTGCTCATCCAGGGCGTGACCGGCGCTGCGGCACGCGCCGGACTGGTGCCGGGCGAGGTCCTGCTGGCCATCAACGGTGTGGCCGTCCAATCGGTGGAACAGGTGGCGAGCGCCATGAACAAAAACCCCGACGGTGTGGAACTGCTGATCCTGCGCCATGGCGAACAGGTCTTTGTGCCGGTGGCGCCGGGTTGATGCAGCCAGCCTGAACGCAGCGCCAGGGTTCGGCCCCTGAAACACCCGGATCGGCAAGGCGTTCAAGAACTCCCCCAGCGGGCCCGGGAAAACGCATCAACGAAGCGCGCCAGCTGGTGCGCCGGCAGATGGTCTATGCCCGCTGCGCCGGCCCGGCCGTCGCCACCAAAACACCGGCAAAACGCCGCCGCCCCGCGAGGGGAACGCAGCGGCGCACGCACGCTGACCGACAAGTCGCCTTGGGCCGTGGGCGTCAGCACGGCGTGCGCGCGCAGTGGCTCCGCCAACGCCAGGCGATTGCCCAGGCTGCCGGACACGCGCCGGCTCCAGGGCGCATCGGGCAACAGGTAAACGCCCACCCGGGCGTCCTGAAAATGAGGCTGCAGCGCTTGTGCCCGCCGCAGGTCCTGCTGCCGCAGCGCGTCCAGTTCCTGGCCCAGCACCTCGCACGCCAGAAAACCCAGCGGGTCCGGGTAACGCACCAGTTTTTCATACAGCTGCGCGGGGCCGATGTAGACATCCTGCGCACTGTCGCCATAGGCGTTGTAGTTGATCGCCTCCCCCAGCGACTGCAAACGCCTGCGGTCCTCCGACGTCAAGCCCAGACCCACGGCCAGGCGCCCGGCCACTTCCGCCAGGTTGTCGCCGAAAGCCCCGACCACCGCCCAGGCCCGGTACTTTCCGCCCAGGTGGCGGTCCACCAGCAAGCTGGTGCAGGTGTCGCTGGCCAGGTCGATATGCGTCTGTAGCAGCGGATGCACCGGGATTTCGCCCGCCTCGTGGTGGTCAAAGTAGCGCACCGACACGCCCGCGTCCAGCAGGCGCAGCAGCGGCAGGCGGTTGCGCCGCATCGACACATCGCACACCAGCACGCTGTCACCGCGAACGGCCTGGACACGGCCGAGCAGTTCAATGTCGCGTTTGAGTCCGGTGACCAAACAGGCGGCCTGCGGATCATGCAGCCGCCACTGCACGACGGCGCACAGGCCGTCGGCATCCCCATTGCATACGTCGATGTTCATGGGCGCTCAGATGACGCCCGGGGGCGCGCAAGACCGCGTGCAGAAAAAATTACTCCGCATCCTTCTGCACTTCGGGTTTTATGTCGGGCGGTCGCATGAATTTTTTCTGGATCCCGGCCAGATCAGCCATCCGCGCGGCAACCTTGTGGTTGATACTGCCCTCCGGATATCGGCCGCTGGCATCGGCATGGCCCGCGGGCACACCGGTGAGCAAGCCGGTGGCCTGGTCCACATGGTCCACGGCATAAATATGAAACTGTCCGGCTTCGGCGGCAGCGACCACGTCCCGGCGCAGCATCAGGTGTTTGACATTGGCGGCAGGAATCAACATGCCCTGCTCCCCGCTCAATCCGCGCGCCAGGCAGATGTCGAAAAAACCCTCGATTTTTTCATTGACGGCCCCAATCGCCTGCACATGCCCCAGCTGATTCACCGAGCCCGTGACCGCCAGCGACTGCTTGACAGGCACATTCGACAAGTTCGACAGCAAAGCGCACAACTCCGCCAGCGAAGCGCTGTCGCCCTCGACCTGACCGTAGGACTGCTCGAACACCAGGCTGGCGGACAGCGCCAGCGGCTGGTTTCTCGCATAGCGTGCGGCCAGAAAGGAGGACAGGATCAGCACGCCCTTGGAATGAATGGCGCCGGAGAGCTTCACCTCGCGCTCGATGTTGAGCATTTCCCCGTCGCCCAGCCGGCTGGTGGCCGTGATCCGGGTCGGCTGGGCGAAGGCGAAACTGCCCAGCTCGATCACGGAAAGACCGTTAACCTGCCCCGCCACCGCCCCTTGCGTGTCGATCAGCAAGGTGCCGCGCAAAATGGCTTCGTGCAACTGGCCCCTCAAACGGTCCTGCCGGTGAATCTGGGTGTCGATTGCCTGCTGCACATGGCGCGCCACCACCGCCGCATGGCCCCCCTCGCGCGCCCAGTAGTCCGCTTCCTGGAGCAGGTCGGACACGCTGGCCATGTGCGTGGACAGTCTTTGCGCATCGCCGACCAGCCGCGCGCTGTGGTCGATCACCCTGGCCACCGCACCGCGATCGAAGGGCAACAAATCTTCCTTGCGGGTCAGCGTTCCAATCAGGCGCGCATAGAGCAGATGCGTGTCGGCATTGCGTTCAATGCGGTCCTCGAAGTCCGCCGCCACCTTGAACAGCTCGCCAAAATCCGGGTCGTACTGCTGCAGCAGGTAGTAGACCAGCCGGTCGCCAAACAGGATGTTCTTGGCGCGCAGGGGGATCGGTTCTGGCTCCAGCGACACGGTGCTCACCAGGCTGTACATCTGGCCCTGCGACTCGATGCGAATCTCGCGCGCTTGCAAAGCGCGTTTCAGGCCGTCCCAGGCAAAGGGCTGCACCAGTACCTTGCGCACGTCCAGCAGCAGGTAGCCACCGTTGGCCCGGTGCAGCGCGCCGGCCTGCTTGCCGTTGGTCACCAGCACATCACCTGGTAGCGGTGAAAGGTCTCGCGGGTGACGACCGTCAGGCCAGAGAGGCTGGTGGGCTCCTCCTGCCTGAGAAAGTCGTCCGCATGTTCGACCATGTCCTGCTGCACGATGTCGAGGTATTTCCGGATTGCAGGCAGGTCGGAAAAACGTGCGCGCATCTCGTCCATCACGCGCCTGACCGACGACAGCGTGGTGTCCCGGTTGAGCGGCTTGACCCGTTCGCTGCGCTCTTTGCCCCACTGCGGCAAATGGCCCAGGATTTTCTCCAGGCGTTCCTGCAAACCGGCAATGGCGCTGGCTATCTTTTCTTTTTCCTCTTCCGGCAGCTTGGCGAATTCGTCCGGTGGAATCACTTCCTGATTGCGGGTCGGGGCAAAGGCGAACCCGCTCGGCGTGCGCAGCAGGACGATTCCCTGCTTCCCGGCGTCAGCGCCCAGGGCCTTGAACGCGTCTTCCTGCCGTTTGCTGAACTCGTCCTGGATGGCGCCTGCCTTGGCGCGGTATTCATCGCTCTCGAACAATGCGGGGATGGCGCTGCGCAGATAGTCGACCAGTTGCGCCATGTGGCGGCACAGCTCTGCCCCCTTGCCCGACGGCAACCTGATCGCCTGGGGTTTATGGGGTTGGGTGAAATTGTTGAGATAGCACCAGTCGGCCGGCTCAGGCTCGGCCTCCACTTTTTTTGCGAGGAACTGCTGGACCAGGCTGCGTTTGCCCATGCCTGAGGGGCCCGGCACATAAATGTTGTACCCGTCATGGCCGATGCCGGTGCCGAATCGCACGGCGTCCATGGCCCGTACCTGGCCCATCAGCTCGGTCAGGCTCTCGAGCTCAGCCGTGGTCTGAAATCCGAATTGTTCAGGGTCACATGCATGGCGAAGCTGCTGCGGCGCAAGTGGCATTGAAAGGGGCAGCGAAAGCGGTTCGGACACTGTCATTTTTGAAGGCTGTTGTGCCCCTTTTTTTGATACCGCCTCGGGTCTGGTCAGAAGGTCGCTGGCAGGCCGGTGGCCTTCTGACGCAAGTTCCCGAAATGGACCGGAAGCATCCAGCGGACTACAGCCGATGAACAGCTCGACTCTAAGACGCAGGCGTCCTGGTCGCTTGATGTTTATCAAGCCCCACGCCGTGCCAGGTGCCGGCGTCATGCCGTTGGGACTGCACAACCGGCTTATTTCATTTTTGAAGGCAAGCGGATCGTCTCGCCGGCCACCATGAACTGGCCCTTGCCTTGGTGGTGCAGGGTCTGCGGCTGTTTCTGCGCCGGGTCAATCCACGCCTTGAGCACCTCAAGAATGAAGAAGTTGTAGGGGGCCACCATCCGGACATCAGCCACCCGGCATTCCAGATTCGCGTAGCACTCGCCGATGAGGGGCGCCTTCACGCACTGCGCGGCCACGGGTGTCAGGCCGAAGGCCTCGAACTTGTCCAGCGTGCGGCCCGAGTGGTTCCCGCAGGCCACCACTTTTTCCGCCAGCCCGGCCGTGGGAATATTGATCACGCACTCTTTGGTCGCCTTCAGGATGCCAAAGGTGTAGTTCCGGTTGCTGATCACGCAGCCCACCAGCGGTGGCTCGAATTCCAGCATGGTGTGCCACGACAGGGGCATGATGTTGGCCCGCCCCTTGTTGGCAGTGGTGACCATCACCACCGGCCCGGGCTCGAGCAGGCCATAAACCCGGGACAGGGGAAAGTTTCTCTTGGCCACCGCGCGACACCTCCTTGCAACGGTTGCCCCGGATCAGGCGCGCAACACACATTTCTCATAAAGCCCGAGCATTCGCCCGCCCGGGTCGTACCTGGCTTTCAGGGCCTGATAGCGCGCCATGGCGTAGGTCTGCGCAAACGCATCCGGGGTAAAAAAGCTGTCCGAATAAAGCGACTTGATACCGCCCAGGCGCAGTACTTCGTGCTCGACCAGCCGGTTGAAATGGCCAGGCGCATGCGCAACGGTGCTCTCCACCACATCCCAGAAACCGAAGTTGACATACAGGCTGCCGGGCGCCAGCGGATACAGCGTGAACTCCGCGCCCGGCGCAGGCCCGCGCACCGGACAGATCCAGACCGGCAGGATACCAATTTCGCGCATCAGAAAATCCAGGAAAGCGGGCGCGCTGGCGATCGGGATGTCCACGTCCTGGATCACCGATTCGGTAAAGCGGCCACGCAAGCGGGCCAGGCGGCGCGTCAGGCCCCAGCGGGCGTTCCAGCGCATGACACGGGTGTAGGTGCGGGAATTGAGCCGGCCTTTTCCCAGCAGGCGGCGCACCAGCGGATGTTGCGCATACAGGTTTTTGGAGCACCAGAACCAGTCGGTGTCCCAGCGCCAGATATAGTCCTGCACCGTCAGGTAGTCCACCGGCTTGTCCAGCAGGGAGCGGTAGTAAATGTTCTTGAAGCTATAGTCGCTGAGCCAGGGTGCGGCATCCACAAAGCAGGCCCGGTTGATGACCTGCTGCTGCGGCCCGAACACCACGCCATCGACAAAGTCGGCGCTTCCCTGGCTTTGCGTGACCAGGTCGCCAAAAAATCGGCCGGGCAATTCGTGCCGCACATGCTCCACCCGTACATAGGGTTTGACCGGCAAGGTCCGCAAGCGCAGACGCAGCGCGTAGCCCAGCGTGCCGTAGGAATTGGGAAACCCGAAGAACAGGTCGCGGTGCGCGTTGTCGGGTGTGCAGTGCAACACCTCGCCATCCGGCAGCAGCACGTCGAGTTCCAGCAGGGTGTCATGCACCAGCCCGTGGCGAAACGACGTGGCCTCGATGCCCACGCCCGCCGCCGCGCCGCCCACGGTGATGGTTTTGAGCTGCGGCACCACCGCCGGCATGACGCCGCGCGGCAGCGTTTGCGCAACGAGCTGCTCATAGGTCGTCAGGCCTTCCACATCGACCCAGCCGGCGGCGGTGTCGATGTCCAGCACATGGCAAAAGCCGCTCAGGTCCAGCCGGTGCTTGGCGCCTTCGTGGCGGTCGCGAAACAGGTTGGAACTGCGCTTGCCCAGGCCGAGCGGCGCCGCGCTGCCGGCCGCGCCGGCGTGCAGGGCGGCAGCCAGTTCGGCGCGGCGCCTGGCATGGGCAAAGCCGTCAGGCGTCATACAGGTGCCCCCGGCTCATGGGGTAGCTGGTGCGGGTCACATTGCCCTTGCCAAAGACGATCTGGAACAAATGCGTGTAGCCCGCAGGTGAGCGAAACATCTCGGCGCAGCCCACCAGGTAAGTGCGCCAGACCCGGCGAAAGCGCTCGTCAAAGCGCTCCGGGCTGAGGGCCTGGATGGCGCTCCACTGCAACTCGAACCGCCGCGCCCACTCGTCCAGCGTCAGGGCGTAATGGCGGCGCAGGTTCTCGATGTCGAGCACCTCCAGCCCGCAGCGCTCCATCTCGACGATGACCTCGGACAAGCCGGGAATCCAGCCGCCGGGAAAGACGTGCTTGCGGATGAACAGGTCGGTCTCGCGCGGCCCGATATGGCCAATGAAATGCAGCATGCCCAGCCCGCCGGGCTTGAGCAGGTCGGCATGCGCCTGGACCACCGCGGCCAATTGGTCACGCCCGGCATGTTCCAGAACGCCAATCGACACCACCTTGTCATAGGGGCCATCGGCTACGCGGAAATCGGCCTCGCGCACACTGAGCTTGCCGTCCAGTCCCCGGCGCGTGATTTCCGCGCGCAACCAGTCCACCTGCTCGGTGGTGGTGTTGATGCCGGTGCCGATCGCGCCCAGCGTTTCCCAGGCACGGAACATGAAACCGCCAAAGCCGCAGCCGACGTCCACAAAGCGCTCGCCGCGTGCAAGCTGTATTTTTCGGCAGACATGGTCGATCTTGCGCTGCTGCGCCTGCTCCAGCGTCTGCGTGCCTTCGGGCCAGTAGCCGCAGGTGTACATCATCAGCGGGTCGTCGAGCCACAGGCGGTAAAACGCGTCCCCCAGGCCGTAGTGCGCGCGGGCGTTGGCTTTGGCTTGTGCCAGGCTTTGATTGGAATAGCGCAGTTCATGGAAACCGTTCTCAACGGTGATCAAGGCCTTGCCGTGCGTATCCAGGCCGCTGAGCATGCCGGCGGCCAGTGCCGCGCCAAAATCGCCCTCGACGTCAACGCTCTGGTCAAAGTACGACTCCAGCAGCCCCATCTGCCCGCGCGTGAAGGCCTGCAGCAGCGCGGCGTCAGAACGTAACAAGACGGTGAATGCCGGCGGACCCGTGCCGGCACGGTAGTCGCTGCCGTCCGGCAGCCCGATGGCAAACGGCACGCCGGTGCGGGACTGCAGCGTATCGACAATGTTCTGCATGGGTAAAAGCATGCGGCGTCCTTCCTGGGGGTGCATGCGCTTCGTGCCTGCCCATCTGGTGCACACATGAGGCGCTGCGGTTCCGTGCCACGATTGAACCTGTTCACGCGCCTCCTGGCTTGCGAAAGATCAAGCCACGCGGCGCATCTTGAGAAAAATCAAGCGGCCGGGCAGCCCCCGTCAAGTCCAATGGGCTGATTGAAAGACAGGAATTTTCATGGCTATGGTCCCACCCGCGAACCAGACCGAACCAGGCCTGGATGCCCACGCAGAAACTGCTCGCCTTTTCATCGCCCTGTGGCCGGGGTCTGATCTGGCCAGCGCGCTGCACGCGCAGTGCGGCATCTGCACCACCGACCCGGGCGCCCGTGTGGTCACGCCGCAAAGGGTCCACCTGACGCTGCACTTTTTGGGCGCTGTGCCGCGCCAGACACTGCCCGCGCTGGCGAACGCGCTGCGCGTGCCGTTTCAAGCGTTTGAGCTCCGCTTCAGCCACTGCGAACAATGGCCGCATGGTCTGCGCGTGGCGGTGCCCGACACGGCGGTGCCGCCACTCATGCGCTTGCACGCAGCGCTGGGCCAGGCGCTGCAAGGCCTGGGCCTGCCGGTGGAGGAGCGCCCGTTTCGGCCGCACCTCACGCTGGCGCGGCGCGCCACGGCGCCCTTGCCGACACCGGAAGGGCCACCTCTTCGCTGGCCCGTCAGCGGCTATGTGCTGGTGGAATCGCAGGCGGCGCGGGGCGGCACGTACCGGGTCATGCAGGCGTACAGCTGAAGCGCTGGCGCGCCGGTCAAAGCCCCAGGGCGTAGCGGTGCGCGCCCTGGCGCAAGCCGGGCAGCTTGCGCACCGCATCCAGCATCACATGCGCCGAGAAGGTGGTGGGGTCATATCGCGCTTCGAGCAGCAAGCTCTGGTGCGGGCCTTGGACGGCATGGCCGCGGCGGTCCAGCACTGCGCCCAGCCCGTCGTCCTCTTCCATCTCGGAAAGATCCGCCACCTGAAACACCTGCGTGACGTCACCGGCGAATAGCGGGTCGGCTGCAATGGCCGCCTGCACCCTGGACAGTTCGGCGCCGGGCTCCAGTTCAACGTATACGTAATGCGATGCGCCGTTGTCGCTGCGGTACTCACCGGTCAGCGCCCCCTTGACACCCCGAATCCCCGCGACGGCCGCGCTGTGGTGCAGGTGCAGTCCGGGGTGGCGATGGAAAACGGTGTTTCCACGGGGGATCAGCATCTCGAAGGTATGGCGCAGCAGCGGCAAAACGCCCGGGTCCCAGCCGGCACCGACCACCGCCGCCACACGGTGGAGGTCGGCCGCTTCGCCCAGCGCGGCGTAGTAGGCCTGCAACGCCTGGCCCTCGAAACAGGCGCATTCCACGACGGGAATGCGGGCCTGCAGCAGTTCGCGGGCCACGCCCAGCACGGCGTGGGCGGGCACGCACACCAGTGCGGCACGAACGCCCTGCAGTTCCCGTACGTGGGTAGCCACAGGAAAAAGCCGCAGGCGGCCGGGCAAGGCAGCGGGCGCCCCGGGCTGGCGCACCACACCGGCCAGGGCCAGTTCGCTGTCGCCCACCAGGGTATCGGCGCAGGCCAGCCCCAAACGACCCAGACCGATCACCGCCACCTGTAGTTTTGTCATCACCGCTCCAGTGTTCGGTCCCGAATGTTGTTCAGAGTTTCAAGGCCGGCACCTGCACGGGTACAAACCCACCCGTTCGGCCTGCGCAAAGACATGGCCTGACTCAGGACACCGCAATGGCTTTGGCATCGCCGCTGCCCGCCTTGGGCAGGCGCACCGTGAGCACGCCGTTTTTGCAGCGCGCCACGGCCTTGTCGATGTTGACCTTGCGCGGCAAGGCGATGTCACGCTGAAACGCCCCATAGGCGCGTTCCCTGACATGGCAGGCGCTGTCATGCGTTTCGCATTCAAAATGCTTTTCGCCGCTCAGATGAAGCACATTTCCCTGCAGGGTGATGCTGCAATCTTCCTTGTTCATGCCGGGCACGTCGATGCGCACGACGATATCCGTTGGCGTTTCTTCCACTTCCCCGGCCAGCAGGCTCCAGCGCGGAAAGGTGGACAGCGCACTGACTTCACCCCGGTCTTCTTCCTTGCGGCGGGAAAAATCCGCGAGGGACTCGCTGCTTCGGCTGAGCCATTCGCACCAGCCTTCAGACATGTTTTTCCAGGCGAGACGGATCTCGTGGCCCATATTCCTTCCGGCCTGTTTCAAGGAGTTCAGCATGGTCAGCTTTCTGAAAATGAGTTGTTCCGCCGCCCGCCGCAGTGATTTGCCAGCGCACATCACATTGCGACCAGACAAGCTGCAGCTTCAGCACAAACTAAATGTAGGACGCCCGGTAAATAGCGGCTTGAGATTTCTCAAGCGCATCCGCTGGCCGGTGCAAGTGATTTCAGGCTGGGGTCATGGAAAGGACCGCCGCAGCGCCCTCGCGGCCATGTTGATCGGTGCGCGCCTTGTCCAGCAAAAACTCGATGCAGGTGCGCACGGCGCGTGTCTGGTGCCGGTTGGGCATGTACAGCAGGTACATGCGCGTGCCAAAAATACTGAGGCGGTAGTCGTCCAGGGTAGTCAGCACCTCCCCGGACTCAATCGCGTCCATCACCACGTAGTCGGGCACCAGGCCCAGGCCCAGGCCGGCCAGGATGCCCTGGCGCAGGAACGGGAAGTGCTCGGAAATCAGCGTGGGTTCCAGCGTGACCTCGTGGCGTTCGTCACCCCGGTAGGCGCGCAGGCGCAGCTGCTGCCCGACCACGCCCGAGGTGATCAGCGGCGTGCTGCCCAGCTGCTCCAGGGAGGTGGGCAGGCCGTGCTGCTGCGCAAACGCGCGCGAGGCGCAGGCCAGGTAGCGCACGCTGCCCAGTTCACGCGCAATCAGGGCGGGCGGCGGCTCGGGCATCACGCGGATGGAAATGTCCACCTCGTCCCGCAGGTTGTCGGCCCGGTTTTCAAACAGCACGTCCAGCACGATGCCGGGGTACTGGCGCTTGAACGCGATCAGCCAGTCGGACATCACCATCTGCCCGTAGCCGCTGGGCACGCTCAAGCCCACGCGGCCCTGCAGGCCCTGGCCCAGCGTGGTAATGGTTTCGCGGGCGGCCTGCATTTCATTCTGGATGCTGCGGCCATGCGCGTACAGGCGCAGGCCGACCTCGGTGGGCTCGACGCGGCGCGTGGTGCGGCGTACCAGTTGCACGCCCACGGACTTTTCAAGCTGCTTGAGGTGGTAGCTGACGTTGGCGCGCGTCATCTTGAGCTTGCGCGCGGCCTGGCTCAGGTTGCCGGCGTCAATGATGTCGACCAGCAGGGTTAGCGAGGCGAGATCCATGGCGCTTGTATAAAAATACTTGACAGTCTGTCAACTGTTTATGTAATTGTCAAGATAGTTTTACACAGCAACAATGCATTAAGTAAATTTCTATCCAATGAAACTGGAGACACGCGCATGAACACTGAAGCCATCACCTCCGTCGTCACCACCACACGCCTGGGCAGCGTGCTGCTGGTGACCATCCACCACCCCCCGGTCAACGCGCTCAGCGTGGACGTACGCCGTGGCCTGCTGGCCGCCGCGCAAGCGGCCGATGCCGATGCCAGCGTGGCCGCGGTGCTGATCGTGGGCGCGGGCCGGGCCTTCATCGCCGGGGCGGACATCCGTGAATTCGGCAAGCCGCCCATGGCGCCCTCGCTGCCCGAAGTGTGCAACCGCCTTGAAGCCTGCAGCAAGCCCGTGGTGGTGGCCATCCACGGCCCGGCGCTGGGCGGCGGGCTGGAAGTGGCCCTGGCGGCCCACTACCGCCTGGCCATGCCGGATGCCAGGCTGGGCCTGCCCGAAGTGCTGCTGGGCCTGCTGCCAGGCGCCGGCGGCACCCAGCGCGCCCCGCGCCTGATGGGCATCAAGCCTGCGCTGGACATGATGCTCAGCGGCCGCCACCTGGGCGCCAGTGAAGCCCTGGCCTTGGGGCTGGTCGACCGGCTGGGCGAAGGCAGCGACGTGCTGGCGGCGGGCCTGGCCTATGCCAATGAGTTGGTCGCCAGCGGCGCCGGCGTGCGCCCTACCCGTGCCGCAGAGGCGGCCCTGGCCGACAAGGCCGCCAGCCAGGCCACGCTTGCGGCGCTGAAGGCCGAGACGGCCAAAAAGACGCCCGGCCTGTTCTCGCCGCTCAAGATCATCGACGCCGTGCAGGGCGCCCTGGACCTGCCTTTTGACGAGGCCGTGGCGCTGGAGCGCCAGCTGTTCCTGCAGTGCCTCGACAGCCCGCAGCGTGCCGGCCTGATCCATGCCTTCTTTGCCGAACGCGAGGTGGCCAAGTCGCCCGAGACGCGCAACGCCAAGCCGCGCGCCATAGACAGCGTGGGCGTGATCGGCGGCGGCACCATGGGCGCCGGCATTGCCGTGGCCGTGCTCAACGCAGGCTTGCCCGTCACCATGGTCGAGCGCGACGACGCCTCCATTGCCCGCGGCCGCGCCAACGTCGAGAAGGTGTACGACGGCCTCGTGGCCAAGGGCCGCATGACGCCCGACGCCAGGGCCGACGTGATGGCGCGCTTTGGCGGCAGCACCTCGTATGACGCGCTGGCCCGGGCCGACCTCGTGATCGAGGCGGTGTTTGAGGAAATGGGCGTCAAGAAGGCGGTGTTCGCCGAACTGGACCGGGTGTGCAAGCCCGGCGCCGTGCTGGCCACCAACACCTCCTCCCTGGACATTGATGAAATTGCGGCCAGCGTGTCGCGCCCGCAAGACGTGGTGGGCCTGCACTTTTTTTCGCCGGCCAACATCATGAAGCTGCTGGAGATCGTGGTGCCCGCCCAGGTCAGCGCCGACGTGGTGGCCACCGCGTTTGACCTGGCCAAAAAGCTCAAGAAAGTGCCCGTGCGCGCCGGCGTGTGTGACGGCTTCATCGGCAACCGCATGCTGGCCGTTTACCGCGCCACCGCCGACCACCTGATGGAAGACGGCGCCTCACCCTACCAGATCGACGCCGCCGCGCGCGAATTCGGCTACCCCATGGGCCCGTTCCAGGTGGCGGACCTGGCCGGCGGCGACATTGGCTGGGCAACGCGTAAACGCAAGGCCGCCACACGCAACCCCGAGGCGCGCTACGTGCAGATTGCCGACCGCCTCTGCGAGCGCGGCTGGTTTGGCCAGAAGACCGGCCGGGGCTACTACCTGTACCCCGAAGGCGCGCGCACCGGCACCCCGGACGAAGAAGTGCTGGCCATTATCGACGCCGAGCGCCAGCGCGCCGGCACCACGCCGCGCGGCTTCAGCAACGAGGACATCATGCGCCGCTACCTGGCCGCCATGGTCAACGAGGGCGCCAGGGTCGTAGCCGAAGGCATTGCCTTGCGTCCGCTGGATGTGGACGTGACGCTGGTGCATGGCTACGGCTTTCCGCGCTTTCGCGGAGGCCCCATGCAGTACGCCGACAGGGTCGGTTTGCCCACCATCCTGGCCGACATTCAGGCGTTCGCGCAGGAAGATCCGGTGTTCTGGCAACCTGCTCCGCTGCTGCTCCAGCTGGTTGAAGAAGACCGCAACTTCGGCAGCCTGAACCAGCCATAACCCATTCGCCATTCGCCACAGGCCGCCGGCCTGTTTGAAATTTCCTGAAAGAAACCGAGACATCGCCATGGACCTGAGTTTTACCCCCGAAGAACAGGCGTTTCGCGCCGAAGTGCAGCGCTTCCTGGCCGACAAGGTGCCGGCCCGGCTGACCGCCAAGGTGCGGGACGGCAAGCACTTGGGCAAGGCCGACCTGCAAGCGTGGCATGCGCTGCTCAACGACCAGGGCTGGCTGGCCAGCCACTGGCCCGAGCAATACGGCGGACCGGGCTGGAACACGGTGCAAAAGTTCATCTTCGACCATGAGTGCGCCCTGGCCTATGCCCCCCGCACCATTCCGTTCGGGGTCAACATGCTGGGCCCAGTGCTGATCAAGTACGGCAACGAAGCCCAGAAGCAGCACTGGCTGCCGCGCATCCTCAGCGGTGCCGACTGGTGGTGCCAGGGCTATTCGGAGCCGGGCGCCGGCTCTGACCTGGCCTCGGTCAAGACCAGCGCGGTGCGCAGCGGCGACCACTACATCGTCAACGGCCAAAAGACCTGGACCACGCTGGGCCAGCACGCCAACATGATCTTTTGCCTGGTGCGCACAGACCGCGACGTCAAGCCGCAGGAAGGCATCAGCTTTTTGCTGATCGACATGGCCACGCCCGGCGTGGACGTGCGCCCCATCATCACGCTCGATGGCGAGCACGAGGTCAACGAGGTCTTCTTCACCGACGTGAAGGTGCCGGTGGACAACCTGGTGGGCCAGGAGAACCGGGGCTGGACCTGCGCCAAGTACCTGCTGACCTACGAGCGCACCAACATCGCGGGCGTGGGCTTTTCCGATGCCGCGCTGGCGCGCCTGAAGGTGATTGCGGCCAAAACCCTGAAGAACGGCCAGCCGCTGGCGCGGGACCCGCTGTTCGCGGCGCGCCTGGCGCGGGTCGAGATCGACCTGGAAAACATGAAGACCACCAACATGCGCGTGATCATGGCCGTGGCAGGCGGCGGCGTACCAGGCGCTGAAAGCTCCATGCTCAAGATCCGCGGCACCGAGATCCGCCAGGAACTCACCGCCCTGACCCGCCGCGCCATGGGCCCCTACGCCCTGCCCTTCATCCAGGAAGCGCTGGAAGAAGGCTACGACCAGCCCGCCGTAGGCCCCGAGGAGGCGGCCTCGGCCTCGGCCCAGTACTTCAACAACCGCAAGCTGTCGATCTTCGGCGGCTCCAATGAAATCCAGAAGAACATCATCTCCAAGATGATCCTGGGCCTGTAAAGAACAGCACGCACGAGGACCACCCCATGAACTTCACCCATACCGAAGACCGCCGCATGCTGGCGGACGCGCTCGACCGCTACGTGGCCGAGCAGTACAGCCTGGAGACCCGCCACCAGATCAGCCAGTCGGCCCAAGGCTACAGCTCCGTCCAATGGGCCAAATTCGCAGAACTGGGCGTGATCGGCGCGCTATTCACCGAAGCGCAAGGCGGCTTTGGCGGCGATGGCTTTGACATCGCCGTGGTGTTCGAATCGCTGGGCCGTGGCCTGGTGGTCGAACCCTTCCTGGCCAGCGCCGTGCTGGCGGGCAGCGCCCTGGCCCACGCCGGCAACGACACCCAGCAAGCGCTGCTGGCCAGCCTCATCGACGGCAGCCACATGGCCACGCTGGCCCATGAAGAAGCCGATGCGCACTATGAACTCCAGCGCGTCAGCACCCGCGCCACGCGGGACGGCGAGCACTATGTGATCGACGGCTCCAAGGCGGTGGTGGCCCTGGGCGACCAGGCACAGACCGTGATCGTGTCCGCCCGCAGCAGCGGCGACGTGGCCAGCGAGGACGGCATCTCGCTGTTCGTGGTGCCCGCCGATACGGCCGGAGTCAGCCTGCGCGCCTACCCCAACATCGACGGCACCCGCGCCGCTGAAATCACCTTCACGCAGGTGCGCGTGCCCGCCTCTGCCCTGCTGGGCGCCGAAGGACAGGGCCTGGCCACGCTGGAGCATGCCGTGGGGCGCGGCATCCTGGCGCTGTGCGCCGAGTCGCTGGGCGCGATGGAAGTGGCCAAGAAGCAGACCATCGAGTACCTGCAAACGCGCAAGCAGTTCGGCAAAGCCATTGGCAGCTTCCAGGCCTTGCAGCACCGCATGGCCGATGTGCTGCTGGAGATCGAGCAGGCCCGCTCGGCCGTGATCAATGCCGCCGCCGCACTGCAGGCCAACCGCAGCACGCGGGAGCGCGCCCTGTCGGCCGCCAAGTACAGCATAGGCCGCATCGGCACGCTGGTGGCCGAGGAATGCATCCAGCTGCACGGCGGCATCGGCATGACCTGGGAGCTGCCCATGCCCCACTATGCCAAGCGCCTGGTCATGATCGACCACCAGCTCGGCGACGAAGACCACCACCTGGCGCGCTTCATTGCGCTGGGCCAGTGAAGACGCTTTGCCGCCAGGCTGGGCGCTTCGGACTATTTTGAGAACGGATCCAACATGTCAGACCTGAATTCCGCACTGCCGCTGGCAGGCATCCGCGTCCTCGATCTTTCCCGCGTGCTGGCCGGCCCCATGTGCGGCATGGTGCTGGGCGACTTTGGCGCCGAGGTCATCAAGATCGAACACCCGGGCCGCGGCGACGACACGCGCGACTGGGGCTTGCGCGTGGGCAAAACCGAAACCGCCTACTTCAACAGCATGAACCGCAACAAGCGCTCCATCACGCTGGACCTGCAGAAGCCCGAGGCGGTGCAGATCGTGCTGGACCTGGCGCGGCAGTGCGACGTGGTGATCCAGAACTTCAAGTTCGGCGGGGCCGAGAAGATGGGCCTGGGTTACGAGCAGATCAAGGCCGTGCGGCCCGACATCGTCTACTGCTCGATCACCGGCTATGACCGCAGCGGCCCCGAGGCCGCGCGCCCCGGCTACGACCTGGTGGTGCAGGGCGAAGCCGGCCTCATGGCGATCAACGGCGAGGCCGACCAGCCACCGCTGAAGTTCGGCGTGGCGGCGGTGGACATGTTCACCGGCATGTATTCGGCCCAGGCCATCCTGGCGGCCTTGTTCGCGCGCCAAAAAACCGGGCAAGGCCGCCATGTCGAGATGGCGCTGTTCGACTGCGGCCTCATGATCACGGCCTACTACGGGCTGGAAGCCATGCTGATGCAAAAAGACCCGCCGCGCTACGGCAATGCGCATCCGTCCATCGTGCCCTACGGCGTGTTCAATGCCGAAGACGGCCCGCTGGTCATCACCGTGGGCAACAACGCCCAGTTTGAGCGCTTTTGCCGCGAGGTGATTGACCGCCCCGACCTGGCCGAAGACCCGCGCTTCAAGACCAACCTGGACCGCGGCACCCACCGCGAGGCGCTGATGTCCGAGATCCTGCGCGAGCTGGGCTGCCGCTCGCGCCAGTTGCTGCTGCAACGCCTCAAGGCGGCCGGCATTCCGTGCGGTGAAGTGCTGGGCCTCTATGAAGCCCTGACCTCGGAGCGCGCCGTGCGCGGCGGGCTGGTGACCGAGCAGCCCCATCCGGTGGCCGGCAGCACGCACGTGATGGCGCCCCCCTACCGGCTCGACGGCGAGCGCCTGCCGGTGCGCCGCGCGCCGCCCGAGTTGGGCGAAGGCACCCGCGAAGTCTTGTCGAGCCTGCTGGGCCTGGGCGACGAGCGCCTGGCCGAGCTCAAGGCGCTTGGCGTGCTTTGAAACCGCCGCCGCATTCCATTTTTTAAAACTATTCAGGAGACCCCATGTCCAAGCCCGTTTCTTTCAAGCTTTCAGGCCCCACCCGCCGCGTCCTGCTGGCCTTGGCCCTGCCCATGCTGGCCGGCAGCGCCTTCGCGCAAGCCTGGCCCAGCAAGACCATCAAGCTGATCGTCCCCTTCCCGGCCGGCGGCCCGACCGACACCGCCTCGCGCATCATTGGCCAGAAGCTGGCCTTGCGCCTGAAGCAGCCAGTCATCGTCGAGAACAAGGCCGGCGCATCGGGTGCGATTGCGGCGGCGCAGGTGGCCAAGTCGCCGGCTGACGGCTACACCCTCATGATGCTGGCCACGCCGACCCTGCTGGCACCGCACCTGTACAAGACCACGGGCTACGACAGCGTGAAGGACTTCACCTCGATTGCCACGGTGTACGACCTGCCCATCGTGGTGGTGGTCAACCCGTCGCTGATGCCCACCGTGACCGACCTGCAAAAGCTCGTGACCCATGCCAAGGCCCAGCCCGGCCGCCTCAACTACACCAGTTCAGGCGTCGGCAGCTTCGGCCACCTGAGCATGGAGCTGCTCAAGCAGATGGGCCAGTTCGACATGCAGCATGTGCCTTACCGGGGCGGTGTGCCGGCCATTACCGACACCCTGGGCGGCCAGGTGCCCATGATGTACGCCGACCTGGTGGCCGCCTTGCCGCACATCCAGTCGGGCAGCCTGCGCGCCATTGCCGTCGGGTCGCCCCAACGCGTGGGCGTGATCCCCGATGTCAAGACCATTGCCGAGCAGGGCTTCAAGGGCTTTGATGCCGTGTCCTGGGGTGGCCTGATGGCCCCTGCGGGTACACCCAGGGATGTGGTCGACCGCATCAGTTCAGAGGTCAAGGCCATCCTGGCCGAAAAAGACACGCAGGACAAGCTGCTCCACGCCGGCGCCATTGCCAACTACCAGACCGCCAGCCAGATGGCCACCCGCGTGCAGCAGGACTACACCAAGTGGGGCAAGGTGATCCGCGACAAGGGCATCACGAACCAATAAGCAATTGCAGTTTCCCGGACGCGCTCATGCACACCCTCACGACACCGCCCGAAGCGACTTTTCGCACCGTCGCCGCGCTGATCCGCGCGCATGCGCAGCGCCAGCCGGAGCGACCGGCCCTGCGTGACGACCAGCATGAACTGAACTACGCCCAGCTGGACGCCCTCATGGACCGCATCGCCGCAGCCCTGCAGCGCGACGGGCTGCAGCCCGGCGACAGCATTGCGATTTGCGCCCATTCATCGGTGCAGTACGCTGCGCTGTTCCTCGGTGCGTTGCGGGCCGGCGTGGTGGTGGCGCCGCTGGCCCCCTCGGCCAACCGGGAAAGCCTGGCGTCCATGCTGCAGGACGCCGGGGCGCAGTGGCTGTTCCTCGACAGCGCCGCGCAGGACCTGGTGCCACCGGACTTGGCAGCGACCCGCTGCGTCTGGCTGGACGGCGCTTCGGCGGGCATGCGCTTTGAAAACTGGCTCGCCGCCGAAGGCGCGCAGCCGCAAGCGGTCGATCTGCTGCCCGAAGCGCCGTTCAACATCATCTATTCGTCGGGCACCACGGGCACGCCCAAGGGCATCGTGCAGTCGCACGGCATGCGCTGGGCCCATGTCCAGCGGGGCAGCGCCTACGGCTACAGCCCTGAAAGCCGGACGCTGCTGGCCACGCCGCTGTATTCGAACACCACGCTGGTGGTGTTCTTTCCCACGCTGGGCTTTGGCGGCTGCGTGCAACTGATGCCCAGGTTCGATGCGGCGCGCTATCTTCGCCTGGCTGAGCAGCACCGCACAACGCACACCATGCTGGTGCCGGTCCAGTACCAGCGCATCATGGCGCTGCCGCAGTTCGGCGCGCACGACCTGTCGGCGTTCCAGTTCAAGTTCTGCACCAGCGCGCCGTTCAGCGCCGCGCTCAAGGCTGATGTGCTGGCGCGCTGGCCGGGCGGCCTGATTGAGCTCTACGGCATGACCGAAGGCGGCGGCACCTGCATCCTGGTGGCGCATGCGCACCCCGACAAGCTCCACACCGTGGGCCAGCCCGTCGCCACCAGCGACATCCGGCTGATCGACGAGGAAGGCCGCGAACTGCCCCTGGGCGCCACCGGCGAGGTGGTCGGGCATTCGCCCAGCATGATGACGGGCTACCACCGCCAGCCCGGCCTGACGCGCGAGGCCGAATGGTTTGACGCCGGGGGCAAGCGCTTCATCCGCACCGGCGATGTGGGGCGCTTTGATGCCGACGGATTCCTCACGCTGCTGGACCGCCGCAAGGACATGATCATCAGCGGCGGTTTCAACATCTACCCGTCCGACCTGGAGGCCGCGTTGCGCCTGCACCCGGCCGTCGAGGACGTGGCGGTGACCGGCGTGCCGTCCGAACAATGGGGCGAAACGCCGGTCGCCTTTGTGCGGCCCCGGCCTGGCACTCAGGGCGAGGCCGCGCAGATCATGGCCTGGTACAACGCCAGCGCCGGAAAGACGCAGCGCCTGGCGGCACTGCATTTCATCGACGAGTTGCCCCGCAGCGCGATTGGCAAAGTGCTCAAGCGCGAACTGCGGGCGCTGCATCTTCAAATTTCAACCTGACCCAAGAAAAGGAAGCCATGAAAATCATTGTCCCCGTCAAGCGCGTCGTCGACTACAACGTGAAAGTCCGTGTCAAATCAGACGGCACCGGTGTCGACATCGCCAACGTCAAGATGAGCATGAATCCGTTTGACGAGATCGCCATCGAAGAAGCCGTTCGCCTGAAGGAAAAAGGCGTGGCGACGGAAGTCATCGCCGTCTCCTGCGGCGTGCTGCAGTGCCAGGAAACCCTGCGCACCGCCATGGCGATCGGCGCCGACCGCGCCATCCTGGTGGAAACGGCCGAGGAACTGCAGCCGCTGGCC
>JAUSDK010000094.1 GCA_030650875.1 Polaromonas sp.
GCGAGGGCGAGGACCGCTTTCGTGACGTCGAGGAGTCCGTGATCGACGAACTCTCGCAGAAACCCAAGTGTGTGTTGTCCACTGGGGGTGGCGTCGTCTTGCGCCCGGCCAACCGCCAGCACCTGCGTGATCGGGGTCAGGTGGTCTATCTCAACTCCACGCCTGACGAGCTGTTTCGGCGCTTGCGCCACGATGTGAACCGGCCCTTGCTGCAGGTGGCCGATCCCTTGAGCCGTTTGCGCGATCTGCACGCGCTGCGCGATCCGCTTTATCGCGAAACGGCGAATTTCATCATTGAAACCGGTCGCCCCTCCGTCGCCACCCTGGTCAACATGATCGTGATGCAACTGGAGCTGGCGGGTGTGGTGCCAGGTTCCTGATTTCTTGTTGCCCCACGGTCGCGGAGCGCATGAATCGCTCGAGCCTCTAAACTTACGGGTATGAACGCACCAGACCTCCAGACTGTTTCCATTGACTTGCAAGACCGCAGCTACCCGATTGCCATTGGCGGCAAGCTTTTTGACGATCCGCTAACTTATTCCGGGCTTCCCGGCGCCAGCAGTGCGCTGGTCGTGTCCAACACCACGGTGGCGCCTTTGTACGAAGCACGCCTGCGGGCTGCCTTGCAGGGCAAGTACCAAAATATTCACTCGGTGACCCTGCCTGACGGCGAAGCGCACAAGACCTGGGAAACACTTAACCTGATCTTTGACGCCTTGCTGAATAACGGATGTGACCGAAAAACCATCCTTTTTGCGCTCGGCGGCGGTGTTGTTGGTGACATGACGGGTTTCGCTGCGGCCAGCTATATGCGCGGCGTGCCGTTTGTGCAGGTGCCCACCACGCTGCTGGCGCAGGTGGATTCGTCGGTAGGCGGAAAAACCGCCATCAACCACCCGCTGGGCAAAAACATGATTGGGGCGTTCTATCAGCCACTGCTGGTCATCTGCGACCTGGAGGTGCTGACTACGCTGCCGGCCCGTGAACTGAGCGCCGGGCTGGCCGAGGTCATCAAATACGGGCCGATTGCCGACATGGCATTTCTTGACTGGATTGAAAGCAATCTTGATGCGCTGCTGGCCAAGGACCCGGCTGCGCTGGCGCATGCCATTCAGCGCAGTTGCGAGATCAAGGCTGCAGTGGTGGGCCAGGACGAGCGCGAGTCGGGTTTGCGGGCGATCCTGAATTTTGGCCACACCTTTGGCCATGCGATCGAGTCCGGGCTGGGTTATGGCGCCTGGCTGCACGGCGAGGGCGTCGGGTGCGGCATGGTGATGGCGGCGCATTTGTCGCAGCGTCTGGGCCTGGTCGACCTGTCGTTTGTGATGCGGCTGACGCGGCTGATTGAGCGGGCCGGGCTTCCGGTCAGGGGCCCGGTGCTGTCCGCCACCGACAACGCGGGCCGCTACCTCGACCTCATGCGCATCGACAAAAAATCCGAGGCCGGCGAAATTCGCTTTGTATTGATTGATGGGCCGGGCCGTGCGGCGGTGCGCGCTGCGCCTGATGCGCTGGTGCGCGAAGTCATCGATGCCTGCTGCGCCTGAGCCGTAAATCGATTGAGTAAGCTATGAATTAAATAGCTAATAGTCGATGTATTCATTGGGATAGTGCCACATTTAATGCATAAATCATGACCTTGGCTGTTTATGCCTGCGACCCCGCCCGGTCGCGCGGCCGCCGCATCCCCGAACCGGTCGCGCCGACGCGCTCCGAGTTCCAGCGTGACCGTGACCGGATTGTGCATTCGACGGCGTTTCGGCGTCTGGTGTACAAGACCCAGGTGTTTTTGAACCATGAAGGGGACCTGTTCCGTACCCGATTGACGCATTCGCTGGAGGTGGCGCAGCTGGGGCGTTCCATTGCCCGCACCTTGCAGCTCAATGAAGACCTGGTCGAGGCCATCGCGCTGGCGCACGACCTGGGCCACACGCCGTTTGGCCATGCCGGCCAGGATGCACTGAACGGCTGCCTTCAAGGCCACAACCCGAACAGTGCCGGTTTTGAGCACAACCTGCAAAGCCTGCGCGTTGTCGATGCACTGGAAGAGCGCTACCCGGCCTACAACGGCCTGAACCTGACGTTCGAGACGCGCGAAGGCATCCTCAAGCACTGCTCACGCCGAAATGCCCGCCATATTGAGGCGCGCGAACCCGGCGGCGTGGCGAGCCGCTTTCTCTCGGCGACGTCCACAGCCCGCGGCGGGCAGCAGCCCAGCCTGGAAGCCCAGCTGGCCAACCTCGCCGATGAAATTGCCTACAACGCCCACGACATTGACGACGGCGTCCGGTCCGGTTTGCTTGATATGGCGCAGCTGGAGGACGTGGCGCTGTTCAGCCAGCACCGCCGCGAAACAAACGTGGCCTACCCGGCGCTACAGGGCCGGCGGCTGCTGTTTGAAACCATACGGCGCATGCTCAGTGCGCAGGTGTATGACGTGATCGCGGCCACGCAACAGGCCTTGCACGATGCAGCACCGCCCGATGTTCAGGCGGTGCGACAGCATTCGCCGCTGGTCTGTTTTTCTGCGGAAATGGCCTTGCAGTCGTCAGCGCTCAAGCGCTTCCTGCTACAAAATTTATACCGTCACCCGCAAGTCATGCAAACCACGCAAGCGGCCAGGCAGGTCGTGCGCGATCTGTTCGAGGCCTATATGAGCGACCCGGCCCAAATGCCACAGGCCCATATTGACCGTTTTGGCGGAATAGACACGCCGCACGCCGCTGGCGCCAAGCCTGAACGCGTGGTGGCTGACTACATCGCGGGCATGACCGACCGCTTTGCGGCCAAAGAGCATGAACGCCTGAAGGGTCGCGCGGTGTTTCCGGTCTGAAGGCTCTCGGCAGGGGTGATCGGCCTTCTGTGCGTCCGCAGAGGTTTATTGGTGAAATATGCCTGCAGCGCAATAAAAGCGAATTGAATTTGCTATTCATTGCATAGCGGATTTCCGGCCGTCTACAACGGTGAGCGGATTGCCATTACCATCATTCAAACTTCAGGCACCGCACCCCATGGCCCGTCTTCCGCGTCTCACGCTTCCCGGTTATCCCCACCATGTGATCCAGCGGGGCAATAACCGGCAGGCCATTTTTCTGTCTGCAGCTGATTACCCCGTCCTGCTGGGCCTGCTGGAAGAAAGCGCCCGGAAATTTGGCGTGGCCATGCATGCCTACGTGCTGATGGGTAATCACTTTCATTTGCTCGCCACCCCCACCAGCGACGGCGGCCTGCCGCAGATGATGCAAGCTGTCGGCCGTGGGTATGTGCGCTATTTCAATGACCGTCACGGCCGCTCTGGTACCTTGTGGGAAGGCCGTTATCGCTCGACCGTGCTGCAAGCCGATCACTACCTGCTGGCCTGCATGGCCTATATCGACCTCAACCCCGTGCGTGCCGGGCTGGTGAAAGATGCGCGTGACTACCCCTGGTCCAGCCATGGCCATTACGTGGGCATGCGCACCGACAAGTTGTTGACCCCGCATCCCCTGTTCTGGCAACTCGGCAACACCCCTTTCGCGCGCGAGGCGGCCTACGCCGAATTGGTGCGTGTCGGCATCAGCCCGGCACAGCAGGACGCGCTGACCCGTTCAAGCTTGGGGGGGTGGGCCCTGGGAAGCGATGAATTTGTGGAAGATCTGCAAAAAAGCACGGAACGGCGGGTCAGCAAAGCGCAGCCCGGACGCCCCATCAGTAGAACTAAAATTTCGTTGTAATTGGCCGTGGCTAAATTTGAGTGTGGATTTATTGCTATTGTTTTTAATGTGTCCCCATTTTTCAATGCATGATTATTGTGCATATTTAATCGTAATCTGACCCCTATTAAAGTGCTTGGCATTATTGTTGCGGTGCACTATGCTCTGCATCCCTGCGAAAAACTTATGACGAGGAATTGCCATGACCACGGCTGCTGAAATCAAGCATTTTGAACAAAACGGTTTGTATGCCGGTGCCAATGAACATGACGCCTGCGGTGTCGGCTTTGTAGCGCACATCAAGGGCCACAAAAGCCACGCCATCGTTCAGCAAGGCCTGAAGATTCTTGAAAATCTCGATCACCGGGGTGCGGTGGGCGCCGACAAGCTGATGGGTGATGGCGCCGGCATTTTGATCCAGCTCCCTGATGCGCTGTACCGCGAAGAAATGGCCAAACAGGGCGTCAACCTGCCGCCGCCCGGCGAATACGGCGTGGGCATGGTGTTTTTGCCGAAAGAGCACGCCTCGCGTCTGGCTTGCGAGCAGGTCCTCGAACGCGCCGTGAAGGCCGAAGGCCAGGTGTTGCTGGGCTGGCGCGATGTGCCCGTGAACCGCGACATGCCGATGTCGCCCACGGTGCGCGAAAAAGAACCCATCCTGCGCCAGATATTCATTGGCCGCGGCAATGACGTGATCGTGCAGGACGCGCTGGAGCGCAAACTCTACGTGATCCGCAAGACTGCCAGCGCCAACATCCAGGCGCTCCAGCTGACGCACAGCAAAGAGTATTACGTGCCCAGCATGTCCAGCCGCACCGTGGTCTACAAAGGCCTGCTGCTGGCCGACCAGGTGGGCACCTATTACCTGGACCTGAACGACACGCGCTGCGTCTCCGCCCTGGGCTTGGTGCACCAGCGCTTTTCGACCAACACCTTCCCTGAGTGGCCGCTGGCCCACCCGTACCGCTATGTGGCGCACAACGGTGAAATCAACACCGTCAAGGGCAACTACAACTGGATGAAGGCGCGGGAAGGCGTGATGTCCTCGCCCGTGCTGGGCGCCGACCTGCAAAAGCTCTACCCGATCAGCTTTGCCGACCAGTCCGACACGGCAACCTTTGACAACTGCCTCGAGTTGCTGACCATGGCCGGCTACCCGATCAGCCAGGCCGTGATGATGATGATTCCCGAGCCCTGGGAGCAGCACACCACCATGGACGAGCGCCGCAAGGCCTTCTATGAATACCACGCCGCCATGCTGGAGCCGTGGGACGGCCCGGCGTCCATCGTCTTCACCGACGGCCGCCAGATCGGTGCCACGCTGGACCGCAACGGCCTGCGCCCGTCGCGTTACTGCGTCACCGATGACGACCTGGTCATCATGGCGTCCGAGTCGGGCGTGCTGCCGATTCCCGAGCACAAAATTGTGCGCAAGTGGCGTCTGCAGCCCGGCAAGATGTTCCTGATTGACCTGGAGCAAGGCCGCATGGTCGACGACGAGGAAATCAAGGCCACGCTGGCCCACAGCAAGCCCTACAAGCAGTGGATTGAAAACCTGCGCATCAAGCTCGACAACGTGTCCGGCGCAGCGGTCGGCGATGCTCCGGCGCCTGCGCCGACTGACGTCACACTGCTGGATCGCCAGCAAGCCTTCGGCTACACCCAGGAAGACATCAAGTTCCTGCTGTCGCCAATGGCCCTGAACGGCGAGGAAGCCACCGGCTCCATGGGCAACGACAGCCCGCTGGCCGTGCTGTCCAACAAGAACAAGCCGCTGTACAACTACTTCAAGCAGTTGTTTGCGCAGGTGACCAACCCGCCGATCGACCCGATTCGCGAAGCCATCGTGATGTCGCTGGTGTCCTTTATCGGCCCCAAGCCCAACTTGCTGGACATCAACC
>JAUSDK010000115.1 GCA_030650875.1 Polaromonas sp.
CTGGTCGGACTCCAAAGACCTCGGTGCCGACAAGCGTTACACCGAAAAGAACGTGCCCTTGCTGGTGGCGCGCGCCACCAAAGCCTTTCATGAATTTTCGCCCCTGCGCCGCACCGCCGACGTGGAAAGCGAACGTGTGTACCGTCATCTGCCGCAGGGCCCCCTGCTGGACATGTTTGTGGTCGACATGCGCAGCTACCGCGGCCCCAACACCCACAACCTGCAAACCAGCGAGCCCGAAGAAAGCGCCTTCTTGGGCCGCCCCCAGATTGGCTGGCTGCTGGACGGCCTCAAGCGTTCGAAGTCAGTCTGGAAAGTGATTGCCGCCGACATGCCCATCAGCCTGCATGTGGGCGATGGCAAAGACGCCGACGGGCGCGACCGCTGGGAAGCCAGCGCCAACGGCGACGACGGCGCCCCCATGGGCCGCGAAATTGAAATTGCGCGTCTGCTGCGCGAGATCAAACGCGCCGGTATCAAGAACGTGGTGTGGCTGACCGCCGATGTGCACTACACCGCCGCGCATTATTTCGACCCGGCCAAGGCCAGGCTCAATGACTTCTCGCCATTTTGGGAATTTGTGTCGGGGCCACTCAACGCCGGTGGTTTCGGGCCCAACAAAACCGACGCGACCTTCGGCATGCAGGTGATGTACCAGAAAGCCCCGAACGAAGTGAATGCGCCGCCCACCAACGGCATGCAGTTTTTTGGTCAGGTGGACATCGACGCCAAAACCCGAGCCATGACGGTCACCTTGAAAGATCTGGCCGGCGCGTCGCTCTACACCAAGACACTGGCACCACAACGAAGCTGACCGGCGGACCGGCTGAGGCGCCGGGGTGTTGCTGCGTCACTTTCGCTCCAGCAACTTCACCAGCGCCCACAACACCCGGTTCGCCGGCGTTGCCACGCCCAGGGCTTCGCCGCGCTTGACGATCAGCCCGTTGAGATAGTCGATCTCGGTGGGTTTTCCGCGTGCCAGGTCCTGCGCGGTGGATGAAAACTGGCTGGGCATGCTGGCAGCGAGCTTGTCCACGGCCATGTGAACGTCGCCTGCCACCTGCACGCCTTCGGCCTGGGCCACGGCCAGGCATTCGGCCACCACGTCGCGCATCAGGTCCTGCACGCCCTCGCCGGTCACCGTCTGGCCATAAGGCAGCTGGGTGATGGCCGAGACGGCGTTGTAGGCGCAGTTGAGAATCAGCTTGGCCCACAAGGCGCCGCGCACGTTGTCGGAAATTTCGGTCGGCACGCCGGCGGCGATCAGGGCTTGTGCCACGGCCGCGCTCGCCGGCGAGGGTTCGATCACCAGCTCGCCCCGGCCGTGGTGTTTGCCGTGGCCGGGGCCGGCCATTTCGGTGGCCACGTAAACGACGGCGGCGGCCACCGTGTGTTGCGGCAGCACGGTGCGCAGCCGGTCGGCGTTGTCCACGCCGTTTTGCAGGCAGAGCACCAGGGCATCGGGCGCCAGATGCGGCCGTATCAGCGCGCCTGCGGCTTC
>JAUSDK010000117.1 GCA_030650875.1 Polaromonas sp.
GAAGACGTGGACTTGCCGCGCTGCGTGCCGGGCGCCGCCGACACCATTGCGGCGCAGTTGAGCGCCTGCGGCCTGCGGCCCGACGAGCCGCCGGTGTACCAGTCGCAGCGCGCCGCGCTGTACCAGGCCGCCCTGGATCAACTGATTGGCGCAGGTCTGGCCTACCCTTGCGGCTGCACCCGGCAGGACATCGCCCTGGCGCTGTCCAGCGCCGGCCATGCCAAAGAACGCCATGGCGAGCTGGTCTACCCCGGCACCTGCCGGCTGGGTTTGAACGGAAAGCCCGCACGGGCCTGGCGATTTTCCACTTCAAAATATGCATCAAATAGTCCTGTAGCCCAATCGCTACGGCAACAAAAAGCTATTGATTCAGAAGCAATTTCAACACCTTCCTTAGTGCAATGGCACGACCGTCGGCTGGGCGGCCAGGCGCAAGACGTCAGCCGTGAAGTGGGCGACTTTGTACTCAAGCGGGCTGACGGGTTGTGGGCTTACCAGCTTGCGGTGGTGGTGGACGATGCCGCCCAGGGCATCACGAACATCGTGCGCGGCGAGGACCTGGCCGACAACACCGCGCGGCAAATCCTGCTGCAGCGCGCCTTGGGCCTGCCCACCCCGCGCTACCTGCACACGCCGCTGGTGCGGGGCGCCAACGGCGAAAAGCTGTCCAAGCAAAACGGCGCCAGGGCGCTGGATCTGTCCGACCCGCTGGCCGCATTGAATCAGGCTGCTGCCGTGCTGGGCCTGGCGCCGCAGCCCAAGACCTTGCCCGACGCGCTCACCCACTGGGTAGCCGAGTGGGCGGCCAAAGTCACCTGAAAATCAGGCGCTGACCACGGGTGCCTAAAATGACAACACTTTTCGCAACCGCATGCCCATCGCAACCCAGCCGTGACCGACATCCCTACTCCTATTCCTTCCGCCTCCCTGGCCCCGGCCGACATTGCCCACCCCAAGACCATCCGGAGTTTTGTGCGCCGGGCCGGGCGCACCACCAGCGCCCAGACCCGCGCGTTTGCCGACCTGGGACCGCAGTTTTTGCTGCCCTACCAGCCTGGCGCGCTTGATTTTGGTGCTGCGTTTGCAAATCCGGCAGGGGCTACAGCCCCCAACGACTTGCAGGACTCACCAGGCCCGCATCCGGTGGTGCTGGAAATCGGCTTTGGCATGGGTGAAGCCACCGCCCACATTGCCGCGCTGATGCCGCACACCCACTTCCTGTGCTGCGAGGTCCACACGCCCGGCGTGGGCGCACTGCTCAAGCGGATCGACGAGCAGGGCCT
>JAUSDK010000120.1 GCA_030650875.1 Polaromonas sp.
GCTGCGGGTTGGGCTGGCCGGTCTCGCCCGGCGGGCGAGGCACTTTACTTTTGCGTCGCCAAAACAAAGTACCCAAAGAAAAGGCGACCCGCAGTCTGGGTCCCTGCGCTGCGCTCCGGGCAACCTGTGCTGCCCCGAAAAAGCGGGGGTCGAGCTCGAACTCGCTTCACTGCGTTGCGCTCAGACAATCGCTCACCCTGGTCCCGCTTTGCCGCGTCATCACAGGCCCAGCCAGGACGGGCTTTGGGAACGGGAACGGGTGCTGGTGCAATCCATCCCTGTCATTGCGAACGAAGTGCGGCAATCCATGACTGCGCTTTTTCTACGATGGATCGCCGCACTTCGTTCGCGATGACGAATCGGGGGCAGGAGCGGATGCGGAGCCGGGGCGATTCCCGGCCAGCCCAAACCAGCAGTGACCACCCCGCTACCAATTGATGAGCGACCTTCAAAACTTCAAGACTTCAAGATACGAAGACCCCTCCAGCGCCCGCCACTCAAAACCGCCCCGACTGGTAACGCTGTCCCAGCACGCCCTGCAGCGTTTGCACCACCAGAAAAGCGTTCTTCAGGTGGCTGCGCTCAAAGTTGGAGAGTTCCTCCAGCGCCAGAAAATTGTCAGGCGCCTGCCCGCGTGCGGTCTGGCGCGCCTGGTGAGCGATGCGCAGCGTGCCCAAAAACTCCAGCGCGTCGCGCAAATCACGCGCGCCCTGCTGGCTCACTTCGCCGGCCTGGGCCACCTGTTCCAGCCGGTCGTAGGTGTTGACGGCTGGCTCCCCGCTGGCCAGCGCGTAGACCCGCGCCAGGTCGACGATGGGCACGATGCCGCTGTGCTTGAGGTCGATGGTGCGGGCGTTGTCGCCGCCGCGAATCAGCGACAGGTTGCCAAACAGGCCCAGTGGCGGGCGGTGCTTGAGCGCGTTGCTGACCATGTAGGCCAGGAACAGGCTGTTGCCTTTGGTGCGCTGCAGCACCTCGCGCCGCAGCGTGTCCAGCAACTCGGCCTTGCCGTGAATCGCGCGCTGGTCAAAAAACACGCAGGTCAGCATCAGCGCCTTGGGCTCGGGCGTGTTGACCCACTGGGCAAAGTACTGCACCCAGCGCTGGCGCGGCTGGCGCCAGGTGTCGGTCATGGCCATCATCTCGCCGGGACAATGGATGTAGCCGCAGGCGTCGAGGCCGTCGCAGACAAACCGGGAAAACGCGCGGAAGTAGTCGCCGTGCATGGCCTCGTCGTAGCGGTCGTCCAGGATCAGGCAATTGTCCTGGTCGGACTTGGCGGTCTGTTCGCTGCGCGCCTGCGAGCCCGCCGCGACCCAGACGTAGTCAATCGGCGCGGGCCCGAATTGCGCCTCGGCCAGGTGAATCAGCCGCGTCGTCAGGGCGTCGGTGATGGCGGTGATGATGTGGCCGGTGCTGTAGGCGCTGGCACCGGCGCCGGCCAGATGTTGCTGCAGCCGCTTGATGCGCGTGCTGATCTGCGCCAGCCCCTCTACCGTGGTCTGCTTGTGGATGTCGCTCGCCAGGTACACCGCCGAGGTGCTGTGCTGCTCGGTCAGGTCGGTGGCGGTGACCATGCCGGCAATGCGCGGGCCGTCCATCACCGGTACATGGTGGAGGTTGTGGCGCGCCATCAGCAGCAGCGCCTCGAAGGCGGGGCTGCTGGCGTCCAGCGTCAGCGGCGCCCGCGTGGCAATGTCGGCCACCGGGCGCTCGGGGTCCAGCCCCTCTGCCACCATGCGGTTGCGCAGATCGCGGTCGGTGATCAGGCCGAACAGGCGGCCCTGCTCGACCAGCAGCACCGACGACACGCGCTGGTCCCGCATCAGCTCCGCTGCCGCACGAATCGACGCGGTGGGCGGCAGGGTGATGGGGTCGCGCTTGACCAGGGTGCGGATCGGCGCCGACAGCAGGTTGAGCGCCGTGCCCGAATCTTCTGGCGCAGGCCGATCAACGGCGGGCAGCGTCGGAAAGAACACCGCCAGCTGCGGGTTGGCCGCGCACAGTGCCGTCAGCGCGTTGGCCGGCAGCAGGGCCAGCGTGGTGTCGGTGACGGCCAACGCCTGCCAGGCCGCCTGCTGGTGCGCTGGCGTGACGCCAGCGCCAAAGCATTCGCCCGCCTGCAGCGCAACCGCCCAGTCCAGGTCGGGGTCTTGCAGGCTGACGGCGCCGCTGGCAATCAGCGCCAGCTGGTCCGGCCACTGGCCCTGTTCCCGCACCATGGCGCCGGCCGCCAGGCAGATCCAGTCGCACTGGCTGGCCAAGGCGGCGCGCCCGGCTTCGGGCAGCAGCCCGAACACGCGGTGGCGCGACAACACATCAAGAGGCAGGGCGGCGGTGTTTTGTGTCATGGCGGGCAGCAGGCAAAAAAGTGATGAACGGTGACTCCGGCCATTGTGGCGCAAGGCTGGGGCCGTTGGGGTGTGTCTTGCCGCTATGCTCAGCGCAGAACAGAACCCCAGGAGACTGCACACATGAATCCATCTGACAACGCCGGGCCTGCCAGGGAGGCGGCCAGTGCGCTCAGGCACATCACGGTTTACTTCGACGTCATTTCGCCCTATGCCTATCTGGCCTTTGAGTTGCTACCGCAAGCCTTGACGGGGCTGAGCTACAGGGTCAGCTACACGCCGGTGCTGTTTGCCGGCCTGCTCAAGCACCATGGCCAGCTGGGGCCGGCTGAAATTGCGCCCAAGCGCGACTGGACTTGCCGCCAGGTGCTGTGGCTGGCGCACAGCCGGGGCATTGCGCTGCAGTTGCCGGCCACCCACCCGTTCAATCCCTTGCCCTTGCCCTTGCCCTTGCTGCGGCTGGCGCTGGCCTGCAGCCCCGAACATGCGCCCGCAAACCCCAACCGCTATGTGTGCGAGCAGATTTTTCACCATGTCTGGCGCGGCGGCGCCGAGGCTGGCGACCCGCAGCGGCTGGACGCGCTGGCGCAGCAACTCGCGCCCCGGCGCGACCGGCACGGCGACGCGGTCAAGGCGCAACTGACCCGCAATACCCAGGGCGCGGTGGCGCAGGGCGTGTTTGGCGTGCCCACGTTTGAAGTGGACGGAAAACTGTTTTGGGGATTGGACGCGCTGCCCATGTTGCGCGAGTACCTGCTGGGCAGCGACTGGTTTGCCGGGCCCGACTGGCAAGGGGCCGGTGGCGTGTTGCCAGGCGTAGCCAGGGCGCGCCCCGATTCGTCCCCGCGAACGTAGCGCGGCAATGGCCGCGCTTTGCCTGCCAGTTTTTAGCGCTTGAATTTCCCGTCGGTGCCAATGATCGACAGGTCGGCAAAATCCAGGCCGGTGTGGTCGTCGGGGCTGTAGGTCACTTCCAGCCCGCCAATGTCGAGTTTTCGAATGCCTTCCAGCGCAGCCTGCAGTTTTTCGCGGGTGGGTTTGGCGCCGGCGCGTTGCAGGCCTTCGACCAGCACTTTGGCGGCCGCAAAGCCTTCAATCATGGCCGGGCTCAACTCGTTGATGCCCTTGGCCTTGGCCAGTTCCAGGGCTTGCTTGACCAGCGGGCTGGAAATTGCGCGTTCGTAAGGAAAGACCTGGGTGACGATCACGCCGCGCGCGTTGTCGCCCAGGCTTTTGATGAAGCCGCCTGACGCGTTGTTGGACAGTGTCACAAACTGCGCGTTGGAGCCGGCAGCGCGAAAGGCTTTCACGCCGTCGACCACCGCTTGCCCGGAGGCCACCAGGATCACGGCCTGCGCATTGGACTGGAACACTTTGGGGGCGATCGGGCCGAAGTCGGGCTTGGAACGGTTGAATTTCTCCAGTGTCACGGCTTGCAGCTTGGCCGCTGCCAGGCCTTTCTGGGCACCGACCACGCCATCGCTGCCAAAGCTGTCATCGGCATACACAATGCCGATCCGGGTGATGCCCATGGAGGCCAGGTGGGACACGGCTTTTTCTGCTTCCCGCTGGTAGGTGGCCCGCACATTGAAGATGTGCTTTTGCACCGGCTGGTGCAGCACCATGGCGCCGGTGGAGGGGCCCACCAGCGGCACCCCGTGTTGGTTCAGCAGGGGAATGATGGCTTCGGTGTGCGGCGTGCCGCGTGTCAGGAACAGGGCCAGCACGTTTTGCTCTTCAATCAGCTTGCGCGCGTTCTCGGCCGCCAGCTTGGGGTCGAACTTGTCGTCCAGTGACACCAGCTCGATCTTTTGCCCGCCCACGCCGCCTTTGGCGTTGATGGCATCCAGGTAAAGCCGGGCGCCATCCGTGGTTTCCTTCACGCCAGCGCTCACGGCGCCGGTGATGCCTGCGGTTTGACCAATCAAAATCTGGGCGTGGCTGGCTTGGCTCAAAACGGCCATCAGGATCGCTGCGCACCACTTGCCTGGGTTTTTCATTGGATTTCCTTTGGTTTTTAAATAGGCGGGTAGTTAACCACGAACGGGGCGGTATGACGAGTTGGGGGAAACCACATGGCTGCATGGCCTGACGGGCACCCTGCGCTGCGGCAAAGGCAGCCGCGGCCGGGGTCAATCCGCGCGCCTGGCATGCCCCGCGCGCCAGACTCCTAGAATGTTTGACCTCTTCAGGAAAGACAGCCTCCATGCCCCAGGGAATCATCCGCATTCGCGGCGCGCGCCAGCACAACCTTAAAAACATTGACCTCGACATTCGCACCAATGAAATGACGGTGGTCACCGGGCCCAGCGGCTCGGGCAAGTCGTCGCTGGTGTTCGACACGCTGTTTGCCGAAGGCCAGCGCCGCTATGTCGAGACCTTTTCGGCCTACGCCCGGCAGTTCCTGGACCGCATGGACAAGCCGGCCGTCGACAAGGTCGAAGGCGTGCCGCCCGCCATTGCGATTGACCAGACCAACCCGGTGCGCAACTCGCGCTCCACCGTCGGCACCATGACGGAGCTGAACGACCACCTGAAGCTGCTGTACGCGCGCGCCGCGCAGCTGTTTGACCAGAAGACCGCGCAGCCTGTGCGCCACGACTCGCCCGAGTCGATTTATGCCGAGTTGATGGCGCGCACGGAGGGCAGCGATCCCAGGGTCATCATGACCTTTCCGGTCGAGCTGCCCGGCAACACCAGCGCCGATGAAATCACGCAGTGGCTGTCGGCCAGCGGCTTTACCCGCGTGCATGCCGAGCGCGACATCGGCACGCCGGCCGGGCCGCACAAGCTGCTTGACGTGGTAGCGGACCGGTTCCGCCTGCACACGGCTGAAAAGGTGCGGGTGATTGAGGCGATTGAAACTGCCTTGAAGCGCGGCGGCCGCATCAATGTCTATGTCCAGCCTGCGGGCGAGGGCGCGCCGGAGGAAATGTGGCGCTTTTCCACCGGCCTGCACTGCCCCGACAGCGACCTGCGCTACCTGGAGCCCACGCCATCGCTGTTTTCCTTTAACTCGGCCATGGGCGCCTGCGAAACCTGCAAGGGCTTTGGCCGCGTGATTGGTGTGGACTACGGGCTGGTGATCCCGAACGACAAGCTCACGCTGCGCGCCGGCGCCATCAAGACCCTGCAGACCCCGGCCTGGAAGGAAGCGCAAGACGATTTGATGCGCCACGCCGAGGCGGCCGGCATTCCGCGCGACACGCCCTGGTCCAAGCTCACGACCGAGCAGCAGGCCTGGGTCATCAACGGCTCGCCAAGCTGGAACGGCAAGTGGAGCCAGCACTGGTTCGGCATCAAGCGCTTTTTTGCCTACCTGGAAAGCAAGGCCTACAAGATGCACATTCGCGTGCTGCTGTCCAAGTACCGCAGCTACACGCCGTGCGAGACCTGCGGCGGTGCGCGCCTCAAACTGGAACCGCTGCTGTGGCGCCTGGGCTCCAAAGAAGCCGCCGACGCGGTGCTGCCGCCCGGCCAGCGCTTCATGCCGGTGGGCGTGGACTGGACGCGCGCGCAACTCGAAGCGCTGCCGGGGCTGTGCCTGCACGACTTGATGCGGCTGCCGCTGGACCGGCTGCAGCGGTTTTTTGCCGGCGTGTCGCTGCAGACGCTGGGCGACGATGCCGAGAAGAACGCGCTCAAGTCGCTGTTCGAAGAAATCCGCATGCGCGTCAAATACCTCTGCGACGTCGGCATTGGCTACCTCACGCTGGACCGGCAAAGCCGCACGCTGTCGGGCGGCGAGGTGCAGCGCATCAACCTGACGACCGCGCTGGGCACTTCGCTGGTCAACACGCTGTTTGTGCTTGACGAGCCGTCGATCGGCCTGCACCCGCGCGACATGAACCGCATCACGCGCGCCATGCACCGGCTGCGCGACGCCGGCAACACGCTGGTCGTGGTCGAGCACGACCCGGCCGTCATGCTGGCGGCCGACCGCATGATCGACATGGGTCCCGGCCCGGGCGAGAAGGGCGGGCAGATCGTGTTTGACGGCACGCCCGAAGATTTGAAGCATGCCGACACCCTGACCGGCGCCTACCTGGGCGCGCGCAAGCAGGTCGGCATGGGTTTCAAGCGCGCGGTGACGGACAACACGCCGCGCCTGGTGCTGGAAGGCGCGCGCGACCACAACCTGCAAAACCTGAACGTCGAGTTTCCGCTGCAGCGCCTGGTCTGCGTGACCGGCGTCAGCGGCTCCGGCAAGTCCACGCTGATGCAGGACATCCTGGCGCCCGCGCTGTTGCGCCAGTTTGGCAAGGCCACCGAAACCCCCGGTCTGCACGACCGGCTGCTGGGCGCCGAGCACCTGACGGACGTGGTGTTTGTGGACCAGTCGCCGATTGGCAAGACCGCGCGCTCCAACCCGGCCAGCTACGTGGGCGCGTGGGACGCCGTGCGCGAGCTGTTTGCGCTGGCGCCGCTGGCCCAGCAGCGCGGCTACACCGCGTCCAAGTTCAGCTTCAATCACGGCGACGGGCGCTGCCCGACCTGCGGCGGCTCGGGCTTTGAGCATGTCGAGATGCAGTTCCTGAGCGACGTGTATCTGCGCTGCCCCGACTGCGACGGCAAGCGCTACCGGCCTGAAATCCTGGAAATCACGATCGAACGCCAGGCCATCGGCCAGATCAAGCCCGTGCTGCTGAATGTGGCCGACGTGCTGGAACTCACCGTGAGCGAGGCGATTGTTCTGTTTGCGCAAGACCGCGAGGTGGTGCGCGCGCTGCAACCCATCGTGGACGTGGGCCTTGAATACGTGAAGCTGGGCCAGCCCGTGCCCACGCTGTCGGGCGGCGAGGCCCAGCGCCTCAAGCTGGCCGGCTTTCTGGCCGAAGCCAGCAAGACGGCCGGCAAGACCAAGAGCGCCAGCAAGCAGCCGCTGCCGCTTAAAAAACCGGACCGCGGCACGCTGTTTTTGTTTGACGAGCCGACCACCGGCCTGCACTTTGACGACATCGCCAAGCTGATGCGGGCGCTGCGCCGGCTGCTGGAGGCCGGGCATTCGCTGATCATCATCGAGCACAACCTGGACGTGATCCGCTCCGCCGACTGGCTGATCGACCTGGGCCCCGAAGGCGGCGAGGCGGGCGGGCTGCTGGTGGCCGAGGGGCCGCCGGAAAAGGTGCGCCAGCACCCCACGTCGCACACCGCGCTGGCGCTGCGCGAGTACGAGCAGGCCATGGGCCAGGTCAGCCAGGTCGAGGAAGCCCGGCCCAAGGCCTGGAAAACCCGGCCGGCTTTTTCCAACCTGATCCAGATCGTCAACGCCAGGGAAAACAACCTCAAGAGCCTGTCGGTTGATATTCCGCGCGGCAAGTTCAATGTGGTGACCGGCGTCAGCGGCTCGGGCAAATCGACGCTGGCCTTTGACATTTTGTTCAACGAAGGCCAGCGCCGTTACCTGGAGTCGCTCAACGCCTACGCGCGCAGCATCGTGCAGCCGGCTGGCCGGCCCGAGGTCGACGCGGTCTACGGCATTCCGCCCACGGTGGCGATCGAGCAGCGGCTGTCGCGCGGCGGGCGCAAGTCCACCGTGGGCACCACCACCGAGGTCTGGCACTTCTTGCGGCTGCTCTACGTCAAGCTCGGCATCCAGCACTGCACCAAGGATGGCGCGGCGGTGATGCCGCAAAGCCCCGAGAGCATCGCCGCGCAGCTGCTCAAGAGCTACCGCGGCCAGCACATCGGCCTGCTGGCGCCGCTGGTCATCAACCGCAAGGGCGTTTACACCGAGCTGGCTGACTGGGCGCGGCCGCGCGGCTACCCGCATCTGCGCGTCGACGGCGAGTTTTTGCCGACCACCGGTTTTCCGCGCATCGACCGCTTCAAGGAGCACACGGTGGAACTGCCGGTGGCCGACCTGCATGTGACGCCCGAGAACGAAGCCGCCCTGCGCGCCGCGCTGGCGGTGGCATTGCAGCACGGCAAGGGCGTGGTCCATGTGCTGGCACCGCTGGACGGCTTGCAGGCCGCCATGTCGACGGGCAGCAGCACCAAAAATATCGGCAAGCTGGCGGTGTTCTCGACCAAGCGCGCCTGCCCGGTCTGCGCCACTTCGTATGCCGAACTGGACCCGCGCCTGTTCAGCTACAACAGCAAGCACGGCTGGTGCCCCGACTGCGTCGGCACCGGCGTGGCGCTGACCCGGAAGCAGCGCAAGGTGTTTGACGATTCGGTGATGGACGACGACCAGAAAGGCCGCGAGCAAAGCTTTGCCGAACCCGAGGTGGAAGACGTGGTCAACACGGTTTGCCCCGGCTGCCAGGGCGCGCGCCTGAACCGCCAGGCCCGGGCCGTGAAGTTTGCCGGCGTCGGCATTGCCGACATTGCCGCCTTGTCGGTGACGGACGTGCACCGCTGGGTTGAAACACTGGCGCTGGCAGGGCGCGACGCTGGCATTGCCCGCGACCTGGTTCCCGAGATCAAGAGCCGGCTGGAATTTTTGCAGGACGTGGGCCTGGGCTACCTCACGCTGGACCGGGGTGCGCCCACGCTGTCGGGCGGTGAGGCGCAGCGCATCCGGCTGGCGGCGCAGCTGGGCTCCAACCTGCAGGGCGTCTGCTACGTGCTCGACGAGCCCACGATTGGCCTGCACCCGCGCGACAACCAGATCTTGCTGAGCGCCTTGGGCAAGCTCAGCGACCGGGGCAACACGCTGGTGGTGGTCGAGCACGACGAAGACACGATTCGCCGCGCCGACAACATCATCGACATTGGCCCCGGCGCCGGCAAGCGCGGCGGCCAGCTGGTGGCGCAGGGCACGGCCGCGCAACTGTCCGCCGTGCCGGAGTCGCTGACCGGCCGCTATCTGGCGCACCCCTTGATTCATCCGCTGCAGTTGCGCCGTGAAACGATGGTGGGCGCGGCGCCGCAGGTGGTCATTTCGCCCGAGGCCGCCGCCGCCAAGCCCCTGAGCAAGGCCAAACAGGCCGCGCTGAAAGCCCAGGCGCTCAAAGCCGCCGCAGCCGACGCCAGCGCCCTGCACAACGCCGCACCGGCAGCGGCCAGCCCGTACACCGCATGGCTGAGCGTCGTCAGTGCATCCCTGCACAACCTCAAGAACGTCTCGGTCGATGTGCCGCTGCACCGCCTGGTCGCCGTCACCGGCGTGTCGGGCTCCGGAAAATCCACGCTGGCGCGCGACGTGCTGCTGGCCAATGTCCACGCCGGCGTGCTGCTGCGCGCGTCCAAGGCCGGACGCGAGGCCGATGACGCCGGCCAGCACCCGGCCTGGACCGGCTGCGAACGCGTCGAAGGCTACCGCGTCGTCGACCGCGTGCTCGAAGTCGACCAGACGCCGATTGGCAAAACCCCGCGCTCCTGCCCGGCGACCTACATCGGTTTTTGGGACACGGTGCGCAAGCTGTTTGCCGACACGCTCGAAGCGCGGGCGCGCGGCTACGGCGCCGGGCGCTTCAGTTTCAACACCGGCGAGGGGCGTTGCCCGACCTGCGAAGGCGCAGGCGTGCGCACCATCGGCATGAGCTTTTTGCCCGACGTCAAAGTGCTGTGCGAAACCTGCCACGGCGCACGCTTCAACCCCGAAACCCAGGCCGTGACCTGGCGCGGCAAAAACATTGGCGATGTGCTGAAGATGGAAGTCGATGAGGCGGTGGCGTTTTTCGCGTCCATGCCCGCCATCGCGCACCCGCTGCAACTGCTCAAGGACGTGGGGCTGGGCTACCTGACCCTGGGCCAGCCCTCGCCCACGCTGTCGGGCGGCGAGGCGCAGCGCATCAAGCTGGTGACCGAGCTGTCCAAGGTGCGCGACGACATCACCCGGCGCGGCCAGAAAGCGCCGCACACGCTCTACGTGCTGGACGAGCCCACCGTGGGCCTGCACATGGCCGATGTGGAAAAGCTGATTCACGTCCTGCACCGCCTGGTCAACGGCGGCCATAGCGTGGTGGTGATCGAGCACGACCTCGACGTGATCGCCGAAGCCGACTGGGTGATCGACCTGGGGCCGGATGGCGGCAACGCGGGCGGCCAGGTGGTGGCGTCTGCGCCGCCGGAAGCGGTGGTGAAGCTCGGCACCGCTACCGGGAAGGCGCTGGCGAGCGTGCTGGCCCGAGGGGGCTGAAGATGTCCGCTCTCCGCCGTCAGGTGCGGCGTGCTTCCAGCAAGGCGGCCGCGACCTCGGAAAAGCCCGCGCCGCGCTCGCCTTCGGTGATGTAGCGCGGCTGGTGGCTGAGCTGCGCCTCGAAGCGGCGTATGTTGGCCACGCCCACCGAATGCGCAAAGGCCTCGAACATCAGCTGGTCGTTGGTCGAGTCGCCGACATAGACCCAACGACCTATCTCGGCATCCAGGTCCCGGCCCAGTAGCTCGCGCACCACCCAGCGTGCGCCTTCGAGCTTGTTGTGCGCGCCAAACCAGCCGTTGATGTGGATGGAACTCACGGTCGCGTTCATGCCCTCGCTTTGCATGATCCGCACGGCCTGTACGATGCGCTCGGGTGGCAAGTGTGAAAATTCGCTGTGGTCGATGGCGATGTCGGTCTCACGGCCCGCGCTGTCCTGCGCCAGCACGCTGCCGTGTACTTCGCGCAACACGCGCTGGCTCACCTGCTGCATACGGGTGTGGTTGGCCGCCCGCGTGGGTGCATCCTGGTGATACAGTCTTGATAGCTTTTCCCGCCCGTTCCGCATGGGCCGCAGGCCTTTTTGAAGCGCAACCGCGCCGTTTTCGGCGACGATGGCATCGACCGGCCAGCCCAGCGCGAAAGGCTCGCTCCAGCCGACCGGGCGGCCGGTGATGGGAATCACATGCAGGCCGGCCGCTTTCAGGTCGACCAGCGACTGCAATGCGTCGCGGGTGATCGCGCCGTCGGTGGTCAGGGTGTCGTCGATGTCGGTGAAAACGCCGATGATGCCCCGGCGTTCTGCTGCGGGCCAGGTTTTCAAGGCTTTCATGGCGAAAGTGTCGCATGGTCTGTACAATGGCGGCTTCCTGAGGAGCGTTGCAACCCACGGCATGTGGTCCAGGCTCAGGACTTTCACTTGCAACCACGCTCACCCGCATGTGCCTTGAAGCCGGGTGAGTCAGATCAACAGACTCCCCGCCGATATTGAAGCGCTGCGCCGTGGCTATTTTGCCCAGTTTGCCCCTTGATTTTGGAGATGCCTGAATGAACGCCGTATTGAAACCCGTCCAGAACCCCGACTATGTGATTGCTGATCTGTCCCTCGCCGCCTGGGGCCGCAAGGAACTGAAAATCGCCGAAACTGAGATGCCCGGCCTGATGGCCATCCGCGAAGAATTCGCGAAAGCGCAGCCGCTCAAGGGCGCGCGCATCACCGGCTCGCTGCACATGACCATCCAGACCGGCGTGCTGATCGAAACCCTGCAGGCGCTGGGCGCCGATGTGCGCTGGGCGTCGTGCAACATTTTCTCGACGCAGGACCATGCCGCCGCCGCGATTGCCGCCAAGGGCACGCCGGTGTTCGCGATCAAGGGCGAAACCCTGGCCGACTACTGGGACTACACCCACCGCATCTTCGAGTTCAGCGGCGCCAAAGGCACGCCCGAAGAAGGCCCGAACATGATCCTGGACGACGGTGGCGATGCCACGCTGCTGATGCACCTGGGCACCAGGGCCGAGAAAGATGCCAGCTTGCTCGCCAAGCCCGGCAGCGAAGAAGAAATCTGTCTGTTCAATTCGATCAAGGCCAAGCTGGCGCAAGATCCGACCTGGTACAGCCGCCGCTTGAAAAACATCGTCGGCGTGACCGAGGAAACCACCACCGGGGTGCTGCGCCTCAACGAAATGTCGGCCAAGGGCACGCTGGCGTTTCGCGCCATCAACGTCAACGACTCGGTCACCAAGTCCAAGTTTGACAACCTCTACGGCTGCCGCGAGTCACTGGTGGACGCCATCAAGCGCGCCACCGACGTGATGATTGCCGGCAAGGTCGCCTGCGTGGCCGGCTACGGCGACGTGGGCAAGGGCTCGGCCCAGGCGCTGCGCGCGCTGAGCGCCCAGGTCTGGGTCACTGAAATCGACCCGATCAACGCGCTGCAGGCCGCGATGGAAGGCTACAAGGTCGTGACCATGGAATACGCCGCCGACAAGTGCGACATTTTCGTGTCGGCCACCGGCAACAAGAACGTCATCACCTATGACCACATGGCCGCTATGAAAGACCAGGCCATCGTTTGCAACATCGGCCACTTCGACAATGAAATCGATGTCGCGTCGCTGGAAAAATGCACCTGGGAAGAAATCAAGCCGCAGGTCGATCATGTGATCTTCCCGGACGGCAAGCGCATCATTTTGCTGGCCAAGGGCCGTCTGGTGAATTTGGGCTGCGGCACCGGCCACCCGAGCTTCGTGATGTCGTCGAGCTTTGCCAACCAGACGATTGCTCAGATCGAGCTGTTCACCAAGCAGGCTGACTACGAAGCCGGCAAGGTCTATGTGCTGCCCAAGCACCTTGATGAAAAGGTCGCGCGTCTGCACCTGAAGAAAGTCGGCGCGATGCTGTCTGAACTGAGCGACGAGCAGGCCGCCTACATCGGCGTGAGCAAGGCCGGCCCGTACAAGGCCAACGCCTACCGTTATTGAGTTTTTGCCTTGCTCCTTCCCCCGCTGGGGGAAGGCGTCAGACCAACCATGAGTCCTTCTACCTATGCGCGCAGATATTTTCCTTGTTGAACATGGTTTCGCCACCACCCGCTCCCAGGCGCAGCGCCTGATTGCCGCTGGCGTGCAGTGGCGCGTGGAGGCCGAAGGCGCCTGGAAGAAGGTCGTCAAAAACGGCGATGAAGTGCCGGACGCCGCCGAGTTGCAGGTCCTGGACAACCGCGAGGCGAAGTACATCTCGCGCGGCGGGCTCAAGCTGGAAGGTGCGCTGGCCCGCACCGGCCTGGACGTGACAGGGCTGCGCTGCCTGGACATTGGCCAGTCCACCGGCGGCTTTACCGACTGCCTGCTGCAGCAGGGCGCGGCCAGGGTGGTCGGGGTCGATGTCGGCAGCGCCCAGTTGCATCCCCGGCTGCGCGCCGATCCGCGGGTGCTGTGCGTCGAAAAAGTCAACGCCCGAGCGCTGCTTGCGGCCGATTTGGTCGCCGCTTATGAAGACAGTGTTGGGGCTGGTGGGCAATTTGAGATCGAAGATGGCGAGGTCTCGGAGTTTGTGCCGGAGTTCGACCTGATCGTGGCCGACCTGTCCTTCATTTCGCAAACCCTG
>JAUSDK010000132.1 GCA_030650875.1 Polaromonas sp.
AAAACGCAACCAAGTAATACCAATTTGTGCCGTGTCTTTGGCTTCGCCCCCCTTCAAGAAAATCCACCTTGAGGCACGATTTTGCTCAAAAATTCCGCTTTTTTGCCGGTGCGCTGCGGCCGACACCCCTTGACTTGAGGCCTGTTTGGTCTACCATTGGCAAACATTGGTACTTACTGGTTGAGATTTTAACCAAGTGCCACGCACAACACCCGGGCATCGCCCGGCCCCATGACAAATTACAGGAAAAAAGGACACGCTAATGCGGATCGCCACCTATCTTCACAACGACACGCGCAAGGTCGGCCTCGTGTCCACCGATGGCCAGTACATCACCCCCTTCAAGGTCAGCGCCGAAACCGCCCGGCGCGGTGCCCTGGACTTGATTGAAGCGCTTGCAGCCGGCGACGCGCTGCCCCCGCTGGACACGACGACCAGCGTGGCGCTGTCGGCGGTGCGGCTCGAAGCGCCGCTGCCCCTGCCCAGGCGCAACCTGTGGTGTGTCGGCCGCAACTACCAGGCACACGCCAAGGAGCTGTCTGCCTCGGTGTTCAAGGACAACGACAGCAACCCGGAAGCCTGGCCGATTGTGTTTACCAAGGTGCCCGAGTGCGTGGTGGGGCCCCATGACGACGTGCGCCTGCCGGGCGCGGACATCTCGGACCAGATCGACTACGAGGCCGAGCTGGCCGTGGTGATTGGCAAGGGCGGCAAGAACATCTCCCGCGCCGACGCCCTCGGCCATGTGTTCGGCTACACCATCGTCAACGACGTCACCGCCCGCGACGTGCAAATGCGCCATCAGCAGTGGGACATGGGCAAATCCTTTGACACCTTCTGCCCCATGGGGCCGTGGATTGTGACGGCCGACGAGCTCGATGGCACGAAGACGCGGGTGCGCTGCTGGGTCAATGGCGAGCTGCGCCAGGACGGGCCGACCGACCACATGATCTTTGACATCCCGACCCTGATCGAGACCATTTCCCGGGGCATCACCCTGTACCCCGGCGACGTGATCGCCACGGGAACGCCGGCCGGCGTCGGCATGGGGCTCAAGCCCCCGCGCTACATCCAGGCCGGCGACGTCATACGCGTCGAAGTCGACGGCATCGGCGCCATCGAGAACCGTTTCATCTGATATTGACAAAAGGGGTTTCACTGTTTCACTGAAACCCCGGTTTACCTTGGAGACAACCATGAATGCACGTCGCACCGTCCTGAAGACCTTCAGCCTGCCCCTGCTTGCGGGCATGCTGGCCATGCCTGCGCTGGCACAGGAAGACTACCCCAGCCGCCCGGTCACCATGGTGGTTCCGTTCCCGCCTGGCGGTGTCGCCGACACGGTGGGGCGCCCCGTGGCAGAAGCCATGAGCCGCTTCCTGAAGCAGCCCGTCGTCGTCGAAAACAAGGGCGGTGCCGGCGGCGGTATCGGCATGGGCCAGGTGGCCAAGGCCAAACCCGATGGCTATACGGTCGTCATGGCCTTGTCGTCTTTCGTGGTGCTGCCCGAAGCCGACAAGCTGCTCAAGCGCACGCCGATGTACCAGCTCGACCAGCTCAAGCCAATCGCCCGCTTCACCGCTGACCCGACGGTGCTGGTGGTGCGCGCTGAAAGCCCCTGGAAAACCTATGCCGAGTTCATCGCCTATGTAAAGTCCAATCCGGCCAAGGTGTCGTTTGGGTCTTCGGGCAATTACGGCACCATGCATGTCCCGATGGAGCAGCTGAAAGTAGCCACGTCCAGCTACATGCTGCACGTTCCCTACACCGGCGCCGGCCCGGCCGTGTTTGCCTTGCTGGCGGGACAGGTCGATGCCTTGTCCACCGGACCGGCCAGCGTGCTGCAGCAGATCAAGGCGGGCAAGCTCAGGGCGCTGGCGCACTGGGG
>JAUSDK010000133.1 GCA_030650875.1 Polaromonas sp.
CCGCACGGCATTGTGGGCACCTACCTGGGCTGGCGCGCACGCCGCGCCGCCCTGGCGACCCCGGCGCCCGTGCCGCCCCCGCCCCTCATGGCCCAGCCCGCCGTGGCGCAAGGAGGCCGCCATGCTTGAGATCACCCACCTGAGCAAACGCTTCGGCGGCCTGGCGGCCGTCAACGACGTCAGCACCACCATTGAAGCCGGCAAGATCAACGCCATCATCGGCCCCAACGGCGCCGGCAAGACCACCTTCTTCAACCTGCTGACCAAATTCCTGACGCCCACGCATGGCAGCATCGTCTTCAACGGCCACGACATCACGTCTGAAAAGCCGGCCCAGACGGCGCGGCGCGGTATTGTGCGGTCGTTCCAGATTTCAGCGGTGTTTCCCCACATGACGGTGCTTGAAAACGTGCGTGCCGCCTTGCAGCGCAACGAGGGCACCTCGTTTCATTTCTGGAAAGCCGAGAGCACCCTGCACCACCTGCATGCGCGCGCCCTGGAGTTGCTGGCCGAAGTCGACCTGAGCGACTTTGCCAACGAGCTGACCGTGAGCCTGCCTTACGGCCGCAAACGCGCGCTGGAACTGGCCACCACGCTGGCGCTGGAGCCCGAGCTGATGCTGCTGGACGAACCCACCCAGGGCATGGGCCACGAAGACGTGGACCGCGTGACCCAGCTGATTAAAAAAGTTTCCGTGGGCCGCACTATTTTGATGGTTGAACACAACATGAACGTGGTGTCGTCGATTGCCGACCGCATCACGGTGCTGCAGCGCGGCGCCATTATTGCCGACGGCCCGTATGCCGAGGTGGCCAAGAACCCGCTGGTCATTGAAGCCTACATGGGCAGCGCCAACACCGAACTGCAAGGAGCGCACTGATGACCAAGGAACTCCTGCGCATCGACGACCTGCACGCCTGGTATGGCGAGTCGCACATCCTGCATGGCGTGAACCTGACCGTGAACCAGGGCGAGGTGGTCACGCTGCTGGGCCGCAACGGCGCTGGCCGCACCACCACCCTGCGCGCCATTGTGGGCATGACCGGCGCGCGCAAGGGCTCAATCAGGATCAACGGCGAAGAAGTCCTCAAGCTGGCGCCGCACAAGGTGGCGCGGCTGGGCATTGGTTACTGCCCTGAAGAGCGCGGCATTTTTGCCAGCCTGTCGGCCGAGGAACACCTGATGCTGCCGCCCACCGTGGCACCGGGCGGCATGAGCCTTGCCGAAATTTACGAGATGTTTCCCAACCTCAAGGAACGCGCCAACAGCCCCGGCACGCGCTTGTCGGGCGGCGAGCAGCAAATGCTGGCCGTGGCGCGCATTTTGCGCACCGGCGCGCGCCTGCTGCTGCTCGATGAAATTTCCGAAGGCCTGGCGCCGGTCATTGTGCAAAAACTGGCCGAAATGATCCTGGCGCTGAAAGCCAAGGGTTACACCATTGTGCTGGTGGAACAGAACTTCCGCTTTGCCGCGCCGCTGGCCGACCGTTTCTACGTCATGGAACACGGCCAGATCGTCAAGCAGTTTGCCCAAGCCGAGCTGTCCCAGAACATGGGCATGCTGCAAGAGTATCTGGGGGTCTAGTCCCTGCGGACAGTCCTTGTTCTTATTGCGTTTTCCTTTCCCTCTCTCATAACATTAACCAGGAGACACCCATGAAACTCAAACTAATCGTCGCCGCCTTGGCCATCGGCTTTGGCGCTGCCGCTTCCGCACAGGGCACCGGCCCGATCCGGATCGGCATCATCACCGACATGTCCAGCCTGTACGCCGACATTGACGGCCCGGCTGGCGCTGAAATGGTGAAATGGGCCGTCCAGGATTTTGGCGGCAAGGTGCTGAACCGCCCGGTTGAAGTGCTGTCCGCCGACCACCAGAACAAGCCCGACATCGCCAGCTCCAAAGCCCGCGAATGGATGGACAAGGAAGGCCTGACCATGCTGATTGGCGGCACCAACTCCGGTACGGCGCTGGCCATGGCCAAGGTGACCACCCAGAAAAAACTCCCCTTCATTGCCATCGGCCCCGGTTCTGCGCGCCTGACCAATGAAGACTGCTCGCCTTACACCGTTCACTATGCCTACGACACCGTGGCGCTGGCCAAGGTGGCCGGCACGGCACTGGTCAAGGCCGGCAACAAAAGCTGGTATTTCCTGACCGCCGACTATGCCTTTGGCCACTCGCTTGAGAACGACGCCGCCACCGTGGTCAAGGCCAATGGCGGCACCGTGGCAGGCACGGCGCGCCATCCGCTCAATGCGTCTGACTTTTCGGCTTTCCTGCTGCAGGCCCAGTCGTCCAAAGCCCAGATCCTGGGCCTGGCCAACGCCGGCGGCGATTTCACCAACGCCATGAAGGCGGCCCGTGAATTCGGCATCAACAAAACCATGAAGGTTGCCGGCCTGCTGGTGTTCATCAACGACGTGCACAGCCTGGGCCTGGCCAACACCGAAGGCCTGCAACTGGCCGACAGCTGGTACTGGAACCAGGATGACGCGTCGCGCAAATTCGCCAACCGCTTCTTCGCCAAGTACAAGCGCATGCCTTCGAGCCTGCAGGCCGCCGACTACTCGGCCACCATGAACTACCTGAAAGCCGTGCAGACCGCGGGTACGACCGATGGCGACAAGGTGATGAGCACGCTCAAATCCATGAAGATCGACGACTTCTACAACAAGGGCCAGATCCGCGCCGACGGCCGCATGATTCACGACATGTACCTGTTCCAGGTGAAAGGCGCCAAAGAATCGACCACGCCATGGGACTACTACAAGACCGTGGCCAAGATTCCTGGCGAGCAGGCCTTCACCACGGTGGCCGAGTCCAAGTGCTCGCTGCTCAAGAAGTAAGTTGACCTTCCCGGTGGTCGCGCGCGTTGGCGAGCGGCCACTTTTTTTTTACTCTCAAGGCGTGAGCTGACGGGCCTCCATGGAAATTTTCGGTATACCCCTACAAGCTTTTCTGGGCCAGCTGTTGCTGGGTCTGGTCAATGGCGCGTTTTACGCCCTGCTCAGCCTCGGGCTGGCGGTCATTTTTGGCCTGCTGGGCATTGTGAACTTCGCGCACGGCGCGCTCTACATGCTGGGCGCTTTTGCCGCCTGGATCATGCTGGACAAATTCGGACTCAATTACTGGTATGCGCTGGTGCTGGCCCCGCTCGCGGTCGGCCTGCTGGGCGTGGTGATTGAGCGGCTGTTCCTGAAACACCTCTACAAGCTCGACCCGATTTACGGCCTGCTGCTGACCTTTGGCCTGGCGCTGATCTTTGAAGGCGTCTTCCGCGAGTTATACGGCGCCTCAGGCCAGAATTACAACGTGCCGGAACTGCTCCAGGGCGCCACCAACCTGGGCTTCATGATCTTGCCCAACTACCGCGCCTGGGTCGTCCTGGTGTCGCTGGTGGTTTGCCTGGGCACCTGGTTCCTGATCGAGCGGACGCGGCTGGGCGCCTACCTGCGCGCCGGCACTGAAAATGCGCCGCTGCTGCAGACCTTTGGCGTCAACGTGCCGGTGATGGTGATGTGCACCTATGGCGCCGGCGCGGCACTGGCCGGACTGGCCGGCGTGCTGGCTGCGCCCATCATCCAGGTCAGCCCCATGATGGGGTCCAACCTGGTCATCGTGGTGTTTGCCGTGGTGGTGATTGGTGGCATGGGCTCCATCCTGGGGTCGGTAATTACCGGCCTGGGCCTGGGCCTGGTCGAGGGCATGACCCGCGTTTTTTATCCGGAAGCCTCCAACATCGTGGTGTTTGTCGTGATGGTCATCGTGCTGATGGTCAGACCCAACGGCCTTTTTGGCAAGGAGGCCTAGGAGATGGCCCCCACGCTTTTCACTTCGTGTAATGCGCTGCCCCCCGAGGGGGCCGCTGCGCCTGCGGCCTGGCAAAGCCAGTTCCGCGGCCCCTGCTTGCTGGGAGGGGTCGCAGCTTCGCTACCCGCCGCGCTTGGCTCGCTGCGCACCTTGGCCTTCGGAACTATCCAATGAACAACTCCAACAAAATCACCCGCATCACCTACCTTGTCATGCTGGGCTTGCTGCTGCTGGCCCCCCTGCTGGGCCTGTACCCCGTGTTTGTCATGAAGCTGCTGTGCTTTGCCCTGTTTGCCTGCGCCTTCAATTTATTGCTGGGCTTTACCGGGCTGCTGTCGTTTGGCCACGCCGCATTTTTTGGCTCGGCCGCTTACATCACGGGCTGGCTCATCAAGGCACAGGGCTGGACGCCTGAACTGGGCATTCTGGCGGGCACGGTGGTGGCGGCACTGATTGGCCTGGTGGTGGGCCTGGTGGCCATCCGGCGCCAGGGCATTTACTTCGCCATGATCACGCTGGCCCTGGCCCAGATGGTGTTCTTTGTCTGCCTGCAAGCGCCGTTTACCGGCGGCGAAGACGGCCTGCAGGGGGTTCCTCGCGGCAGCCTGTTCGGCCTGTTTTCACTCCGGTCCGACACCGCGATGTACTACTTTGTGGTGGCCATTTTTGTGTTGTGCTTCCTGTTCATCGCGCGCATCGTGAGCTCGCCGTTTGGCCAGGTGCTCAAGATGATTCGTGAAAACGAGGCGCGCGCCATCTCGCTGGGCTACCAGGTCAACCGCTACAAACTGCTGGCCTTTGTGCTGTCCGCCGCGCTCGCAGGGCTGGCCGGTTCGCTCAAGACCGTGGTCATGGGGTTTGCCACGCTGTCGGATGTGCACTGGTCGATGTCGGGCGAGGTGATCCTGATGACGCTGCTGGGCGGCGTGGGCACCTTCTTTGGCCCGGTGTTTGGCGCCGGCATCGTGATCTCGCTGCAAAACCTGCTGGCCGACAAGGTCGGCTCCTGGGTGACGGTGATCATCGGCGTGATTTTTGTGCTGTGCGTGCTGGCCTTCCGCAAGGGCGTGGTTGGCGAGTTGCAGGCCTATCTGGAGCGGCGCCGGCGTACTGCGGTAAAGCCTGACGCTTAACCTTAAACAACACCTGGGCTGGTACGACTTCCACCATCATGCCAGCTTAAGCAATGCCGCGTACGGCGTCTTGCGGGCCCAGCGGCTGCATCATCCGGATGATGGTTAGTAGAAAAAAACACCACCCAACGCTAGGCGCCTGTCCTACCCACACATTACAGACCTCGGGGCAGTCCATCGGTCGCACCGCCGTGCCATCCGGTGGCCCGCGCGCGAACGACGCAGCGGCCTATAGAGCAGCGATCAATTCCGGCACCGCCGTAAACAAATCACCCACCAACCCATAGTCAGCCACCTGGAAGATCGGCGCTTCGGCGTCCTTGTTGATGGCAACGATCACCTTGCTGTCCTTCATGCCGGCCAGGTGCTGAATGGCGCCGGAGATGCCGACCGCCACGTACAACTGGGGCGCCACGATCTTGCCGGTCTGGCCG
>JAUSDK010000143.1 GCA_030650875.1 Polaromonas sp.
TGCTCAATGTCAACCAGTTGTTGCAGTCGGACTTTGACGTGCGCCAGTGGCGCCACGTGGCGCTGTTCAACGCCGCGCAATCACGCATTGAAATGCACCTGGAGGCCACGCAGGCGCTAAGCGTGCGGTGGCCTGGCCATACCCGCCGCTTTGAAGCGGGCGAGCGAATCCACACGGAGTCGTCTTACAAATACACGCCGGACGGCATGACCGCGCTGCTGCAGCAGGCCGGATTCACGCAGGTCCGGCACTGGACCGACCCGAAAAACTGGTTTGCAGTGTTTTGGGCCTCGGTTTGAATTTATAAAATTTGGCCGCAGCCCAATTAATTCGGCCTCTATTTGCAATCAATAACATAGCAAATAGAGGCTGTAGCCTGGAAATCAGACGCGTTCGATCACCCAGGCCAGCACGGAATTGAGCGCGCTGTCCAGGTTGGACGCATCGGTGCCGCCGGCCATGGCCATGTCGGCCTTGCCGCCGCCCTTGCCGCCCACCTGGCTGGCCACAAAGTTGACCAGTTCGCCCGCCTTGACCTTGCCAGTCGAATCGTTCGTCACGCCAGCGGCGATTTGCACCTTGCTGCCATCGACGGCGGCCAGCACGATGACGGCGGTTTTAAGTTTGTCTTTCAGCTTGTCCATGGTGTCCCGCAGCGTCTTGGCATCAGCGCCTTCCAGCCGTGCGGCCAGCACTTTCAGGCCTTTGACGTCAACCGCCTGCAGCATCAGCTCATCGCCCTGCGACGAGGCCAGCTTGCCTTTAAGCGCAGTGATTTCCTTTTCCAGCGACTTGACCTGCTCCATCACCTGGCCGATGCGGTTCTGCAATTCGGCCGGGCTGGCCTTGAGCGACGACGCGGCGGTTTGCACCGTGGATTCGAGCGACTGCAGGTACGCCAGCGCGTTCTGGCCAGTGACGGCTTCGACGCGGCGCACGCCCGAGGCGACGCCGCTCTCGGCCACGATCTTGAACAGGCCGATGTCGCCGGTGCGGCCTACGTGCGTGCCGCCGCACAGTTCCATGCTGGAACCGATGCTGAGCACGCGCACGGTGTCGCCGTATTTTTCGCCAAACAGCATCATGGCGCCGGTCTTCTGGGCGGACTCCATGTCCATCTCCCGGGCCTCGGCGGCCAGGTTGGCCAGGATTTCGGCATTGACGCGAGCTTCCACCTCGCGGATCTGCGCGTCGGTCATGGGCGCGTTGTGCGCAAAGTCAAAACGGGTGCGCTCGGCATTGACCAGGCTGCCCTTTTGCTGCACATGCGCGCCCAGCACCTCGCGCAGGGCCTTGTGCATCAAATGCGTGGCGCTGTGGTTGCGCACGGTGGCGGCGCGCACGGCGGTGTTGACCCTGGCGCTGACATGGTCGCCCACGTTGAGCGTGCCCTGGGTCAGCGTGCCATGGTGGCCGTACACGTCGGCCTTGATCTTGAGCGTGTCGCTGACGGCAAAGTGCGCCGAGCCGCTGGCCAGTTCGCCCTCGTCACCGGCCTGGCCGCCGCTTTCGGCGTAAAACGGCGTCTTGTCGAGCACCACCACGCCGCTTTGACCGGATTTCAGGGCGGCAACGCTAACACCGTCTGCGTAGAGCGCCACGATTTTTGACGTTTCTTCCAGATGCTCATAACCAGTGAAGCGGTTCACGGCGCCGGTGTAGTCCAGGGCGCGGTCCATCTTGAATTTGCCGGCGGCTCTCGCCTGGGCTTTTTGCTGGTTCATGGCCAGCGCGAAGCCGCCTTCGTCGACGCTCAAGCCGCGTTCGCGGCATACGTCGGCCGACAAGTCGAGCGGGAAGCCGTAGGTGTCATGCAGCTTGAAGGCCACCTCGCCCGGCAGCACCTTGCGGCCATCGGCCAGCGCTGCATCCAGAATCTGCATGCCGGTTTCCAGCGTTTCAAAGAAGCGTTCTTCCTCGGCCTTCAGCACCTCGGTGATGCGCTGGGCATCGGCTGCGAGCCGCGGATAGGCGTCGCCCATCACGCGCACCAGATCAGCCACCAGCTTGTGGAAAAACGGCGTTTTCTTGCCCAGCAGGTAGCCGTGCCGAATGGCGCGGCGAATGATGCGGCGCTGCACATAGCCGCGGCCTTCGTTGGACGGGTTGACGCCGTCGCTCACCAGAAATGCGGTGGCACGGATGTGATCGGCAATCACGCGCAGGGATTTGTGGCCCAGATCCTGCTCGCCGGTTTCACGCGCAGCGGCCTTGATCAGTGCGTCGAAAATGTCGATTTCGTAGTTGCTGTGCACATGCTGCAAGATGGCAGCCAGGCGCTCCAGTCCCATGCCGGTATCGACGCAGGGCGCGGGCAGCGGCTTGACCGAACCGTCTTCGGCCATGTCGAACTGCATGAACACGTTGTTCCAGATTTCGATGAAACGGTCGCCGTCCTCGTCGGGGCTGCCGGGCGGGCCGCCGGGGATGTGGTCGCCGTGGTCATAGAAAATTTCCGAGCAAGGGCCGCAAGGGCCGGTGTCGGCCATCATCCAGAAATTGTCAGATTTGTAGCGCCCGCCCTTGTTGTCGCCGATACGAATGACGCGTTCAGGCGGCAGGCCGATTTCCTTGGTCCAGATGTCGTAGGCCTCGTCGTCTTCTTCATACACCGTGGCCAGCAGGCGGTCGGCCGGCAGCTTGTACACCTCGGTCAGCAGCTCCCAGGCCCATTTCAGCGATTCGCGCTTGAAGTAGTCGCCAAAGCTCCAGTTGCCCAGCATTTCAAAAAAGGTGTGATGGCGGGCGGTGTAGCCGACGTTTTCCAGGTCATTGTGCTTGCCGCCGGCGCGCAGGCAGGCCTGCACCGACGTGGCGCGCACATAGGGGCGCTTTTCGGCACCCAGAAACACGTCCTTGAACTGGACCATGCCAGAGTTGGTGAACATCAGCGTCGGGTCGTTGCCCGGCACCAGCGAACTGGAAGGCACCACGGTATGCCCCTTGGACGCAAAGAAGTCCAGGAAGGTCTTGCGGATGTCTGCGACAGTAACGACAGCGGCGACGGCGGAGGAAGTGGGAGTGCTCATGTTGGGCCAGTTGGGGCGAACCGCTGCGGTGACCAATCAACGCAGCTAGCCGCTCGCGGGTACTTGAAAAGACGGAATGAGGCACTGGACCCCGGTCTGGGCCCGGCCTGCCTTGAACGCTGATTATAAGTTTGCAGTGCACCACACGTTACAGCGCATTTCGGGCGCAGGCGCTATGCTTGGATGTGGCCCCCTGTGACCCAGGCACCGCATCCCACACAAGCAAAACAACCCACAAAAGGACACACGCATGGACATGACAACCTCCCCTCTTGCCTTACTCAAAGACCCCACCCTGCTCAAGACCGATGCGCTGGTCAACGGGCAGTGGCTGCCCGGCGCCAGCCGCTTTGACGTGCTGGACCCGGCCACCGGCCATACGCTGGCCGATGTTGCCAACCTCGGCATCGCAGATGCAGAAGCCGCCATTGCAGCGGCCAACGCCGCCTGGCCCGCCTGGCGCAACAAGACGGGCAAAGAGCGCAGCATCATCTTGCGCAAGTGGTTTGACTTGCTGATCGCCAACCAGGAAGACCTGGGCCGCATCATGACGGCCGAGCAGGGCAAGCCTTTTGCCGAGGCCAAGGGCGAAGTCGCCTATGGCGCCAGCTTTGTGGAATGGTTTGCCGAAGAGGCCAAGCGCGTTAACGGCGAAACGCTGCCGCAGTTTGACAACAACCGCCGCCTGATGGTGCTCAAGCAGCCGATCGGCGTGTGCGTGGCCATCACGCCCTGGAACTTTCCGCTGGCCATGATTACCCGCAAGGTCGCCCCGGCGCTGGCGGCCGGGTGCACGGTCGTGATCAAGCCGGCCGAACTCACGCCGCTGAGCGCGCTGGCAGTGGCCGAACTGGCCCTACGCGCCGGCGTTCCGGCTGGTGTGCTCAATATCCTGACCGCCGACAGCGACAACTCCATTGCGGTGGGCAAGGTGTTTTGCGCCAGCGACGTGGTGCGCCACATCAGCTTCACCGGCTCCACCGAAGTTGGCCGCATCCTGATGGCACAAAGCGCGCCGTCGGTGAAAAAGCTGTCACTGGAACTGGGGGGCAATGCACCGTTCATCGTGTTTGACGATGCCGATGTCGACTCGGCCGTGGAAGGCGCCATGGCCAGCAAGTACCGCAACGCTGGCCAGACCTGCGTGTGCGCCAACCGCATTTATGTGCAAGACGGCGTGTACGACGAATTTGTGCAGAAATTCGCCGCCAAGGTCCGGCTGCTGAAGGTGGGCAACGGCTTTGAAGACGGCGTGGCGCAAGGCCCGCTGATCGAGGACGCGGCCATCAGCAAGGTCGAGCGCCATGTACAGGACGCGCTGGCCAAGGGCGGCAAACTGCTGGTGGGCGGCCACAAACTGGCCGGCCAGTTTTTTGAGCCCACGGTGATCTCGGAAGCCACCGGCGACATGCTGTGCGCCCGGGAGGAAACCTTTGGGCCGTTTGCGCCGGTGTTTCGTTTCAGGCACGAGCAGGAAGCCGTTGACGCCGCCAACAACACCGAGTTTGGCCTGGCCAGCTATTTCTACAGCCGCGACATAGGCCGCATCTACCGCGTGGCCGAAGCGCTGGAATACGGCATGGTCGGGATCAACGTCGGGGTGATTGCCACAGAGCATGTGCCGTTCGGCGGCGTCAAGCAATCGGGCCTGGGCCGCGAAGGCTCCAGCCACGGCATGGAGGAATACCTGGAGATGAAATACCTGTGCCTCGGGGATATCCTAAAGTGAAAGAATAACGAAAAAGATAGCGGCCAGCCCTGCAGGCCCTGCCAGCCGCGCTGGCAGGGCCTGCAGGCGTAGTGAAACTGACGAAACGTGAACGCGCAGGTTGGACTTGCATCCGGCCTTGCGTCTTTCGTTCATTCAGGAATGCAGGCTAACCCGACGGGTGGCACCTATATAATTCAAGGTATCGCGGGTGTAGTTCAATGGTAGAACGGCAGCTTCCCAAGCTTCATACGAGGGTTCGATTCCCTTCACCCGCTCCAAACCCTCATATCACAGCGTCTCAAAAGCCCTCACAACCCGCATGTTTCAGAGACATAGCGGGTTTTTTGTTGTCTCACGCAGAATCACGGAATACCAACACATACCAACACAATGAGGGTATTTTTGTTGGTATGTCCGGCTACCCGCAAGCCAGATACCAACAAAAAGCGACTTCATGGCACTGTCAGACACATTCACACGAAACACCAAGCACATGCGCGGGCTTTGTCGACACGGCACAGAATAGAGACTCAAAGGAGAGCCACTCGTATGAACGATAGCTTTGAAGGTGGCAAGATCATCCCCCATTCCGTCCGCGAAAAGTTCGACCTTCCCGTCGCGCGTGACGCCTGTTGGCACAATCCCCGGGGGCGGAGTGAGCCCCACATCGGCCGGCTTCCGCGCCACCTGGATCTGAACTACCGAACCAAGCCCGAGCGACTTCAGGATTTTTTCCGCCACGTCCTGGGCGCGCTCAAGCGCATGAGCGGACGGGGATAACCCTGGGGCCGTGGGTCATGCCTCAAGCCTTACGGCTGGACAATGGACCGAAGCCATCGCCCGCTCAGGTGCAGGCAATGGTTGATGCGCTTTAGAAAACCACCAAGACGACTTTGCCTGTCTCGGTGGTAGCCAATCCATCTGAAATCGACGGCATCCCAGTCAATGTCGCGCCGGGGAGTATACCAACGGGGGGGTCATAGGCCCTGAACAACCAATCCCCTTGCGTCTCATGCCGCGCATACCCGCGCGCTCACTCCACCCCAAGCGCCTTGAACACCGCATCCACTGGATCCGAGTAAAAGCTGGTCTGAAACTTGGCAAACAACTCGCCCGG
>JAUSDK010000148.1 GCA_030650875.1 Polaromonas sp.
CAACCAGCCGCCGCCCTATTCGATTACCGAGATGGGCAAGTTAGCGATGCACTGCACCCAACAGGAAGATGCCGCCAAGAAAGTGGAGCGGCGGATGCGCAAGTCCGAGGCGGCGTTGCTGCTTGAATCGCGCGTCGGACAAAGCTTTGACGCCCTCGTGACTGGCAGCAACACCGCTGACGGCGTCTGGGTCCGGATCTTCTTGCCCCCCGCCGAGGGCAAGCTGGTGTCAGGCATGACTGGACTCAAGGTTGGCGAAAAAGTCCGGGTCAAACTCGTGGCAACGAATGTGGAACGCGGGTTCATTGACTTCGAGCAGTTGAACTGAGCTAGCCAAGCCGATGAGCCCACTGTATTGAACGGTAGTTAGCCTCGGTCGCCACTGCCCGACCAACTCACCATCACAACCTGCGTGCCGAAATCCCCTGTCCATGCTGGTTTCCGGGCGGTGGACGCTCACCGGCAGAATGTGAAAAACCACGCCCAAAGAGGCGCTACAGGCGAAAAAAGCCTCCGATAACGGTTCGGCTTTTGATGAATGGTGGTGTACTGCGGAACCGAACCGTCGTCCGCGTTCCGAGGCGGAGAGGCAGGCGTAGCTATTTCGTCCCTGGCCTAGATGATTTAGCCGTTTTCGCGGCCATTTAAACGGTGCCCGCTTCTACCCGGCGGGCTTGTGCAGAATCAGGGCCTCAACACCGAGGACGTCCCCGAGGCTGAAACTCGGAACAGATCCCTGGGTCCATGGCGAGCTCTGCGCCAACGACCACGAAGAGTTCTACGAAGGGTTTCGCGCAGTCCGCCGTCGGCTAATTTCCCGCTCAGGCCGCGATCATTGCCCGGGGCAGATTGACTATGAAATCCGTCAGGCCCATCGCATCGCTGGCCGGGCGCATGTGGGAAATCATGGCGCTGGAAGCCGCCTCGGCATCGCGCCGTTCAAAGGCCTCAACAATCTTTCCGTGCTGCTCGAACGATGCAGTGATGCGTCCCAGCGCGCCGAAGGCGTGGCGGCGGTAGTAACCGGTCCGGGTACGCATGCGCAGTACCTCCTGGCGCAGATACGGGTTGCGCGCGGCGCGGTAAATCAGCTCATGAAACCGAAGGTTGGCTTCCTGCCAGCCGGCGATATCCTCGGCCTCCATCACTGCACGACTGCTTTCATGCACCTCCACGATGGATGCCAGCTCTTCAGGGGTCATGCGCTGGCAGGCCAGCCGCACCGTTACGCCCTCAAGCTCGGCCAGCAGCTCCCAGAGCGAGAGCAACTGCTGCAAATCCATCTTGGCAACGATCATGCCGCCGCGCGGCAGACTGGTAACCAGGCCCTGCGCCTGCAGCTGAATCAGCGCCTCGCGAATCGGCGTACGCGACACCTGGTATTGGGTAGCCAGCTCGGCGTCGTCAATCGGGTCGCCCGGCAGCAGCGTGCCCCGCTTGATGGCGTCCTCGATTTTTATGCGAATCTTGTCGCTAGCCTTGACGAAAGCGTGCTTTGTGCTCCTCATGCCTCCAAGTTTCCCACATTGCTGTGAATTTTTAATTGGTGTATATTTATATTTATGAATTTTTTGTATACAAATGACTTCTAAACTTGGCATCTGGTCGGCAGTCAACACGCCCATCGTAGGGGGTACGCCGGCTTCATGGCCTGCACATGTCGCCAACGCCCTGCGGACAAGCAAGACCGATGCCACCGAGCAGGAAATCCTCCGGCTGTCGAAGATGCTGATTCGGCTGCAGGCGGCAGCCGAATCGGCGCTGGCGCACACATCCGGCGCGACCGGCGGCACGCTGCCTTCCTTTACCGAATCGCTGAACGCCCTGTCTCATGGCTGAGAACCCGCCCAGCATCGCAGGCTTGCAGCGGGCTATTGCCCAGGATCATGTAACTGCGTGCCAGGCTATCGAGCGCCAGCGAATGGCCATGCAGCGCGCAGATCGAAACTTTCATGCGGTCGTCGATGCGCTGCCCGCTGAACTGATGCCAGCAGCGGCCACGGGGCCGTTGACAGGTGTTGGTTTGGCGCACAAGGACATCTTCGACCTGCCCGGCCGCGCGCCACAGTTGGGTCGGGGCCATGCCATAGACAACGAGGCGCCTGGCCGCACCGCCGCCACCGTGCTCGAACGCCTGTCGCGCCACGGCGCCGCCCACCTGGCCACGCTGGCGATGGCCGAGTATGCCTGCGGCGCGACCGGCGACAACTCTCACCAGCCGCGCTGCATCAACCCGCTGCATGCCGACGCGGTGGTCGGCGGCTCGTCGAGCGGCAGTGCGGTCGCGGTCGCAAGCGGCATGGCCTACGGCTCACTCGGCACCGATACCGCCGGCTCGGTCCGCATGCCGGCAGCCACCTGCGGCGTGCTCGGGCTGAAGACCACGCACGGACTGCTGCCGATGGACGGTGTTTTTCCGCTTGCGCCCAGCCTCGACAGCGTCGGTGTGCTGGCCCGCACGGCCGATGATGTGCGGCTGATCCTGCAGGCCGCCTGCAACAACTCCGGGCTGCGCCCTGCCGCCAGCGCCGCGCGCGGTGATGCGGCGGTGTGGATTCCGCACGCAGAATTGGACAGCGCCATCGCGGCCGCAATGCAGGCGCTGGCTGCCTCGCTCGATATACCGGTGAAGACCAACCTGGACAGTCACGTCGTACTGACGCAACTCGCCACGATCGTGCTGCACGCCGAAGCCGCGCAGACCCACCGGGCCGGCCTGCTGGCGCGCACGCTCTCGCCGTCTGTCGAAGCAGTCGCGCTTCCTGGCTGGGTGATGCCTGCCGACTGGCTCGCCGCCGCGCGAGCAGACCGGGCACGGCGGCTGCACGACTTTATCCAAGCTCATTTCAAGGACCACGACATCCTCGTTGTGCCCGCGTTGCCGGCGCCCATCCCCGACTGGCAGGCAGTCACGCCCGGCCAGGCCATGTTCGACGCGCGCCAACTGTTAGCGATGCACCGCTTCATGGGATTCATCAATTACCTCGGACTTCCCGCGCTGGCTGTGCCCGTCGCGCTCGATGCGCGCGATCTTCCCATCAGCGTGCAACTGGTCGGTCGGCCGTTTCACGAACTCACGCTGCTGCGCTTCGCCGAGCGGATCGAGACACAGCACTTCCGCATGGAAGGCTGCCTGGCTTCTTTTTCCCCAGAGGATTGACACAAGACATGGCAAAAATTCAGGCTTCTACCGCCCTGGCCAGATTCCGCGTGCTAGACCTGTCGCGCGTGCGTGCCGGCCCCAATTGCGTGCGCATGCTGACGGACTTCGGCGCCGACGTGATCCGCATCGAGCCGCCGCGCGGCATCGACCCCAACGAAGCGATGTTCGCAGCCAACCGCGAGGGCGGCGACTTTCAGAACATCAACCGCAACAAGCGCTCGATGACCCTGAACCTCAAGCGCCCCGGGGCCCTGGCGATCCTGATGCGCCTGGTGAAAGAGGCAGACGTGGTGGTCGAAAACTGGCGGCCCGACGTCAAAAGGAAACTGGGCGTCGATTACGAATCGCTAGCCGCTGTCAATCCGCGCATCATTCTAGCCAGCATCTCAGGCTTCGGCCAGGATGGCCCGCAGGCCTCGCGTCCAGGCTTCGACCAGATCGTGCAGGGCATGGGCGGGCTGATGTCGGTGACCGGCATCCCCGGCTCTGGCCCGGTACGCGCCGGCCTGGCCGTCGCCGACATGAGCGCCGGCCTCTACGCTGCGCTGGGCATCCTGACTGCACTGCTGGAGCGCGAGGTCTCGGGCAAGGGCCAGTGGGTGCATACCTCGCTCCTGCATGCACAAATCGCGATGATGGACTTCCAGATGGCGCGCTACCTCAACGACCAGGACATTCCCATCCAGCAGGGCAACGACCACCCGACCAGCAGCCCGATGGGCCTGTTCGAGGCGAGCGACGGCGTATTCAACCTCGGCGCCTCGGGCGAAGGCAACTGGGTGAGACTGTGCAGCATCATGAACAAACCCGAATGGCTGCAGGACCCCGAGTTCACCAACGAAACTTTGCGCGTTAAAAACCGCGAACGCCTCAATGCCGAACTAGCGGAACTGTTTACGCATCGCAGCGTGGCGGAGTGGGTCACCGGCCTGACCGACGCGGGCGTCCCCGCAGGCCCCGTGTACACCGTGCCGCAGGTCTTCGAGGACGAACAGGTGCAGCACCTGGGCGTGACGGCATCGCTGATGACCGGCTTCGGCAAGGAAATGCAGTACATCACCCAACCGGTCACACTGGCGCGCACGCCATCCCGCGTTGTGGCGCCCGCTCCCGGCTGGGGCGAGCACACCGACGAAGTGCTCGCCGAAGCGGGATATTCCGACGAAGAAATCCGGCAGTTCCATGCCGACACGGTGGTATGACCATGGCAGAAGTCCTTCACTCCATAAACGGCCACGTGGCCACCATCACCCTGCGCAACGAGGGCCGCTACAACGCCATGTCAATTGCGATGTGGCTCCAGCTGGGCACGACGCTGGCAGCGCTCAATGCGGACACCAATGTGCGCGCCGTGGTACTGCGCGGCGACGGCGACAAGGCATTCGCCTCGGGCGCCGACATCTCCGAGTTTGGCGAGAAGCGCAACGACCCGGCGAGCGTGGCCGCCTATGATGCAGCGGTGGCCAACGCGCAGGCTGCGCTGGCCGGCTTTCGTTGCCCCGTCATCGCGGCCATCAGCGGGATCTGCTACGGCGGCGGCCTGGGCTTGGTACTTGCCTGCGACCTTCGATATGCCTCACCAACGGCGAAGTTCCGGATGCCCGCCGCGCGGCTGGGCCTGGGGTATGCCTATGGCGGCATGAAGCGCATGGTCGCCGTGCTGGGCGTGGCCAAAGCCAGCGAGGTCTTCTACACCGCCAACGTCTACACCGCCGGCGACGCCCTGCGTATCGACCTGGTGGCCGGGTTGCACGACGACGTGTTCGCCGTGGCCTCAGAGACGGCCGCAATGATTGCCTCAAATGCTCCCCTGACCATCCGCGCAGCCAAGCTGGCCTTCAACGCCCTGCTGGCCGGCGGCGAGCCGGCCGATGTGACGGCCGTCGATACCGCAGTCAAGGCCTGCTTCAAGAGCGAAGACTATGCCGAAGGCCGCGCGGCGTTCGCCGACAAACGCGCGCCGCAATTCAAAGGCCGCTAGGCCGCGCATATTTCGTGTATGTTTTTTTCAACGTTACCGTCCTGCTAATTTTTTTACCAACCTGGAGTGTGGAAGATGAAACTCAGTACCGCCATCACCGCAGTGCTCACCGCCGTTTCGGCGCTTGCGGCCACCGCCGCCCATGCCGTCGGGCCAGCGCCCGCACCCCTGGCGCAGCGTGAAACGCTGACCATCGGTTTCGTCAAGGTAGGCCACCTCGCGCCGCTGCTCAACATCGAGGAAGAACTCAAGAAGTTCAATGTCGACGTCAAGCGCGCCGAATTCGTGCGCTACGCCGATGCGCGCACCGCACTGATGTCCAACTCCGTCGACATCTCGGCCGTCGGCCCGGGCGACCTCGCCATCGCAGCGTCGCAGGGCAGCAAGAACCTCGTCGGCTTGACCGGCGTGGCCGGATCGGTCAAGAACCTGGTGGTGCGCAAGGGCGTGGTCATCAATGACTGGAAAGACCTGGCCGGCAAGAAGATCGGTATCGCCCCGGGCTCGGCCGTGTGGTTCCAGTGGGCCATGACGATGATCGAAAAGGGTGTGCCTTACAACACGTTCACGCCGGTCAACATCCAGGGCGGCGGCACCGCCTTCATCCAGGCCCTCAAAAAGGGCGACATCGACGCCATGGTGTTGTGGGAACCGTTTGAGTCGCAGGCTGTGGCCGAAGGCGACGGCTACTTCGCCAAGGGCCTGGAGTACAGCAAGTCCAAGGCTGTCGGCGCCGAGCTAGGCATGCTGGCCGCGTCGCGAGAGGCCCTGACGAACAAGCAGGAAGCCATTCGCCGCTTCCTCTGGGTCTATCTCAACACAGAAGATCAGATGGCCAAAAACAACGACATGTTCGCCGACGCCTACGCCAAATATTCTGGCCTGCCTCTGGCCGTCACGAAGGAGTCATCCAAGATCATCAAGCTCGGCGGCGTGCTAACGAAGGAACAGGTCAAGTTGCAGGCCGAGGCCGCCTTCAAGCAGGGCATTGTGCAGAAGGATGTTGGCAACGAAGCCGCTGCACTGTATGACGACTCCATGGCGCAGAGCATCAGGCGCTGAGCGGCCCCATGAAACGCTTGCAACGGATCGTCCTCGGGCTGGTGGTGCCCGCGCTGGTTCTGCTGGTGTGGCAGATCGCCGGAAGCCGCGAGAGCATGGCCGGCATCATACCCACGCCGCTGGCCGTGCTCGAAGGGTGGAAGGACTGGATTTTCGGCGCGCCAGGCCTGGGCCTCAATGCCTACAAGGGAACCTGGCTGTCGAATGTGCAGTACTCGGCGATGCGCGTGGTACAGGGCTTCGTGCTGGCCGCGTTGCTGGGTATTCCGCTGGGGCTGATGATCGGCTGGAGCCGGCTGGTCGCGCAACTGTTCGACCCATTGGTGCAAAGCCTGCGGCCGATCCCCATCACCGCCTGGCTGCCGTTTTCCATCGCGCTCTTCGGCATTCGCGACATCGGCTCGATCTTCCTAATCTTCCTCGGCGGCTTCTACGCCATTGTGGTCAATGCCACGCAGGGTGCGCGCGACGTCGAACGCAACCTGGTGCGCGCTGCGCTGATGATGGGCGCCACGCGCGCGCAACTGCTGCGCCGGGTGGTGCTGCCGTCGGCTATGCCGTCGATCTTCACCGGTCTGCGTATCGGGCTGGGCATCTCATGGACAGCGGTAATCGTCTCCGAGATGGTGGCCGTGAAGTCGGGCTTGGGCTATGTGCTGTGGGACGCTTATTACGTCGGCCGCATGGACATCGTGCTGGCCGACATGGTCTCCATCGGCGCGATGGGCTATATCAGCGACCGCCTCATCGTGCTTGTCGAACAGCGCGTGCTGCGCTGGCGCATCCTCCAGAACCATTGAGTCCCCATGCCTGCTATCCACATCCAAGAACTCAGCAAAATCTACCCCGGCGAGCCACCCGTGCTGGCGCTGGACAAGGTCGACCTGGTCATCGAACCCGGCGAATTCGTCGCGCTTCTGGGGCCGTCGGGCTGCGGCAAGTCCACGCTCCTGAATCTGGTCGCTGGATTTGAAAAGACCAGCAGCGGCAGCCTCACCGTGCACGGCAAGCCCGTGGAAAAACCCGGACCCGACCGCGGCGTCGTGTTCCAGGAAGCCGCGCTATTCCCCTGGCTCACCGTCTGGGAAAACGTGATCTTCGGCCCCAAGACGCAAGGCGTGCCTTCCAGGGACTATGAGGCCCGCGCCAACGAGATGCTGCGCATCGTCGGCCTTGCGGATTTCAAGCAGCACCTGCCGGTGCAACTGTCCGGCGGCATGCGCCAGCGTGTCGGCATCGCCCGAATCCTGACTATGGGCTCGCAGGTCCTGCTGATGGACGAGCCCTTCGGCGCGCTGGATGCGCAGACGCGGCTAAGCATGCAGGAGCTGCTGCTATCGGTGTGGCAGCAGCTCAAGCCGACCATCGTCTTCGTCACCCACGACATCGATGAGGCGCTGTTTCTGGCCGACACGGTGTACGTAATGTCGGCGCGGCCAGGCCGCATCCAGGCGCGCATCACGGTACCGCTGGCGCGTCCGCGCACCATTGAGGACACGACCGGCGAAAGCTTCAACACCATGAAGCGCGAAATCCTGCGGCAGATCCGCCACTGATTCGCGCGCGACAACGGACACATTCCATGGCCAACCCACGCATTCCCTACCGCTTTTCCAACGAAGGCCCGGCATTAACGCCACACGCCCTCGGTAATATCCTGGTGCATCTCGTCGTCAATGTCGAGCACTGGGAGTTCGACGCGCCCATGCCGCGCACCATCATCACGCCACCGCACGGCAAAGAAACCGTACCCGACGTGCCCAACTTCAGCTGGGTTGATTACGGCATGCGCTGCGGCCTGCCGCGCATCATTGAGGCCATCACCTCGCGCGGCCTCACTGCGTCCACCAGTTTCAACGCCAGCGTGATCGGCGCCTACCCGCGCGCAGCCGAGGCCATGCACACGGCCGGCTGGGAATTCATCGGTCATGGCATTCACCAAAAGTCGCTCAACCATGCGGGTGCAGAAGAAGAAGTGGTCAAAACCAGCTTGGACATGATCGCCGCCTTCACCGGCAGACGCCCGCGGGGCTGGCTGGGCCCCGGCCTGCGCGAAAGCCACACGACGCCCGAGACGCTCAAGGCCGCCGGGCTCGACTATGTATTCGACTGGGTGGTGGACGACCTGCCCAACTGGCTCTCGACTGCCAACGGCCCGCTGCTCAGCTTGCCTTACAACCTGGAGCTCAACGACTCCATCATCTATGCGATCGAGAAGCACTCGTCCGAAGAGATGTTCATGCGCGTGAAAAGCACAGCTGAAGTTTTCGTGCGCGAGGCGCAGCGGCGCCCGCGCATCCTGACACTGGGCCTGCACCCGCATCTGATCGGCGTGCCGCACCGCTTCGGCTCGTTCGAACGCATGCTCGACCTGCTGATGGCTACGCCAGGCACCTGCTTCGTGCAGGGCCACGACATTGCCGACTGGTACACCGCGCAAGTACCCGCCACGCCGACCAGCGCGGCCTGATCAAGAAAGCTCACATGGATCTCCAACTACAAGGCCAGCGCGTGCTGATAACCGGCGGCTCGCGCGGCATCGGCCTGGCCATCGCTCTATCGTTCGCCCAGGAAGGCGCGCTGCCTTTGCTGGTCTCGCGTTCGCCCGAATCGCTGGAAGCAGCCGTCGCCACCATCCATATGCAGACCGGCGTGCGCGCCTCTGCGCTGGCGCTGGACATGGGCCAGCCCGGCGCCGAGGCGCTGTTGCTGGCGCAGGCTGGCGACATCGACATCCTGGTCAACAACGCAGGCGCCATTCCAGGCGGTGCACTGGCCGACATCAACGAGGCGCGCTGGCGCCAAGCCTGGGAGCTCAAGCTCTTCGGCTACATCAACCTGGTGCGCGCCATGCTGCCGGTGATGTCGGCACGCGGCAGCGGCGTCATCGCCAACATCATCGGGATGGCCGGGGCCGTGCCGCGCAGCGAATACATCGCCGGCTCGACCGCCAACGCCGCGCTTATGGCCTTCACCCAGGCACTGGGCGCGACCAGTCCACGCAGCGGCGTGCGCGTGTTAGGCATCAACCCCTCGCCCACCCGCAGCGACCGCATGGAAACCATGCTGCGCGCAAAGGCGCTGGCCACGCTGGGCGACGAAGCACGCTGGATGGAACTGACCACCGCCTTGCCGTTCGGCCGCCTGGCCGAGCCGCGCGAGATCGCCGACATCACCGCCTTCTGCTGCTCGCCGCTGGCCAGCTACCTCAGTGGCACCGTGATCAACGTTGACGGCGGGCAGATGTACGCATCTCCCGCCTGAACCACAACCCCGAGACCACGAGTTTTTAAGATCATGTTCAAACAACGAAACCCGAAATACGAATTCGCCGACCTGCGCGATGGCGTGCGCTCCGTGGTCACCCAGTTCGATGCGCGCTACTGGCAAGACTTGGACGATGCGCGAGCCTTCCCCGAAGCCTTCGTCAATGCCCTAACCGAAGCCGGCTGGCTATCGGCACTGATCCCCGAGGAATACGGCGGCTCCAGCCTGTCGCTGACGGAGGCCAGCGTGGTGATGGAAGAGATCAACCGCGCCGGCGGTAACTCCGGCGCCTGCCACGGCCAGATGTACGTGATGGGCTGTATCGTACGCCACGGCTCCGACAAGCAAAAGCAAGACCTGCTGCCTCGTATCGCCAGTGGCGAGATCCGCCTGCAGTCGATGGCCGTGACCGAGCCGACCACCGGCAGCGATACGACCAAGCTCAAGACCACAGCCGTGCTCAAGGGTGACCGATACATCGTAAACGGCCAGAAGGTGTGGACCTCACGGCTGCAGCATTCGGACTACATGTTGCTTCTGGCGCGCACCACGCCGCTGGCCGAGGTCAAGAAAAAGTCCGAAGGCCTGTCAGTCTTTCTCGTGGACCTGCGCAGCGAGATCGGAAAAACCATCACCGTGCAGCCGATCCGCAACATGGTCAACCACGAGACCAACGAGATCTTCATCGACAAGCTGGAGATTCCTGTCGAAAACCGCATTGGCGAGGAAGGCAAGGGGCTGAAGTACATCCTCGACGGCCTGAATGCCGAGCGGGCGCTGATCGCAGCCGAATGCGTGGGCGACGGCTACTGGTTCGTCGAAAAGGCTACAGCCTACGCCAATGAACGCGTGGTGTTCGACCGGCCGATCGGCAAGAACCAGGGCATTCAGTTCCCCATCGCACGCGCCTACGTCAACGTAGAGGCGGCCAGCCTGATGCGTTACGCCGCATGCGAACTCTTCGACGCCGGCAAGGACTGTGGCGCCGAAGCCAACATGGCCAAGCTGCTGGCGGCCGATGCGTCATGGGAGGCGGCCAACGCCTGCCTGCAGACGCACGGCGGCTTCGGCTTTGCGGCCGAATACGACATCGAGCGCAAGTTCCGCGAGACCCGGCTCTACCAGGTCGCGCCGATCTCTACCAATCTGATCCTGTCGTATGTCGGCGAGCATGTGCTGGGCATGCCCAGGTCGTACTGAGATGACTGCTCTGAACGATTTCAGTGCCTGGGTTGGCCGCCTCCAAACGGTGACAGACACCATCAGCCCGGTGCAGGTGCGCCAGATGGCGGCGACGCTCAACGACGGCGCCAGACTCGCGCAGCCGGACGGTGCCGTGCTGCCGGCCGGATGGCACTGGCTGTACTTCAACCCACTGGAGGTGCAGTCGCGCCTGGGCGATGACGGCCACCCCGCCCGCGGCGACTTCCTGCCGCCGGTGGCCCTGCCGCGCCGCATGTGGGCCGGCAGTCGGCTGCAGTGGTCGCGCGCATTCGCCGTGGGCAGCGTGGTCACCAAGGCGTCCGAAATTCTGAAGGTCACGCAGAAGTCGGGCCGCAGCGGTGAGATGGTTTTTGTCACGGTAGCACACGACTATGCCGACAGCCACGGCCCGCTGCTGCGCGAAGAACACGACATCGTCTACCGCGACTGGCCGTCAGCTGATGAAAAGGCGGCGCTCGCTGCGCTGGGCGCACGGGCACGTGCGGGCGAGCATGCCTTCGAGCGCACGAGTGCCGGCCCTGAGCCCGTGAGTGCCGACGCGGTAGCACTGTTCCGCTATTCGGCCGCGACCTTCAACGGCCACCGCATCCACTACGACGTGGACTACTGCCGCGAGGTGGAAGGCTACCCGGGTCTGGTGGTGCATGGTCCGCTGATCGCCACGCTGCTGCTGGGCTATATTGAAACCAAGGTGGCGCCTGGCCACTTCATCCGCGCGTTTGAGTTCCGCGCCGTGCGGCCGACATTCGATCTGACCGGCTTCCATTTGCATGCCGATGGCGACGATACGAGCTTCACCCTGTGGTCCACCAATAACGTCGGCGAGGTCGGCATTGACGGCCGGCTCACGCTGGGCTGACCCAAGCGATGCAAGGCATGGTGCCGATCACCTACCTGTTCGTGCCGGCAACACACACCGCGCGCATCGCCAAGGCCTTCGCTGCTGGCGCCCACGCGGTCATTGCCGACCTGGAAGACGCGGTTGATGCCGCCGGCAAGCAGGCCGCGCGCCGCCAGTTGTCAGACTGGCTGGCCGTTGCCCCAGTCGGCCAAGCGCCATGGGTGCGCATCAATGCGGTGGGCACTCAATGGTTCGCAGACGACCTGTCGCTGCTCAGGGAGCACGGCGCCGCACTGGCCGGCGTGATGCTCTCCAAGACGCAGTCGTACGCCGACCTGCAGGCGGTGAGTGGCTGCGTGGATGGTGGGCTGCCGTTGATGGCGCTCATCGAGTCGGCCCGTGGCCTGCTGGCACTGGCCGATGTCTGCCGCCACCCACAACTGGTGCGACTGGCCTTCGGTTCGGCCGACCTGGCACGCGACCTGGGCTGCGAGGACGCGGTCGACGTGTTGGCGCCGGCGCGGGCTCAACTGGTGCTGCACTCGGCGGCGGCCGGTTTGCTATCGCCGGTCGATGGCGTGACCTTCGCGCTCGACGACCCTTCACGTGCCCAAGCCGACGCGGCGCAGGCGGCGCGCTGCGGCTTCGGCGCCAAGCTGTGCGTCCACCCGGCGCAGCTGCAACCGGTGCTGCGCGGCTTTTCGCCCACCGAGGCGCAATGCCGCTGGGCCGAAAGCATCCTGGCCGTGGCCGCCTCGGGTTCGGGCGCGCAGCGCTTGGGCGGCGAGATGGTCGACAGGCCGGTGATCGCACGGGCGCAGGCCATCATCGAGCGGCGCAACGCAATCGGCGCCTGACTACCGCACTCGAAGCATTTTTGTTGACGGATCCGCGCCATGCCCACACTCACAACTACTCGACTCAGCGCCAACATGTTGGCGCCGACGCCAATTTGATCTCTCAGTGAGGCGTGCCATAGCTGGTTCAACCGTTTCCGCAAGGTCCCTCTGAAGATCCGCATAATTTACGGATAGATTTTTAGCAATGAAGTTGGTATTGATGTCGAGTTGTCCTTGACTGAACAATAATATAACGTTCTAATACAACCTATGAAATCTGCGGCGCTGGCTAAATTTTTTACTAACGAAATGAAAAAGAGTGATTCGCCGCCAGCAATTGCTCTGGATAGAGCGTCAGCGGAACCCCTATACCGTCAGCTTGCTAATACGCTGCTACGCATGATTGACGCGGGTGAGCTGGCCGCAGGACGGCGTCTGCCGAGTGAACCCGGGCTGATGGCCGAATATGGCGTAAGTCGCATAACAGTTCGGCAGGCGATTGCGCTGTTGGTACGTCATGGGAAAGTGTCTGCACACCGCGGCAAAGGCACTTTTGTCTCGGGGCGGGTTGTACGGCACGATCTGGATGCTTTGCAAGGGTTTTATGCAGCGCTGCGCAGCCAGGGCATAGAGCCACAAACCAAGCTGATCGAATGGTCGGTTGATGCAGGGGCGTTTGATGATGGCCGACCTGTTGGTACTGATTTGCCGGTGCGACTTAAGCGGCTCTATTCCATTGACGACCGTCCATTTGCACTGGTCGTGGGCTATCTACCCCAAGCTGCCGCCGCACTTGGCAAAGCCCGAGCAGAACGCTTGTCCGTCTACGAAATCTTGGCTGAGTTCATGGAGGTGCATGTGGCTCGGGCCATGGTTGCCATCCGCTGTGAACGGGCGTCGAACGAGGTGACCAGATTGCTTGGCTTGCAGAAGGCAGACATGGTGCTCGTCATGGAGCGTCAGTCATTTGCGACCAATGATCAGCCATGCGAATTCATGCGCATATACATCGTGCCAGAGCGCTACGAGTTCCGTTTGAGCGTAGCTGGGCAGTTTGAAATTGCACGTGCCGTGCATCTGGTTCCTTCGTGATTCAACCTAACTCATCAGGAGTGAAGAAATGACCACAGCGCGAAACGAATTCAGACGACGTCAGATGTTGATGGTACTTGGCTGCGCTGGCTCGGCATGGACGGGCCTCATTCCCGGTCTCTCTCTTGCTCAGACATTTCCAGTCAAACCACTGCGGCTTGTAGTTCCGTTTCCGCCAGGCGGACCGACCGACATCGTGGCGCGACCACTTGCGCAAATGTTGTCAGCAGCTCTCAAACAACAGGTGGTGGTCGATAACCGTGCTGGTGCTGGCGGCTCCATTGCCGCTGATTCTGTCGCCCAGTCGCCAGCCGACGGATACACCTTGTTGATGGGGACGGTAGGCACGCATGCCGTTAATGCTGCGCTTTACAAAAAGTTGCCATATGACTCCATTAAAGACTTTACGCCTCTCGGGCTTGCTGCCAGTGCGCCGGTGACCGTGGTTGTCGGCGCTAGCTCCCCTTACGCTACGGTTGCGGATCTTATTGCCGCCGCCAAGCGGCAACTGGGGAGCATTGCGTTTGCTTCGGCAGGCAACGGTACGCCAGGACACCTGACCGGAGAATTGTTTGCCAAGGCCGCGGGCGTTCAACTTAAGCATATTCCCTACCGCGGCAGTGCACCCGCAATCACAGATTTGCTGGGTGGCCAGATCCCTCTGATGTTCGATCCTGTGCAGTCAATTTTGTCGCAGGTGCAGGGTGGTAAATTGCGCGCACTGGCTGTAAGCAGTCGGGAACGTTCCCGCAGGTGCCGACCTTGGCGCAGGCTGGTTTGCAAGGGTTCGAAGCAGAGGCGTGGTGGGCCATTTTTGGCCCTGCCAATTTACCAGGTGCAGTCCAAAAATAATCTCAACAACCGTCTGAGGACGGGCTGTACGGAACTTCTCTGAGACTGAGTTGAAGCTTGTTATAGCGGGGAAATCCGACTCAGCAGACGCAATACTTGCGTGTGTCGAATTTCTCAACGATGACCGGGAAAAGTTCGATTCCGTCCTGTGTACCCAGTTTTTTCACCACGAACCGGATTTCGCCAAAGTCGGAATCTGATCCTTGTAGCGGAAATACACACTAATCAAGTTGCCCTTCCGGGCTTTCTAAGCCTGAATGCAGGTCCGACTCTTAAACGGAGAAAGCGATGACAAAATTGAACCCACCCCCCCCCCCCGACGTACCAAAATGCATCTGCATGAGGCTCTGCGTCGGCTCAGCGAAGGGACACTCCCACGATCCGATTGACTCAATCCCGGCCCCAGATCCGACCATCGTTTTGGGCCTGATTCCAGAAATCACCTAACCGCGCCAGCTTGTCTTCGTCCTCAATGGAGTAGGTTCTCTGGCCAAACGATACGCTGTCGCGCATTTGGCGAGTTGAGGGGGTTTTCGCCCGCTTTCACATATTTTTGTATCATTTTCATCAGCATGGTCGCCGCCCGCCAAGCGACAGAACTTCACTGGCATGAACAATTGCTGCGGCGATTTCTTCGGTAGTCGTGCGCTTGCTCATGGCTTGTTCCCGAATCAAATCGTAAGCTTGCGTCTCGGAAATATCGTGGGTTTTCATCAAAACGGATTTGGCATCGGCAAGATGTCGTGCTCCAAGAAGTTTGGCTTCAACCTTACGCAACCGGCGCGTCAGGGACCGGTTTTCCTTGTGGGCTTCACGCGCAAGAACCAGTGCTGTCAATAACCCGAATGAACGAACAGGCGAAGGCAAAACTGCCTGGGCACCCAAGGCTAGAACAGCATCGACAATCGTTGGATTTTCATAGGTTACCACCGCAATCACGGTTGGAGCATCTTCACACTGTGTCCACTCAAAACGCAAACCAATGATATCGGGCCGCACGGCCATGAAGGCGATATCGATGCCGGCAGGCAAGATCTGCACGGGGGGCCAGAAAGCTTGAACCTGGCAACCGATGCGCTGTAGCTGTTGGGTCAACTGCATGCCGTCCGCATCATCAGGATGGATCACAGCAATTTTGAGCGCGCGAAGCTCTTTCAGCTGCGGGGGCGTAACCCGCAATGTGTGGCGCGTAGCAATGCTGTCGTTCATCAGACGGCCAGCGTGTCAAGCTTAGCTGCCCAGTCGCCAAGTGAATGCGTGACCAGATAGGGGTCCGGGTAGACCGAGCGGGTGGCCTGCCGCACGATGGTGAACTGACCCTCGGCATTCACACGGCCAATGCGAGGGTATAGGCAGGTGTGATGGTTTGCAGGGTCAATCTTGATGCGGCCCTGAGGCGCATCGAACTCGCTGCCCAAAATATGCGGAATAAGTTGCGCAATGCTTTCATCACCGGACTGGCGCAATGCATTGGCAAAAATGTGCATCTGGAAATAGGACGCCTCCCAACAAAGATTGGGTACACTGCAATTGTCAAAGCGCAGGCGCAGCCGGGCGAGACAACGGAGATTGACATCGGACTGGATGGACTGGAAATAAGGCGCCGACGTATAGTGACCAGTTGCCATGCCGCGCTCCATCTGAGAAATTTCTGCCTCAGAGGTCGTCAGGCTGGCGATAGGCATGGTCTTGGGATCAAACCCGGCATCGGCGTAAGCACGGTACAAAGCGGCCGTGGATTCGCCGACCACGGTCGAGAAGATAAAGTCCGGCTGTTTGTTGCGAATATCGGCCATGACTTCGGCGTAGTCCTTGTCCGTCGCATTGAGCGCCATGTAGCGCTCCGCAAGCTTCTCGCTACCTTGTCGTTGCTGAACCAGTTCGCCCATGATACGGTTCGATTCATAGGGATAGATGTAATCGGATCCGATCAGGTACACGCGGGAACCGAAGTTGGACGTCATGAACTCGGCAAGCTGAACACTGTTCTGGTTCGGTGCAGCCCCAGTGTAAATCACATTGCTCGAATACTCGAACCCCTCATACAGCGTGGGATAGAACAGCAGCTTGTTCCATTTTTCGATCACGGGTATCACGGCTTTGCGGCTACTAGACATGTAGCACCCGAAAATCACATTGACGCCATCTTGCACAATCAGCCGCTCGGTCAGTTCGGCATATCGCGACGGCGTGGATTGAGGATCGTACCGAACGGCCACCAACTCACGCCCATCGATACCTCCGGCCTCGTTGATTTCGTCGATGCCCAAGAGGGCACCCTCCAACTGCGACAGCCCAATGGTTGAAGTCACACCGGTTTCCGAAAAAAGAATGCCAATCCGAATCGGATCTTTGTCTGCCATGATGATTTATGTGTTTCTGATGTTGGTGTGTGTACCGCTGTATCGGCAGCGTGGTTTCGCAGCGCAGTTTTCAGCAAATCGACAAAAGTAGCTTACTGGGTCATAAGACGCAGGCAGGCACGCTGCAACTGGATGGGTAAGCTGTACGCATCTTGCACCATGCTGAATTTGCGCCAGCCGAAGATGCGCCGTACATAGCTGTCATCGCCTGCATCCACGGCGATACAGTGCACTTGAACTCCGGCGTTTCGCGCTTCAATGACTGCCGCACGAGCGTCTTCGATGAGATAGTGGGGTTCATGCACATCGATGTCCGATGGCGCGCCGTCCGTAACTAACAGTATGGCACGCTGCAAGTTAGGCTCCTGTTGTAACAGCATCGTGGCGTGACGCAATGCCGCGCCCATGCGGGTCGAGTAGCGCGCTTGGACATCGCGGATCATGCCTTGTGATTCCGGCGAGAGCGCCGAACCAAACTCGAGTAGCCGATAGTAATAAACCTCATCACGTGTGTTGGAAGAGAAGCCGTGGACCGCCAGGCGATCAGCGCCTTGAAGAACCGATTCCGCCAGCCATAATGCAGCCTGCTTTTCAATGTCCAGCAGCGACATGGCCCCGCTGCTGACTCGGTCGTTTGTCGATTCAGACAGGTCCAGTAACACGAGAACGCTCGACAGCACCTGCTCCCTGCCAGACCGCACGAATAGACGCGGTTCGGGCTGCAACTGAGACCGGCGCTGTACCATCACGTCGATCGCAGCGTTTAGGTCAACATCGTCGCCCTCCCATTGCCGGCGCAACCGCCGAGTTCGGCTAAAGCGCGTTGCGTGTGGCAACCCGATTGGTGACATGCGTTCACTTCGCCCAGTTGAATTCTGTACAGCACTGATGCCTTGCCAGGCAGGTAACTTTTCGATCACGGTGCACCAGTCGGGTCGCAGGCGTTCAATGCGTCGGTCCCATTCCGGGTACAGGAAGCGGCCCAGTTCCATCTCGGCCGCACCGGCGGCCTGTTCGATCGATTCGTTTTGCTGTGGCGTCAAGTCAATCGATGCACGAGCGCCTTTTGTCATCAACTCAATTTCGTCGTCGGGCGGTGTCTCGGGCTCTCCGTAGTCCCACAGATAACTATTGTCGTCACGATAAGGCGCGGGCACCACATATTGCTGGGGATTAAAGCGAACACGCATCTGCCCCAGGTCGTTGGCAAGGATTGAAGCCATCGCGCGAAATGCGTCATAGTCTTCCAGCCCAGCTGATGCAATCGTTTCATCGAACAGACGACGGGCCTTGTTGACCCAGTAGTTGTCATCCATCGACGTGGCGTCAATCAGCACACGATCCAAACGTGATAACAGCGCCGCAAAACTTAAATCACCGGGATCAGGCGGTGCAGCCAGTGAACCAACAAACCAGCCTCGTACGCCCGGAAAGTCGCGCAGCAAGAGATGCTCAACGCGGGCGTCCTCTATGGCCGAAACGACTGCGATTCCCATAGGTTTGAGTTTGTGCACCGTACGTGCGGGCATTGAATAGCGCAAGTGCGCGACAGCATGAGCCACCACGGCGCAGTACAGACGAGACCGGCCCCCTGCACCATCGAGCACGGTGTAGTCGTTAGGCACAAGCAAATGCGTGGGCGTCAGGACGGGACGCAAGCGAGGCGCGTTGAGTTCGGTTTGTTGACGTGCCTGCACAAGCAGTGGTGAAGCACTACCGGAATGGGTTTCCGGTAGCGTCATTTCCCGCAATCCGTTGATCATCAGTTCCAGCGATGGCAAGGCCTCTTGCAGCGGTTGCGCGCCGGCTTCATCATGCAGGGCTGAAATCGCCTGAGGATCGTCTAGTCGAAACCAGGCACGCTGCTTCGACAGGTCGGTTGCATGACAACGCCAACCAGCCAGAATCCAGCGGCCCAATGCGTCGGCTGACATGCTGTCGAGGAAGTGGCTCAAGCGTTCGGCGACCACGAACGCACAAAGCGGGTCTTCCTCATGCAACAGGAGCAGCCAGTGTTTTGCAAGTTCTGCCTGCGTGCGTCCCTCGTCTCCACCATGAAGGGCCATGAAACGCGTTAGCTGGGGCGCAATAATCTCGTTTAGCGCGGTCGCGCTGTCCATTGCGCTTGCCGGCTGCGACAGCGGATTCATCCGAACTGCGCCTCGACAAAGCCTTGAAGTGCTCGCGCCATATCCGGGTCATCGGTCAGGGCGCGTGTAATGGTCATCTCACAGCTATCGTGAGGCGACATGCCATCACGCATCAAGATGCCGGCGTAAATCAGCATGCGGGTCGATGCGCCTTCATCGAGTCCGCGCTGTTTGAGAGCACGCGAGCAATGCGCGATGGCTACAAGCTGCGCTGCCAGCGCCGGTGCAATGCCGGTTTCGTGGACGACGATCTGTGCTTCGATCTCGCTTTGAGGATAGTCAAACGACAGCGCCGCAAAGCGTTGCCGGGTGGATGGCTTCATATCCTTCGCGCTGCTCTGATAGCCAGGATTGTAAGACACCACCAATTGAAAGTCGGCGTGTGCATGCACGACCTCCCCCTTTTTGTCCAAAGGAAGCATCCGACGCGCGTCCGTCAGCGGGTGAATCACAACGGTGGTGTCTTGCCGCGCTTCAACCACCTCGTCGAGATAGCAGATGCCACCATAGCGCACGGCCATCGTAAGGGGCCCGTCATGCCAAGCCGTACCCTGCGCGTCGAGCAGGTAACGCCCGATCAAATCCGATGCCGTCATGTCCTCGTTGCACGCCAAGGTGACCAGCGGCAGGCCCAGCTTCCAGGCCATATGTTCGATAAACCTCGTTTTCCCGCAACCCGTCGGACCTTTGAGTATCAATGGCATCCGATGCACATAAGCACGTTCGTAATGCGCCACTTCGTTGCCGGTGGCCTGGTAAAACGGCTCTTCGGTGATGCGGTAGTCGTCCAGTTGCGAGGCCATGCAATGAGTCCCTTAAGAGTTCGAAGTCGGAAAGTTTCTTGCGCCGATCGGTCAGCGCCTTGCAGCCCTGCCCGATCGGTGGAGACACGCACTGGCGTCAGCGGTGCTTTGCGGCTTGGTTAGGAATGCCTTCGATCGGACACTCTTCAGTGCCGACGGTCTTTCTGGTGAACGACTCGACCTGCTCGCGCGCGCCTTCAGGATCATTGATCCACTTTTCGTAGAAGTTGAAGGGACAAGCGGCTACGCCTTTGTCACCATCGCCTGAATTGATGGTCCCGGTGTAGCCGCGGTGCAGCAACTTGAACAGGTGGTTTTGCGACTGGCCGTTTTTGCGCGCATCGCGGATCAGGCCCATCGACAGCTCGCCGTAGTTGATTCCCATCTCTTCTTCGCCGCATTCACCCAAGGTACGGCCGTCGAAGCCAATAATTGCGGAGTGACCAAAATACGAATACACGCCGTCAAAGCCCGCTGCATTGGCCACAGCCACGTACGTATTATTCATGAAGGCCATGGCTTTGGACACCAGGATCTGCTGCTCCTTGGCCGGGTACATGTAGCCCTGGCAGCGAATGATGAGCTCGGCGCCCTTCATCGCGCAGTCGCGCCAGATCTCCGGGTAGTTACCGTCGTCACAGATGATCAGGCTGATCTTCATGCCCTTGGGACCGTCGCTCACGTAGGTGCAGTCGCCCGGATACCAGCCCTCGATAGGCACCCACGGCATGATCTTGCGGTACTTCTGGACGATCTCCCCCTTGTTGTTCATCAGGATAAGCGTGTTGTAGGGCGCCTTGTTCGGATGCTCTTCGTGCCGCTCGCCGGTCAGTGAGAACACCCCCCAGACATTGGCCCTGCGGCAGGCATCGGCAAAGATTTCCGTTTCTTCGCCAGGCACGGTGGCAGCCGTGTCGTACATCTCTTTGGAGTCATACATGATCCCGTGTGTCGAGTATTCCGGGAAGACGACCAGGTCCATGCCCGGCAAGCCCTTTTTCATGCCGACCAGCATGTCGGCAATCTTGCGCGCGTTGTCCAGCACCTCGGCCTTGGTGTGTAGGCGCGGCATCTTGTAGTTGACGACCGCGACGCCGACGCAATCGTTGCTGCTTGAAATATCACCATGTCTCATAACGTCACTCCTTCAGGGGGTTGGAAAATCAGATGGTCAGGAACGAGCGCACCCGGTCCTGATCGAGATGGGCGCGGGCTTCGTCGTGCACGATGCGCCCGCGGTCAATGACCAGAAAACGGTCAGCCAGGTCGAGCGCAAAGCTCAGCACCTGCTCCGAGACGATGATGGCGAAGCCGCGTTCCTTGCGCAGCACGTTGAGCGTTTGAGCCAGCTCCTTGATGATCGACGGCTGGATGCCTTCGGTCGGCTCGTCCAGGATCAGGACCTTGGGGTCCGAGATCAGCGCGCGCGCGATGGCCAGCATCTGCTGCTGGCCGCCCGATAGGTTGCCGCCCTTGCGGTGTTTCATTTCCTGGAGCACCGGGAAAAAACGGTAGAGGTAGTCTGGGACAGTACGGTGGCCAGAATGCTCGGCGCCCGTCAGAATATTTTGCTCCACTGTCAGGAATGGGAACACCATGCGCCCCTGAGGCACAAAGGCCAGCCCCTGCTTCACACGCTTGTAGCTGGGCTGGCCGGCCAGTTCATGGCCGTTTAGCCGAATGTGGCCGGAACGCGTTGGCAGCAATCCAATCAACGACTTCAGCAAAGTCGTCTTGCCCATCCCGTTACGCCCCATCACGGCGACGGATTCATTCGCGCCGACCGCCAGCGAAATGTCGTGGATCACATGGGATTCGCCGTAGGCGACGTTGAGTTGCGAGACTTCAAACATGGCAGGATATTCTTTCAATGGCCAAGGTACACATCAATCACACGTCGGTCCGACTGGACCTCGGTGGCGCTGCCTTCGCTGAGCAACTTGCCCTGATGCAGCACCGTCACCTTGTGAGCGATACGCTTGACAAAATCCATGTCGTGTTCGATCACCACCACTGATTTGCCCTGGGCAATGCGACTAAGCAGATCGCCGGTTTGTTCCCGTTCGCGCGGGCTCATGCCAGCCACCGGCTCGTCCAACAGCAACAGTTCGGGTTCCTGCATCAGCAACATACCAATTTCCAACCATTGCTTTTGCCCATGACTGAGCTGGCCAGCGCGTCTGCCAAGCTGATCGCGCAAATACACCTCCCCAGCCATCGTGTCGATGCGCTCGCGCACCTCGGGTGTACGGCGGAAGGTAAGCGACTGGAACAAACCGTGCATTTTGGGCAACGAGATTTCGAAGTTCTCGAACACCGTGAGGTCCTCATAGACAGACGGCGTCTGGAATTTGCGTCCAACACCAGCACGCACGATCTGGTGCTCACTCATTCGGGTCAAATCAAGGCCGTTGAACAACACACGACCAGTCGTTGGTTTGGTCTTGCCGCAAATCATGTCGAGCAGTGTGGTCTTGCCCGCGCCATTCGGACCAATGATCACGCGTAACTCGTTGCGTTCGACTGACAGGCTCAATGCATCGACTGCCTTGAAACCATCGAAGGACACAGTGAGTTCTTCCACCCGCAAAACCTGTTCACTAAGTGGTTCAACAGCGGCGTTGCTTATGTGCAGCGGCGCTGCACCCGTCTTTGTCGGTTGAGCGGCAGACAGGGAAGTCATCGGGGCGCTCATGACCGTGCCGCCCGTGCTTTGCGTTGCCATGGCAGGTGATCAGTCAAACCTGCGAGTCCATTGGGCATGACCCAGACCACAAAGATAAAAACCGCCCCGAGAAAATAGAGCCAACCTTCAGGAAAGATTTCCGACAGATACGACTTCAAGAAACCGATCAGCAGGGCACCGACGACGGCCCCCGCTATCGACAGACGTCCACCGACCGCTGCATAGATCACCATCTCTACTGAGGCGACCACACCGATCACGCCAGGCGCGATCAGTCCGACCTGCAGGCTGTAGAACGCACCGCCGATGGAAGACAGGACGGCTGCGACGGCAAACACGAAAGCTTTCATATGGGCCGTGTCGTAGCCGCTGAAACGCACGCGGTCCTCACGGTCCCTGATTGCAATCAGGATCTTGCCGAATCGGCTGCGCACGATGGCCAGCGAGAGCACCATCACCAGGACCATCGCTGTCACTTCGATAAAGTACATCGTTCGTTTGGCCGTGTCGCTCAGGATATCCCAACCCAGCAGCGTGCGGAAGTCCGTGATCCCGTTGGCGCCCCCGGTGTCGCCTTGCTGGCCGATCACCACCACAGTGAGCGTGAGTGCGAGGGACAGCGTGACGATGGCAAAGTAAACACCGCTCACGCGCTTGCGAAAGATGGCGTAGGAGAACACATAGGCCAGCACCGCCGGAATCAGGAGGATGGCGAGCAATGTCCACCCCAGTGAGTGAAACGGTTGCCACCAAGCGGGGAGTTGCTCGACACTACTCCACACCATGAAGTCGGGCAGCTCCGGCGCTGATGCTTCCAGCTTCAAGAACATGGCCATCATGTAGCCGCCCAGGCCGAAGAACATGCCCTGACCCAGGCTAAGCACACCGCCATAGCCCCAGGTCAGCACGATGCCGACCGCCACGAAACCGAAGGCAAGATACTTGCCGATCAGGTTCAACCGAAATGGATCGAGCACGGTTGGCAACACGACTGCGAGCAGCAGTGTGACCAGCAGCACTGCGAGAACATCGGAACGACGTTGCATATTGGGCATGGTGTCAGTTCCTTGAACGCACAGCGAAGAGGCCGTTTGGCCGGAAATAAAGCACCACGATCACCAACATCAAAATGGTGGCTTTGGCCATCGAACCACTCAACAGAAATTCCAGCCAGGTCTGAGACTGCGCAATGGCGAACGCCGATAGCGCAGTACCAAACAGACTTTGCACGCCACCAAAAACCACCACGATGAACGAGTCGACGATGTACAGCTGGCCAGTTCCGGGGTTGGTTGATCCGATCATGGTGAACACGCAACCGGCAATGCCGGCCAAGCCTGAACCCAGTGCAAACGTCATGGCGTCCACGCGGTTGGTATCGATCCCGACAGCGCCGGCGATTGCACGGTTTTGTGTGACGGCCCGCACCTTCAAACCCCAACGTGTCCGGTACAGTAACAGGTACACCGCGATAGCGACCACCACAGTCAGCGCCACGATAAAAAGGCGCGTCAGCGGCAACTGGATGCCAATGACCGGCTCCCACGCACCGGCCAACCAGGTCGGCAGCGGAACGCTAACTTCCTGGGCGCCGAAGATGTTGCGGTAAGCCTGTTGCAGAATTAGGCTCAGTCCCCAAGTGGCAAGCAGCGTGTCCAGGGGCCGGTTGTAGAAAAACCGTATAAAGCCTCGCTCGAGCAGATAGCCCAAGGCAAAGGTCACTGCAAATGCAAAGGGGATCGCCGCGAAGAGATAGACGTCCATCCAGCCGGGTGCGAAGCGTTCAAAGAATTTGGCGGCAACGTAGGTCATGTAGGCGCCCAGCGCCATTAATTCGCCATGCGCCATGTTGATGACGCCCATCAGGCCAAACACGATTGCCAGGCCGAGCGCCATGAGCAACAAGATGGTGAATAGGCTGACCCCGTTGAACACCTGCATCACTGCAATATCAAAACCCATGGCACTGCTGCTTTCGTGAAGAAATCTGAAGCGCTGGACTCGCATGGAGCCCGGCACAAAGGGTGCCGGCATTGGTTGCCGGCAACAGCCCTCCTACAACTTGGGGAACGGGTTCGGTTCGATCATTGGGGATTCCCAGACGATGTCGAACTGACCATCGGGGCGCGCACGGCCGATGCGCACTTTCTTCGCGACGTGTTGATTGCCCGCGACACGGATGAGACCTTCAGGTGCCTGGAACTCGATGCCTGGAGCGCTGGCAACGACTTTCTCGATATCAAAGGACTTGGCCTTTTCGACCATCATCTTCCACAGGTAGACGCTGTTGTAGGCGCACTGCATCGGATCCCCGATGACGCGATCCTGCCCGTATTTAGCCTTGAACGCCTTGACGAATTTCTCGTTGGCCGGTGACTTGATGCTCTGGAAATACCCCATGCAGGCGTAATACCCAGCAGCGTTGTCCTTGCCAATGCCTTCGATTTCGTTTTCCGAGACCACGGTCGACAGCAAGACCTGCTTCGTGCCGTCTAGGCCCGCGGCTCGCAGTTGCTTGTAAAACGCCACGTTGGAGCCACCCACCACCGTGCTGTAGATCACATCGGGCTTGGCAGCCTTGATCTTGTTGATGATCGAAGAAAATTCGGTGTGGCCCAGCGGGGCGTATTCCTCGCCCACTACCTTGCCGCCAGCTTTGGCAATAGTGGGTTTGGCGATCTTGTTGCAGGTGCGCGGATAGATGTAGTCGGAGCCGACCAGGAAGAAAGACTTGCCTTTTTCCTTGGCCAGCCAATTGATGGCCGAAATTACCGACTGAGTGGCTTCCTGCGAGGTATAGAACACACGCTTGTCTTCTTCCTGACCTTCGTAGTAGGTCGGGTAGAACAGCAATCCCTTGGCCTGTTTCAGCACCGGCAGCACCGCTTTGCGTGAGGCCGAGGTGTAACAACCAATGATGGCGGCGACTTTGTCACGCTCGATCAGCTTGCGTGCTTTCTCAGCGAACACCGAGTTTTCGCTCGCTCCGTCTTCAACGACAACCTCAATTTTTTTACCCATCACGCCGCCTGCGGCGTTGATCTCTTCGATTGCCATTTTTTCTGCGTCAACAAGCGAGGCCTCGGCAATGGCGATCGTGCCCGAGAGCGAATGCAGCAAGCCAAGTTTTACCGTGTCTTGGGCGAAGGCACGGGTGACCGGTCCGGCCGTGACGCCAATGGCGAAGAGCGAACTGGCTGTCTTGACGATCTGGCGGCGATTGAACTGGTTCATTGTTGTCTCGATACAGTGACGGTTGAAAGTATTTCCGCAGGATTGTTTTGTGCTTTTTAGAAACAACAAGTCAACCTTTGGACCTCCGACAAATCAGCGTCATTCGGGACAACTTTTCTTTAGGCAAAGCTCCGCAACCGAACAGGTGTTCTTTCGAAAGTGCTTGCGTCGAAAAAAAACAAAAAAGCCCGCACCGGGAGTAATCCGGAACGGGCTTTTTTGCCCAACATCAAACTGGCAGCATTGGCAGTCGATGTTGATTGATAAATGACGTTTTAATGTCTGTGTTCATTTTTAAGTGACTCACTATTTTTAACATCAGGATTTTCACCAATGTAATTTCTGGCGCCCTGTGTTATTTGCACCTTAATTGCCAAGACCTTTAGGGGGCCACTTTCCGTGGTTCTATCGCATCAGCAATCAATCCGCCTATCGGACTCGTCTTTCTCGAGTTCATTGACAAGATAGACGGTGCTGGTTGACGACAATTACTTTGGCCGGCGTGTTGCCTCACGAAGAAATGTCACTCGATAGCTGGTTGACGTTTTTCTTTAAATTTCTCCCTTTTTCATCGACTAAGGATCGCCAAGGGAGTCAGTTCCCGCCAGCAGTGAAGTCGTTTCTTCATCAGATTTCGGTGGACATGACGGCTGATTTCCTTAGGCTGCCCAAGACCATTTCTTTGGCACGCTCAGTTCGCCATGTCTTGACACGGCATGGCATGGCAGGCGGGATAGCTGCCGGGCTTGCGCTCGGCGGTCTTGGCGATGTAGTTGGCGAGCTTGGCCAGGGTCTTCGTGGGTCCGATGCCAATGCCACAGGGAATTCCAACCCACTGCAGGATGCGGGCGCGTACCTTGCGGCTGCGCTCAGTCAAATCACCCCGAATGCCACTGAGGTCCACAAATGATTCATCGATGGAATAGATTTCCTGCTGGTGGCCCAGACCGGCGGCCACGCTCATCATGCGGTCGCTGAGGTCGCCATACAGGGCAAAGTTGGCGGACAGGGCCACCAACCCCTCGCTGTGCGCAAGGTGCTTGATCTTGAACCAGGGTGCACCCATGGCGATGCCCAATGCCTTGGCTTCGCTGGACCGGGCAATGGCGCAGCCGTCGTTGTTGGACAGCACGATGACCGGCCGGCCATTCAGGCTGGGGCGGAACACCCGCTCGCAACTCACGTAAAAGTTATTGCCATCGACCAGGGCGTACATGATCAAGTCCGGAACTGCTTGATGGCGGCGACCACCACACCCCAGATTTCCACGGTCTGGCCGTCCTTGGGGCTGATGTCGGCAAAGGTCGGGTTGGCGGCTTTGAGCTTCATGCGTCCTGCCCGCTGCCACAGGGTCTTGCAGACGAATTCGCCATCAACCACGGCCACGACTACATGGCCTGAGCAGGGATTGATGGCCCGGTCCACCAGAACCACGTCGTTGTCGAAGATGCCGGCGTCTTTCATGGATTCGCCGCGCACGCGCAACAGGAATGTGGCCTGCGGGTGCTTGATCAGTTGCTCCATCAGGTCCACACGCTTGACGGCGTGGTCGTCCGCTGGCGAAGGGAAGCCCGCAGCCACCCGACACGGTAGAGCGTTGACCCAGACGGGGGTCTGCGCCAGCGGGATGGGGACGGCGAGATCGAGGGAGAGGAGCGACATGATGAAAGCTGTATACTGGTATTTTGTACAGTATAGGCTGTTGCCCTGTGCCCTGTGCCCTGGTTCAGCCTGCGACCGTATTGCCCAAATATTAAGCACGGTCTACGAACCCAGTATTGACGCGGCTTTGGAGACTTATCCAAAATGTTATCAACAGCGTAGGCCACAGGCGGCGGGGACAACTCCAGCCAACGTATCCTGGATTTTTCTCGTGCCCGGCCGCACTGCGATACTGTCCATTCACTGCACTTCTGGAGTTTTCCATGCCACGCCCGATTCTTGACGAGACGCACATTCACCCAGCCATCCGCAGCAAGGTCGCAGGCCATCAGCAGGCGATGGTGCAGGAGGTGATTGCAGCGGTCAGAGGCCACGATGTCGTGGTTGTGGGGATGGGGTTTAACCCGTTCCCCAAGAAGGCATGCAAGGCGCTGGACACCATTGGCCAGCCCTACAAGTATCTGGAGTACGGCAATTATTTCAATAACTGGCGCGAACGCAACGCGCTCAAGATGTGGACGGGCTGGCCGACTTTTCCGATGGTGTTCGTCAAGGGCACGCTGATTGGTGGCGCCAGCGACCTACAAGCGCTGATTGACAGTGCTGAATTCAAAAAAATATTGGCACAAGCCGCATAAGGGAACCAAGCCAATGGCCAAAAGGAAGAAAAGCAGTCCCGCAGAGGACATGATGGAACTGATCGCCATGCTGCCGTGGTGGGTCGGAGTTGCACTGGCTCTGGTTTTATACCTACTGCTTCATCGAGTCGCCACCCAAGAGCTCGTCGTCAACGCGCAACCCGGTCAGATGGCGACGGCGATGACCCAGACGATCTGGAAAACAATGGCGTACTTCGGACAGTACCTCTTGCCAGTGCTGTGCCTTGGAGGTGCAGCGATCTCTGCATATCGCCGGCATCAACGCAAGAACCTTGTTGCCAATGTCACCGGCAGCAAGGCTGCCGATTCACTGGACAACATGAGCTGGCATGAGTTCGAGATTCTTGTCGGCGAGGCTTTTCGCCTGCAGGGCTTTCAGGTCGCCGAAACTGGTGGCGGCGGCGCTGACGGTGGGGTGGATCTGGTGCTGCGCAAGGGCAGCGAGAAGTTCTTGGTTCAGTGCAAGCAGTGGAAAGCATTCACCGTAGGCGTTACGGTTGTGCGCGAACTCTATGGTGTCATGGCCGCCAAGGGCGCTGCTGGCGGGTTCGTGGTCACGTCTGGGCGCTTCACGGATGAGGCAACTGCCTTCGCCAGTGGGCACAATGTCAAACTTATTGACGGGCCACGCTTGTTCGGACTCATCAAGCAGGCGACAGCTGCTCGTGCTGGGAATGCCATGACGCCTGTAATGCAAGCAACGCCTGCGCCCGTCAAATTAGCCACATCAGCCCCTTCATGCCCGGTATGTGCAACGCCTATGGTGCAACGTACGGCAAAGCGTGGCAGTACTACGGGCAGTGCGTTCTGGGGGTGCAGTGGGTATCCTTCTTGCCGCGGAACTAGGCAAATCGGCTAATTGCACCGTGTGTAGCCATTACCAAGCCATGAAGTGTTGCCGCCGACCGAAATTTGACCAACTGGTCAATATTCAATCGGCGCCAACAGTGTAGACCAGCCGATGTGACTGGGATAGAATTTCCGCAGGTTCCCACCGTACTTGCACACGAGTAAAAAAAGGCGTTTCCTCACAAATATTGAAAACCTCTCTTTGAGCCTCGCCGTCGGGGACTTAAACGTGTGCGTCTGACCCGAAATTGGCGTGGCACACAGGAAAGGTTCGTCATGACAATCAAAGAGCTCGCGTATTCCGCGCAGCAACAACTCCAGGCCAGCACCGGTAGCTCCCTTAAAAGAGCCCACATCTATGAGCTGCTGGCAGCCTCGTTTGGCTTCAACTCCTACGCCGCCCTCGGGGTTGATACCGTCCTCACGCAGCAACGCCCAGACGACGAGCGCATCGCCTCCCACCACACTTTCGTCAGGGGCCGCTGCATCGAACTCGGGTATCCCCCCGAAAATGCGGATCTGCTCTCAGTAGCGCTTAGGTCCTTCCTTGAAGTGCGTCAGATCGGTGTTGTACGGATTTCGGAGTTGATTAGTCAGCTGCGAGGGGATTGGGTCGGCCTAGAAGGCTATCCGATTGGCGACGACACCGAGCAGTTCGGCGACGAGCTGGACGATCGACTTTCGGCTCGATGGGCAGGTAGCGACGTGGGTGATTTCGCGCCACTCATGCTGGATGGGTTGGAAGCAGCTGCCAGTAAAGGCAACGCTCTCGCTCACTACGCCCTGTCGCTGATCCATGCCCCCGACGACGATGAAGACACCGATCAGGGTTCTGGAAGCCCTTATTGGCATACCCAGGCACAACAAGGTCGTATGCTGACAGGCGTGGAAAAGGAGTGGGCAGACGCTCATGCAGCTCGACTCGCCCAGGAGGATAAGTACGCCCGCCATCTTCGCGAGGCCGGTCGACTCGGCAATCAACATGCGCGCCTCGACCTGGCAAAGCGGTTTGGCGACCCGTCGTTCTTCGAGCGGCCGCGTCACGATGTTGATGCAGATCCATCGGCCGTTGCCGAGATTGCCGAGCGACTTGGGCGCGTGGCTGATGCAAAACACTGGCTTACCGTGGCTGCCGAGAGTGGGGACACGGATGCCATGCTCCGCCTGATCGAAGAACACGATCAGGGAGATCTAACTCGGTGCTGGACTTGGGTGTATCTATCTCGGCTTATCGGCACGGACCTCTCCAAGGACGATCACTACGCGATCAACGAGGACGGCTCGGAGTACGACGACGATGTCGGCGGTCCCGCCTATGCAGCGGGCCGCGACGGTGTATATCTCAATCCTCTCAGTGCAGAGCAAGATGCCGCCTCCAGGGATGCCGCGCGGGACCTTTTCGAGCAGATTCAACGGGCCGCTGCTCCGACGCACCGACGGTAGGGGTGGCGGAAGTTGTTCCCTCCGGGTAGCAATGCCA
>JAUSDK010000150.1 GCA_030650875.1 Polaromonas sp.
CCAGCAGCCGGCCGTGCGCCACGGTCGAAAGAATGGGCGCGGCATACAGCGTGCCCCGGATTTCCGGGATGTCATCGACATAGGTCGCCGCGCCCGCCACCTGGGCCCGTGCGCTTTCGTGAAAGGCTGAACGGCCGGACGCCGGGCTGCTGTCGGGGCTCATGCCGCGTCCTCCAGCGTGAAGGATTCCAGGTTGATCTGCTGCAGGCCCTGGCTTTCAAGCCAGTAGCGCTGCAACAGGTTGCCCAGCACTTCGGTGCGGTAAGCGCTGGAGGCGCGCATATCGGTGAGCGGCGAAAACTCGGCGCGCAGCACCGCCATGGCGTTTTTAACCGTCGCTTCGGTCCACGGCTGGCCCCGCAGCGCGGCTTCGGTCCTGACGGCGCGCGCTGGCGTGGCTGCCACACCGCCTGCGCCTATCGACGCGCGGGTGACGATGCCGCCGTCGATCTGCAGGTTAATCGCCAGGCAGACAGCGGAAATGTCGTCGTCGTAACGCTTGGAGATTTTGTAGACCTTGAGCATCTCTCCGGCGGCCGCGTGCGGCACCTTGACAAAGGCCAGTAGCTCGTCGGCGGCCATCACGTTCTGCCGGTAGCCGGTGTAGAGCGCTTCGAGCGGCATCTCCCGCTGGCCGCGCGCGCTCATCAACACGACCTGGGCATGGAGGGCAATCAGCAGCGGCATCGAGTCGCCAATCGGCGAGCCGTTGGCCACATTGCCGCCCAGCGTGCCTGCGTTGCGCACCGGCAGGCCGGCAAAGCGGGCAGCAAAATGCTGCAGCACCGGCCGCTCGGCCACCAGCGCGGCAAAGGCGTCGCTCAGCGTGACGGCCGCGCCTATGGACAGCTGCTGCGCGCCCCGCGCGATGCGGCGCAGTTCGGCCACCCGGGTCAGGTCCAGCACCTGGGCAAACTCGCGGTGCTGCTTGGTCACCCACAGGCCCACATCGGTGCAGCCGGCCACCAGCTGCGCGTCCGGCTGGGCGGCACGGGCGCGCAGCAGGGCGTCCAGCGTGGTCGGTGATTGATAAGAAGAATCAGGCTCCAGCCCAATATCGGTGGTGGCTATTCGCGCCATTTTTTGTAGCAAATCAGCGTGGTCCAGCCGGGCGCGCGGCAAGTCGCCCATGCGCTGCGCGGCCTCCAGAATCGGCCGGTAGCCGGTGCAGCGGCACAGGTTGCCCGACAGTTCCTGCTGCGCCAATTCGCGGGTGATGGGCTGGCCCTGGCAAACATGGTTTTGGTACATGCTGAACAAACTCATGACAAAACCGGAGGTGCAGAACCCGCACTGCGACCCGTGGCACTGCAGCATGGCTTCTTGCGCCGGGTGCAGCGTGCCGTCTTCGGCAGCCAGGTCTTCCGGGATCCACAACGCCAGACCATCCACCGAATGCGCCAGCTTGATGCAGCTGTTGACCGCCCGGAAACGGATGCGTCCGCCTTCGGCCTCGCCCACCACCACGGTACAGGCGCCGCAGTCGCCTTCGCCGCAGCCTTCCTTGGTGCCGGTCAGCTGCAGGTCCTCGCGCAGCAGCGCCAGCAGGGTGCGGCTGGGTGGTACATTGTTCAGGGAAACCACTTGCCCCCGCCTGATGAAGCGCAGGGGTTTCACAGCGTGGCTGTCAGTCAATGGATGCGTCATGCAGGTCATGGCCTTCAGGGTAAAACACGCGGGCGCTGGCCGCCATACAAAAGAGCATATCAAGCGCATGGTTAAACAGGTATGAAAGATCCGGTGTCCTTCGACAAAATTGCCGACAAGATTGACCTCCACCTCATCAGGGTCCTGAACACCGTGTTGACCGAACGCAGCGTCTCGCGCGCCGCCCTCCGCCTGGGAATGTACCAACCCGCCGTCAGCGCGGCGCTCAAGCGCCTGCGCGCTCTAGCCGGCGACCCGATTCTGGTGCGCGCCGGTGCCGGCATGGTGCCCACCGACGCGGGCCTGCGCATGATCGAGCCTTCGGCCAGCATCTTGCGTGCCGCCGGCATGCTGTTCAGCGATGCCCGGGGCTTTGACGCGGCCACCGCGCAAACGACCTTCCGGCTGGCCGCCAGCGACTACCTGGACCCCTTGTTTTTGCCGCAACTGGTGGCGCAGCTCAAGGCCCAGGCGCCGGGCTGCCCGATTGAAATTCACCCGCTGTCAGCCGAGTCGGACTACCGCGCGCAGCTGGCGGAGGGGCGGGTCGACCTGGTGGTGGGCAACTGGGCCGCGCCGCCCGATGACCTGCACCTGGCGCGCCTGTTCGGCGACGAGGTGGTGTGCCTGGTGGCCCAGGACCACCCGGCGGTGCGGCGCGGCTGGGACGCGGCAAGCTGGCTGGCGGCCGAGCACATCGCGCCCATGGCCACGCACCCGGGCGCCAAGGGCGTGATCGACGAGCACCTGGCCACGCTGGGCATGACGCGCAACATCACGGTGCGCTGCGCCCACTTTGGCCTGATGCCGTCCATGGTGGCGTCCAGCCTGCTGGTCATGACCACCGGTCGGCAGTACTGCGCGCGTTTTGAAGGCTTGCTTCCGGTCAAAATACTGCCTTGCCCCATCGCCTTTCCCCGCATGATGTACTACCAGCTCTGGCATGAACGCACGCATGCCTCCAACGCCGCCAAGTGGCTGCGCGAGCGCGTCAAGTCGGTCGCGGCTTCGCTGCGAAAATAGTAACTGCTGGTGCCCTTCTCATTAAAGGGCTGCAGGCCTGAAACGTTAAAAATAACAAATACCCAGAGATTCATGACCGTCTTGCCTCCCGACACCGAATCCCCGGCCGCCAGCCCGCCCCGGCTGCAGCTGCGCGGCATCAGCAAGCGCTACCCGGGCGTGGTCGCCAATGACGGCATCTCGCTGGCCGTGCAGCCTGGTGAAATCCACGCCGTGCTGGGTGAAAACGGCGCCGGCAAATCGACGCTGATGAAAATCATCTACGGCTCCGTCAAGCCCGATGCCGGCAGCGTGGCCGTCGATGGCCAGCGCGTCGTGATCCGCAACCCTCAGGAAGCGCGCGCGCTCGGCATCAGCATGGTGTTCCAGCATTTCAGTCTGTTCGACACCCTGACGGTGGCTGAAAACGTCTGGCTCGGCCTGGGCAAGCACCTGAGCCTGGCCGACGTGTCGCAGCGCATCACGCAAACCACCGAGGCCTACGGCTTGCAGCTGGACCCGGCGCGGCCGGTGCACACCCTGAGCGTCGGTGAGCGCCAGCGCGTTGAAATTGTGCGGGCGCTGCTGACCAACCCCAAGCTCCTGATCCTGGACGAGCCGACCTCGGTGCTGACGCCGCAGGCGGTCGACAAGCTCTTTGTCACGCTGCGCCAGCTGGCGGCCCAAGGCTGCAGCATTTTGTACATCAGCCACAAGCTGCATGAAATCCGCGCGCTATGCACCGCCTGCACCGTGCTGCGCATGGGCCGGGTGACGGGGGAGTGCGATCCGCGCCAGGAGTCCAACGCCTCGCTGAGCCGCCTGATGATCGGCGCCGAGCCGCCCGCGCTGGCGCAGCGCTACGTGAAAACCGGCGACATCGTGCTGGATGTGCGGCAACTGAGCCTGGCCAAGGGCGACCAGCACGGCGTGGACCTGCAGCAGATTGCGCTGCAGGTGCGCGCCGGTGAAGTGGTCGGCATTGCCGGGGTGTCGGGCAACGGCCAGAAGGAGCTGCTGTACGCGCTGTCGGGTGAAGACACGCGTTCTGCGGCGGCGGCCATTGCCGTCAAGGGCCACAACGCGGGCCGGCTCAGCCCGGGCCGGCGCCGCGCGCTGGGGCTGCACTTTGTGCCCGAAGAGCGGCTGGGCCGGGGCGCTGTGCCGTCGCTGTCGCTGGCGCGCAACCTCATGCTCACGCGCAAGGACGCCGTGGGCGCCGGCGGCTGGCTCAAGGGCGGCGCGCTGCAGGCGCAGGCCGGGCGCATCATTGCGCGTTTCAAGGTCAAGTGCGGCGGCCCGCAGGCGGTGGCGCGTTCCCTGTCGGGCGGCAACCTGCAAAAGTTCATCATGGGCCGCGAGATTGACGCCAGGCCGGCGCTGCTCATCGTCTCGCAGCCGACCTGGGGCGTGGACGTAGGCGCGGCCGCGCAGATACGCGGCGAGCTGCTGGCGCTGGCCGGTGCCGGCTGCGCGGTGCTGGTGGTCAGTGAAGAGCTCGACGAGCTGTTTGAAATTTCAGACCGGCTCTACGTGATGGCCAGGGGCCAATTGTCGCCGTCCTTGCCGCGCGCCCTGGCCACGGTGGAACTGGTCGGCCAGTGGATGAGCGGCTTGTGGACGCCCGCCGCAAACGCAGCAACAGGAGCCCCGCATGGCGCAGCTTGAAGCCCGGCCCCAGGCCTCGCAGTTCTGGACCCTGGCCTCGCCCGTGCTGGCGCTGCTGATCACGGTGGTGATTGGCGTGGGGCTGTTTGTGGCGCTGGGCAAAGACCCGGTCAAGGGCCTGCAGGTGTTCTTCTGGGAACCGATTCGCACGCCGTACGCGCTGGGCGAGTTGATGGTCAAGGCCACGCCCTTGCTGATCATTGCGCTGGGGCTGGCGGTGTGCTTTCGCTCCAATGTCTGGAACATTGGCGCCGAAGGCCAGTTTGTGATGGGCGCCGTGGCGGCAGGCGGCGTGGCGCTGCTGGCCGACAAGACCACCGGGCCGTGGATCATGCCGGTGATTTTGCTGGCCGGCGTGATGGGCGGCATGGCCTGGGCCAGCATCACCGCCTTTTTGCGCGACCGCTTCAACGCCAATGAAATCCTGGTCAGCCTGATGCTGGTCTATGTGGCCGGCATGGTGCTGAACTACCTGGTGTTTGGCCCCTGGAAAGACCCGGCCGGCTACAACTTTCCGCAAACCAGGACCTTTGACGTGGTGACGCAAATCCCGCGCCTGATGGCGGGCTCGCGCGTCACCATCGGCATCTTGCTGGGCCTGGTCGGCGTGCTCGTCATGTGGCTTTACCTGTTTCGCACCTACGCCGGCTTTGCGCAAGAGGTCAGCGGCCTGGCCCCTGCGGCGGCGCGCTATGCCGGCTTTTCGTCGCGCCGCGCCTTGTGGGTGGCGCTGCTGGTGTCGGGCGGCGCCGCCGGACTGGCCGGAGCGCTCGAGGTGGCGGGGCCGATTGGCCAGCTCACGCCCTACGTGCCGGCGGGCTACGGCTTTGCCGCCATCATCGTGGCCTTTGTCGGCCGCCTGCATCCGGTCGGCATCGTGTTTTCAGCGCTGCTGATGAGCATGTTCTACATTGGCGGCGAACTGGCGCAGTCGCGGCTGGGACTGCCCAAGTCGCTGACGGGCGTGTTTCAGGGTCTGCTGCTGTTCAATCTGCTGGCCTGCGACACCCTGATTGCCTACCGGTTCAAATTTACCAGCGCCTTCTTGCCGCGCACCCAAGGAGCGCGCTGATGGATTCCACCGCACTGCTGATCGCGGCCACACTGAGCGCCGGCACCGTGTTGGCCATTGCCGCGCTGGGCCTCTTGATCAATGAAAAAGCCGGCATCGTCAACCTGGGCGCCGAAGGCATGATGCTGTGCGCCGCCATCGCCGGCTTTGCCACGGTGGTGCACACCGGCAACAGCTGGCTGGGCTTTGCCGCCGGCATGGCGGCCGGGGCTTTTCTGGCGGCGCTGTTTGGCGTGCTGGTGATCTGGCTCAACACCAACCAGTACGCCACCGGGCTGGCGCTGAGCATCTTTGGTGCGGGCTTTTCGGCGTTTGTGGGCATCGGCTACGTGCAGGAAAAGCTGCCCGAGCAGTCGCAGTTGCTCATTCCCTATCTGGCCGATCTGCCGTTTTTTGGCCCAGCGCTGTTTCGTCAGCACCCCATGGTCTACATCGCCATGGCGTTGACCGGCGGGCTGGTCTGGTTTTTGTACCGCACGCGTGCCGGCCTGGTGTTGCGCTCGGTCGGCGAAAGCCCCGAATCGGCGCATGCGCTGGGTTACCCGGTGCGGCGCATCCGGCTGGCCGCCGTGGTGGCGGGCGGGGCGTTGTGCGGGCTGGCCGGCGCCTATGTGTCGGTGGTCTACACACCGCTGTGGGTCGAAGGCATGATTGCCGGCAAAGGCTGGATCGCGCTGGCGCTCACCACCTTTGCCACCTGGCGCCCGGCCCGGGTCTTGCTTGGGGCTTATCTGTTTGGCGGCGTGACCATGCTCCAGTTTCACCTGCAAGGGCTGGGCGTGGAGGTGCCCACCCAGTTGCTGAGCATGCTGCCCTACCTGGCCACCATCGTGGTGCTGGTGCTGATCTCGCGCAATCCGCTGTGGATACGCCTGAACATGCCCAGCTCGATTGGCAAGCCGTTCTACCCTGACGCCTGAGCGAATAAGCGATTTTTTCATTTTTCAACGAAAGCGAGACGACATGACAGACCTGCACAAACGTTCCCTGCTCAAGCTGGCGGCCCTGTCGGCGGTGGCCTCGGCCGCCCTGATGGGCTGCAGCAAAACGGAGGTGCCCGCACCTGCGCCCGCGCCCGCCCCGGTGGTGGAGGCGCCCGCGCCCGCCAAGCCCGAACCCCTGAAAATCGCCTTTGCCTACGTCGGCCCGGTGGGCGACGGCGGCTGGACCTACGCCCATGACAATGGCCGCAAGGCGGTCGAGGCGGCCTATGGCGACAAGGTGGTCACCAGCTTTGTTGAAAAAGTGCCCGAGTCGGCTGACGCCGAGCGCGTGATTCGCGACATGGCCCAGCAGGGCAACAAGCTGATCTTTGGCACCACCTTTGGCTACATGGAGCCCATGCTCAAGGTCGCCGCCGACCTCAAGGACGTCAAGTTCGAGCACGCCACCGGCTACAAGGCCGCCGACAACCTGCGTACCTATGACAGCCGCACCTACGAAGGCGCCTACATGGCCGGCGTGATTGCCGGAAAGATGAGCAAGACCGGCACGCTGGGCGTGGTCGGCTCGGTGCCGATTCCTGAAGTCGTGCGCAACATCAACAGCTTCACGCTGGGCGCGCAGTCGGTCAACCCCAAGGTCAAGACCAAGGTGGTCTGGGTCAATGAGTGGTTCAACCCGCCCAAGGAAACCGAAGCGGCTACCGCGCTGATCAACGGCGGCGCCGACGTGCTGTTCCAGAACACCGACTCGTCGGCCGTGCTGCAGACCGCCGAGAAAATGGGCAAGCGCGCCTTTGGCTGGGACTCCGACATGACGGCCTACGGACCAAAAGCCCACCTGGCTTCGGCCGTCATCAACTGGGGTCCGTACTACGTCAAGGCCGTCGGCGAAGCGCTTGAAGGCAAATGGGCCGGCAACGCCAGCGCCTGGTGGGGCGTGAAAGAAGGCGCGATTGACCTCGTGTCGATTGCCGCCGATGTGCCTGATGACACCAAAAAGCGCATTGACGAGGTCAAGGCCGGCCTGAAGGACGGCAGCTTTTCCATCTGGAAAGGCCCCATCATGGACAACACCGGCAAGGAACTGGTCGCCAAGGATGTGGTGGCCGACGACAAGTTCCTGGGCGGCCTGAAAACCTACGTCAAGGGCGTGGAAGGCAAGGTGCCCGGTAACTGATGACCCGGGTCGTTCCCTCAAGATCGGCCTGACAGCTGCCTTCGGGCAGCTTTTTTTGTTTTTGGAATTGACATGAACCTGCCTGAATTTGCCGTGAAACCGGTCGCCGCCGACCGCCTGCCCGAACTGCTGCGGCGCATGCCCAAGGCCGAGCTGCACATCCACATCGAAGGCTCGCTGGAGCCCGAACTGATTTTTGCGCTGGCGCAGCGCAACGCGCTGGCCTTGCCGTACGCCAGCGTGGAGGCGCTGCGCAGCGCCTACGCCTTTAGCAACCTGCAGAGCTTTCTGGACATCTATTACGCCGGCGCCAGCGTGCTGCTGAAAGAGCAGGACTTCTACGACATGACGCGCGCCTATCTGCGCCGCGCCGCGCAGGACAACGTGGTGCACGCCGAACTGTTCTTCGACCCGCAGACCCACACCGCACGCGGCGTCAGCATGGAAACCGTCATCAACGGCCTGCACCGCGCCTGCGTCGATGCCGAAGCCGAGCGGGGCATCAGCGCCTCGCTGATCATGTGCTTTTTGCGCCACCTGAGCGAGGACGATGCGTTTGCCACGCTGGAGCAAGCCCTGCCTTTTCGTGACAAGCTGATCGGCGTGGGGCTCGATTCAGGCGAACTGGGCAATCCGCCCGAGAAGTTTGCGCGCGTGTTTGTGCGCTGCCGCGAACTGGGCTTTCACCTGGTCGCGCATGCCGGCGAAGAGGGCCCGCCGGCCTACGTCTGGACTGCGCTGGACCTGCTCAAGGTCGAGCGCATCGACCACGGCGTGCAGGCCAGCAAAGACGCGGCCCTGATGCAGCGCCTGGCGACCAGCCGCATTGCGCTCACGGTGTGCCCGCTGTCCAACCTCAAGCTCTGCGTATTCCCCGAACTGGCCGGCCACAACCTGCGCCAGTTGCTGGACGCCGGGCTGCTGGCCACCGTCAACTCCGACGACCCGGCTTACTTTGGCGGCTACATCAACGAGAACTTCACGCAGACCTTTGCCGCCCTGGACCTGAGCGCCCGGCACGCCTACACGCTGGCGCGCAACAGCTTTGAGGCGAGCTTTATCGATGCGTCGGCCAAGCGCCGTCATATCGACCGGCTGAATGCATGTTTTGAGACTTTTTGCCAGGAAACCGGCCCGGCCTGACGGGCAGATGCCGCGCTTTGCTGCTGGCGGTCATCCGGCCCTGCCCTGTATCGCGTCTCAGCGGGGGTTCTTTTTTTGGGCCCAGGGGTCTTTCCGGCCGATGGGCGTCACCGGCACCTCCTGCACTTGGGGCAGTCCGACGACGGTCCTGATCGCGCGCATCAGGGCGTCGGCCTCGAAGGGTTTGGTGACATAGCCGTCTGCGCCGCCGGCCAGGCCTTTGATCACCGCTTCGCGCGTGGCCTTGCCCGTCAGCATGATGATGGGCACGTTCTTGAGTACCGGGTGCTGGCGCAGCCTGAGCAGGATGTCAAAGCCGTCGGCGTCCGGCAGCATCACGTCCAGAAGAATCAGGTCGGGCATCGGGGATTTGCGGATTTCCGCTATGACTTCGGCCCGGTTGCCCGCCAGCCGCACATCGAAGCCCTCGAAGGCCAGGTAACTCTGGATGAATTTGGCGAGCATGGGCTCGTCTTCCACCACCACGGCCGTCAGCACCTCGTCCCGCGCCAGCGTGCGCAAGGGGCCGCGCTTGCGGGCAATGCTCACGTAATAACCGGCCTTCCTGAGCGAGGCAGCGCCCGCATCGGCCTCGGCTTCGGCCCGGGACAGCGCCGTTTTGCTTAGCGGAACCTGGAACTCGAACTGTTCTGCGAACGGGTCGACCCTTACCGCTGACAGCAGGTGCAGGCCCAGCAAGCTCTCGAAGCTCGTGGTGAAGGCCTCCAGCGCCATCCCGGGCAGGCCAGCCCTGATTTGCGCGACCGTCAAAACCCCATCGATCCTGATCAGCAGTTCAATCTGGGCTGGCGACAGGGCGGTCGCGCCACTGCGCAGCTCATTTTTGCCACGCTCGGTGAGCGCATAAACTTCGAAGTCTTGCATCCTTGTTACGTTCCTTTGGTCTGGCTTCTGTTTGAAGAGGTCCTTCGTCGATTTCAAGGCGATTTAATCGATTTTCGCAAGAGTTTCAATTTTAATTTCAACTTCTGGTCTGCCGACGCCCTGGTCGGTCAACACGCTCGCTTTTTTTGCACAGAGGCGCGGGGTGCTGGAGGTCGTTGCCGGTCGGTACTTTCAACGCATGCACAACGGTCATGAAGCGGCCAGTCTAACGTGCAATCGGCTGGGCGCTTGTGCAGTGTCCCCTTATGCGCGCGTGTACCCGGTGATGGCGGCCGCGCAGCCCCTATACCCGCCGTCACCGATTGCGCTGGACGCCGGGCCTGCCTCTGTATTTCTTTGCATGTTTTGTCGGCGCATGGAGATTTCGCTTTGCTTGCGCGCCAGGCCTGGACGCTTTCACCTTAAGATGGACGATGCGTTACTTTTCTTTCAAAGAAACAAGCTTCCCTTCGCAGGGTTGTCTGTGCGCGCTGGCAAACGGCAGATTCGCACTTCATTTGGCCGGCGCCCTCGTGGCCTCGTCTGGCATGACGCCGGTATCGGCATCGGCAGTCCTGCTGTCATGACGTCCCCCCCTCCTTCTTTGGCCGCGTTTTTGCAGGCGCAGCGTGCGGAGTACCGTAGCGCGTTGCCCCAGCGGCTGGAACAAATCGAGTCCCTCTGGCGCCAGGTGCTCAACGGCGAGGCGCCAGCGCTGGCAGGCCTGGAGCGCTGTGCGCACAGCCTGGCGGGATCGGGCGCAACTTTCGGCTTGGCCGCGCTGGGCGATGCGGCCCGGGTGCTGGAGATGGCCGTCAGTCCGTTGGCAGGCGCTGCAAAGGCCTTGACGCCCGCCGAGCAGACCGGGGTGGGCCGGGCCGTGCAAGCGTTCTGTCGCAGCCTTTCCGCAGAAATCGGCATTCAGGGCGACTAGCCCCCACGACCCCACGACCCCACGACCCAATGACCCCGTCATCCCTGAAGAACTGGCAACAAGACCCTCTCATGTCCTCCACTGACACTCCCCTCGAAGACAGGCGCCACCCCCAAAATCGTCAACATCGCATCAGCCTGGTCGCAGGCGTGATTTTGTTGGTGACAACCCTGTTGGTGAGCGTCACCATATTCATGGTCATGGAGCGTCATGCCAAGGCGCTTCTGAGCAAAAGCCTCCAGATTTCCCTGAAAAACCGCATCAAGCTGATGCAGGCTGAAATTGAAGCCGGCTTTGACCGGGCGACGGTCATTGCCACCCGCCCTTTGCTGATGGATCAGATGCAAGGAAGGAATGCGAGTGTGGACGAGAGTCCTGCCCATCAGGCACTCAATACCGCCGTGCAGTCCTTTCTTTCAACAGGGTTTACGGCCATTGCATTGCTTGACAAAGAAGGGCGCGAATTGGTGCATGCCGGCTCCTTTGCCCATAAGCCCGTGCTGACCGTTCCGCTCACCCTTCCCGGGCGGGTGCAATTGATATGGGATGAGCAAATGCTGATGCATGCGGTGGTCGAAATGAAACGGGGAGGGGCTGTTATTGGCACGGTCATTGTGGAAACGCCGCTGCCCGGTTACATGGGCATGCTCAAGGACGCCACGCTTCAGGGCGACACGGGAGAGCTCGCGCTGTGCGCGCCCTTCGGTCTCAACATGCGGTGTTTTCCGACGACGCTCAACCCGGTGGTTGCTACCTTGTCTAAAAGATCGTCAAAGGGCGTGGCATTGCCGATGACCTATGCGCTGGAAGGGCAGACCGGCTTCATCACCGCCCGCGATTACCGAGACCAGAAGGTGGTGGCGGCTTACGCGCCGGTGGGCGATCTTGGGCTGGGAATGGTGCTCAAAATGGACAGCGCCGAGTTGTATGCCCCTGTGTGGGCGCAACTGCGCTATCTGATTCCGCTTCTGGTGGGCGTGCTGGTCATAGCGTTTTTGCTGCTGCGATGGCGGCTTTCGCCGCTGGTGACCCGGCTGGTTCGCTCGGAAGCGCAAGCCCACGCGATGACTGCAAGTTTGCGTGACAGCGAGCGTCTGGAGCGGGCGCTGCTGGACAATCTGGATGAAGGCATCGTGAGCATCTCCGATGGCGGCCTGATTGAACGGTTCAACCCGGCGGCCGAGCGCATGTTCGGCTACCGCAGCGAGGACGTCGTCGGCAAGAACATATCCATGCTGATGCCGGAGCCTTACCACAGCGAACACGATGGCTACCTGGCCCGCTATCTGCATGGCGGGCCGGCGAAAATAATTGGAAACGGTACCGGGCGCGAGGTGGCGGGGAGGCGCAGTGACGGCAGGATTTTCCCGATGGACCTTCGAATTTCGGAGTTTTTCCTGGGCGGGCGCCGCCAGTTCATTGGCAGCATGCGCGACATCACCGAACGCAAGCGCATTGCCGAGGCATTGCATGCCAATGAATTGCAGCTGCGCCAGATCACCGACACCGTGCCCGTCCTGATCGCCTGCCTGGATCTGGAGCAGCGATTTTGCTTTCATAACAAAGCTTACGAAGAAGTCTTTGGCCTGCGCTTTGATCAGATCCATGGCCGGACCCTGGCCGAAGTGCTCGGCCCGCGCGCCTATGCGGGTGTCCGGGACAAGGCTCAAGAAGTGCTGCGAGGTTATGTGGTTCACTACGAGCGGCTACAAGTGACGCCGCAGGGCGGCACCCGGACCTACGCCATGCATTATTTTCCGCGCTATGGCGAGGGCGCCGACGCTGGCAAGGTTCTCGGGTTTTATGCGCAAGGCACCGACATTACCGAGTTCAAGCGCATTGACCGCATGAAAACCGAATTCATCTCCACGGTCAGCCATGAGTTGCGCACGCCGCTGACGTCGATCCGCGGATCACTCGGCTTGATCGCCGGCGGTGTGGCGGGCGAGCTGCCCGAAGCGGCCAGGAACCTGGTGGCCATTGCCAAGAACAACTGCGAGCGCCTGATCCGGCTGATCAACGACATCCTGGACAGCGAAAAAATCGAGTCCGGCAAAATGAGCCTGGACCTGCAGGTCGTCGACATCAGGCCGCTGGTCCAGCAGACGCTGGCCGCCATCGAGGGTTTCGCAGGCCAACACCGCGTGAAGCTGCGCTTGCAGGCGCCCGATGCGGCGCTGGAGGCACGCATCGACAGCGACCGCCTGATCCAGGTGCTGACCAATTTGCTGTCCAACGCGGTGAAGTTTTCACCCCCCGGCAGCACGGTGGACGTCAATGTGCTGCGCGTGGCCCGGCAGGTGCGGGTCGAAGTGGTGGACCGTGGCCCCGGTATTCCGGAAGAATTTCGCAGCAGGATCTTCCAGAAGTTTTCGCAGGCCGATTCTTCCGATACCCGTCAAAAAGGCGGGAGCGGCCTCGGGCTTAACATTTCCAGAGGCCTTGTCGAGAAGATGGGCGGCCAGATCGGCTTTAGCAGCGAGGCGGCTGCAGGCACCACGTTCTTCCTGGAATTGCCCGAATGGCGGGATCCGGCGCGGCTTTCCCCGCCTTCACGGGCCCGGGCCGTGTTCTCCGGGCTGCGTATCCTGGTGTGCGAGGGGGATGCCGAAGCGGCCCGACTGATCGGCACGATGCTGGAAAAAGCCGGCATCGAAGCCGACATCGCGCACCATGCGACGCAGGCCTGGGCGTGGCTTGCGAGCAATAGCTACGATGCCGTGATGGTAGACATCAAGCTGCCAGGCCAATCCGGTGCAGCCTTCATCAGTGCGCTGCACGACCAGCCCAGAACAAGCCATGTCCCCGTCATCGTGATCGCGGCCCGGGTCGAGGAAGGACTGTTGCGGTTCAACCGCAAACCGCTCGCGGTCTCGGACTGGCTCGAAAAGCCGATCGATGAAAACCTGCTGATCCGCAGCATCCGCCGAGCCGTTGGCAGCGTGCATTCAGGCAAGCCGCGCATTTTGCATGTGGAGGACGATCCCGATGTCCAGCACATCACCGAAGCGATTGCCGGAGATTTTGCCGACTTCGAATTTGCAACCACGCCGGACGAAGCGCGAACCTGGCTTCGCACGCAACGGTTTGACCTGGTGCTGCTGGACATCGGGCTGCGCCAGGGTTCGGGCTGGGAACTGTTTGATGACATTCACGCACTTGACCCGCCACCGCCGGTGATCGTGTTTTCAGCCAACGACGTGGACCCGGCCGAATGCAGGCAAGCCGAAGCGATCCTGATCAAAGCCCGTACCTCCAACACCGAGCTGTTAAATACAATCCAGCGTGTCCTGCAGATTCCCGGAGACCCCGGACCCACCCGTCCCCAACCCCTGAGTTGACCATGCCTTCATCCCTTTGCCGCATTCTTTACGTTGAAGACGAGCCTGACATCCGCGCCGTGGCGCAGATGGCCCTGGAGGCCGTGGGCGGTTTTGCCGTGATCGCCTGCGCCTCTGGCCAGGAAGCGCTGAGCGCTGCGCCTGGCGCCGGTGCAGACCTGCTGCTACTGGACGTGATGATGCCCGGCATGGACGGCCCCAGCACGCTCCGTGCGTTGCGCGAAATGCCCGCCACGGCCCATACGCCGGTGATCTTCATGACCGCCAAGGTACAGGCCGCTGAAGTGGCGCAGTACAAGGCGCTGGGCGCGCTGGAAGTGATTCCCAAGCCCTTTGACCCCATGGAAATTTCTGCGCAGATCCGGCGCATCTGGGCGGCGCAAGCTTGAGCCGGGAGCAGGCTTTGCGGCCAGGTGCGCAAAGCCCTCAAAGTGTTTCAACGAGCGGCGCGCCGCCACCCAGTGGCCCCGGGCCAAAGGCAGCGGAGGCCGCCTGGCCCATCGCGCTGGCCGGTCTGGTGGCGCTGGCTGTGGCCATGGGGCTGGGCCGCTTTGCCTTCACGCCGCTGCTGCCCATGATGCTCCATGACGGCGTCGTTGACTTGCCCGGCGCCAGCTGGCTGGCCAGCGCCAACTACCTGGGCTACATGCTGGGCGCCATGGCTTGCGCGCTGCAGCCCTGGCTTTGGGCGCGGTTCCGCCGGCTGCCCTTGCTGGCTTATTCGTCGCTGGTGCGCGCCGGGCTGCTTGCCACCGGGGTGCTGACGCTGGCCATGGCCTGGCAGTGGCCTGCGGCCTGGCCCGCGCTGCGCTTTGCCGCTGGCGTGACCAGCGCGGTGGTGTTCATCTTCACGTCGGGCTGGTGCCTGTCGCAACTGGCGCGGCTGGGCGTGCCCGCCATGGGCGGGGTGATTTTTGCCGGTCCCGGCGCAGGCATTGTGGTGAGCGGCCTGTTTGCCAGCGGCATGGTGGCCTGGCGCTGGACGGCCGCCACCGGCTGGCTGATTTACGGGGTGCTGGCCTTTGTGCTCACCGCGGCCGTCTGGCGCACGCTGCGCGGCGGTGCCGAGCGGCTGGCCGCGCTGGGCACGCCGCCTGCAGATGCTGCCAGCACAGCGCCAGCGCCGCACGGCCATGCCGAAATGGCGCTGCTGACGCTGGCCTATGGACTGGCCGGGTTCGGCTACATCATCACCGCCACTTTCCTGCCCGTGATTGCCCGCGCGGCCTTGCCCGGCTCGACCTGGCTGGACCTGTTCTGGCCTATTTTTGGGCTGGGCGTGATGGCAGGCGCGCTGCTGGCCACGCGGCTCAGGCCGGGCCGGGATTTCCGGGTGTTGCTGGCTGGCTGCTATGGGCTGCAGGCGCTCGGCATAGCGGCCAGCCTCTGGAGCCCCAGCCTGGCCGGGTTCGCCATCGGCAGCCTGATGCTGGGTTTGCCATTCACCGCGCTGACCTTTTTTGCGATGCAGGAAGTGCGCCGCCTGCGCCCGCACACCGCCGCCAGCTTCATGGGCCTGCTCACCGCCACCTACGGCGTGGGGCAGATCCTGGGGCCGCTGCTGGTGGCCTGGCTGCTCAGGCACACCGGCAGCCAGGTCCATGGTTTCACGCTGTCGCTGCAAATTGCCGCCAGCATGCTGCTGCTCGGGGCGGCGGTGTATGGGTGGATGGTCAGGACCTATCCGGTGCTGAGCCGCTAAAATAGCGGGCTACCCGCGCGCTGCCTCGGCGCCCGGGCGATGTTTGCTTTTGATTCCGGGGCCATGTAGAGGACCACCATGTACAAAAACCTCGTGACCGCTGTCATTTCGACACGCGCGGTTGCCTGTTTTTCTTTCTCCGCTTTGGCCCAGCTGCCAGCCGCCGTGCCGGTGACGCGCAGCGATGCGCAAATTTTTACAACGAACCGCTGCGTGGCAGGAGCACCATGAGCTACCAGGTCAAGGAAATTTTCTACACGCTGCAGGGCGAGGGCGCCAATGCCGGCCATCCGGCGGTTTTTTGCCGCTTTGCCGGCTGCAACCTCTGGTCAGGCCGCGAGCAGGACCGCGCCAGCGCCATCTGCCGCTTTTGTGACACCGACTTTGTCGGCACCGACGGCACGCTGGGCGGCAAGTTTACGGGCGCCGACGCGCTGGCGCAGCAAATCGAAGCCCAGTGGCCCGCCACCGACCGCGACCACCGCCTGGTGGTACTCACCGGCGGCGAGCCGCTGCTGCAGGTCGACAGCGCGCTGATCAAGGCGTTGCATGCGCGCGGCTTCAAAATTGCCGTCGAAACCAACGGCACCATCGCCGCGCCCGCAGGCATCGACTGGATCTGCGTCAGCCCCAAGGCTGGCGCACCCTGGGTGCAGCGCGAAGGCCACGAACTCAAGGTGGTCTGGCCCCAGCCCGCGTTCGACCTGGCAGAACTGGAAGCCGCCCGCTTCACCCACCGCTACCTGCAGCCCATGGACAACCCCGAGCGCTTGCGCAACACCCAGGCCTGCATTGCGCTGTGCCTGGCGCGGCCGGCCTGGCGGCTCAGCCTGCAAACCCACAAGATCACGGGCATCCGATGAACGCCATTCCCACCGTCTGCGAAATCAGCCAGACCTTCTTTTTTGACGCGGCCCACACGCTGGACCGCGCCATTGAAACCGAAAGCAGCCGGCGCATTCACGGCCACACCTACAACGCCGAAGTCTTTCTGACCGGCCAGCCCGACCCGAAAACCGGCATGGTGATTGACCTGGGCCTGGTGCGGCGCGAAGTCGCGCTGCTGCGTGAGCAACTCGACCACCATCTGCTTGACGAGGTGGAGGGCCTGGGCCCGCCCACGCTTGAAAACCTGTGCCAGTTCATCTTTCGCCAGCTGCAGCCGCGCCTGCCGGCGCTGTCTTCGGTGCGGGTCTGGCGCGTGTCGATTGGCGATGCGTGCCGGCTCAGCCGGTAGGGCACAGATAAGCACTATTGCGCTTTGGCTATGGCCGCGCCCTTGGCCTGCGGTAACCTTCCGGCCATGAAAGCCTTTCGCGCCTCCATCCTTTATTTTTCCGGCCCCGCGCAAGCGGTGCTTGAATCCGACGGCCTGCTGGTGGTCGGCCCCAACGCCCAGGGCCGGCAGGTGGTGCAGGCCGTGGGCAGCTACGCCGAGCTGGCGCCGCGCTTTGCCGGGGTGCCGACCGCGCATTTCCCGGGCCGCATCATCGCGCCGGGCTTTGTCGACATGCACCTCCATTACCCGCAGCTGGACGTGATCGGCTCGCCCGCCGAGGGGCTGCTGCCGTGGCTGGAGAACTACACCTTTCCGCATGAAAAACGCTTTGCGTCGCCGGCCTACAGTGCCGAGGCGGCCACGTTTTTCATCGCCGAGCTGCTGCGCAACGGCGTCACCACCGCGCTGGCCTTTGCCACCTCGCACCCCGCATCGGTCCACGCGCTGTTTGCCGAGGCGCAAAAAAACCAGCTGCGCCTGATCACCGGCAAGGTGCTGATGGACCAGCATTCGCCCGACGGCGTGCGCGATGAAACGGAGCAAAGCCTGCTTGACACCGAAGCGTTGATTGCGCGCTGGCACGGCGTGGACCGGCTCGGCTACGCCATCACGCCGCGCTTTGTGCCCAGCTGCAGCGCCGCCCAGTTGCGCGGCGCGGGCGAACTGGCGGCCAAATACCCCGACGTGTGGATTCAGTCGCATGTGGCGGAAAACAGGGACGAGATGGCCTGGGTGCGCGCGCTCTACCCCGAGGCGCGCAGCTACCTGAGCGTGTACGAGCAGTTCGGCCTGCTGCGACCGCGCGCCGTCTATGCCCACTGCATTCACCTGGACGACGAAGACCGCGCGCTGATGCGCCGCACAGGCGCGGCGGCCGCCGTCAGCCCGACCAGCAACCTGTTCCTGGGCAGCGGATTTTTTGACTATGTAGCCGCAGACCGCGCCGGCTTTCAGTACGGCCTGGCCAGCGACATCGGCGGCGGCACCTCGTTCAGTCCGTTTCACACCATGCTGGCTGCCTACTATGTGGGCCGGGAAGGGCAGACCAAGACCGGCGTGTCGCTCGGCCCGCAGCAGCTGTGGTGGCAGCACACCGGCGGCGCGGCGCGTGCGCTGGGCCTGGCGGGCGTGGTTGGCAACCTGCTGCCCGGCTGCGAGGCCGACTTTGTGGTGCTCAACCCCCAGGCCACGCCGCTGCTGGCCCGCCGGGCCGCGCAGGCCGCCAGCCTGGACGAGCTGCTGTTTGCGCTGATCGTGCTCGGCGACGACCGGGTGATCGAGAAAACCGTGATTTCTCAGGCCGGCCGCTGAATGTTTCGTTACTACTAACCTCGCTGGAGGTCAACGGCTTTATCGGTCCCTGGTGTTGGCCTTGCTTGGCGATGTGCAGGGTTGCGGTCTCTTTTGCTTGCGGTTTGATCGCTGCGTCGTTTGTTGATGGCCCTTTGGCTTTGGTTGCTTCTCTTTTGGATTGAGGGGTGAGCGCCTGCCCGCCGGGCAGGCGCTCACCCCTCAAACCAAAGAAGAACCCACCCAAAGCCCCAAAGCCCCAAACCAGAAAGCGCAGCAATCAATCGCACGCGCGAGTAGCTATTGATTTAATAGTAAGCTCCGGCGGCTTCCGCCCCGGCCGGCCTGCCTACAATCACAGGCAACCCAAGGAGCCCCTTACATGAGCATCAAGAGCGACAAATGGATACGCCACATGGCCGAAACGACTGGCATGATCGAGCCCTTCGAGCCCGGCCAGATCCGCGAGCGGGACGGCACCAAGATCATCAGCTACGGCACCAGCAGCTATGGCTACGACATCCGGTGCGCGCCCGAGTTCAAGGTGTTCACCAACATCCACAGCACCGTGGTGGACCCCAAGAATTTTGACGAAAAGAGCTTTGTCGATTTTTACGGCGACAGCTGCATCATTCCGCCCAACAGCTTTGCGCTGGCCCGCACCATGGAATACTTTCGCATTCCGCGCAACGTGCTGACCATCTGCCTGGGCAAAAGCACCTATGCGCGCTGCGGCATCATCGTCAACGTCACGCCGTTCGAGCCCGAATGGGAAGGCTATGTCACGCTGGAGTTTTCCAACACCACGCCGCTGCCGGCCAAGATCTACGCCGGCGAAGGCTGCGCGCAGGTGCTGTTTTTCGAGAGCGACAAGGACGACGTCTGCGAAGTCAGCTACAAGGACCGCGGCGGCAAGTACCAGGGCCAGGTCGGGGTGACGCTGCCCAAGGCATGAATCGGCCTTGAAACGGCGTGGCCGGATTCAGCCGGCCCGTTTCATTCTGGGCAGCGTCAAGGTTGCCGCCAGCCCGCCGCCCCGTCGCGGCGCCAGTTCCAGCGCGCCGCCAAAGCGCTCGGTGATGGCGGCCACGATGGACAGCCCCAGTCCGCTGCCCCGGCCGGAGCCGCGCCGCCAAAAGCGCTGCGTTACCAGCGCCAGTTCCTCGCTGCTCAGGCCGGGCCCATGGTCGCAGACGCGAAAACAGACGCTGTCCTGGGAGGTCTGCAGTTCCAGGCTGACACTGTGCGCTGCCGGGGAGTGGCGCAGCGCGTTGTCGAGCAGGTTGCGCAGCGCGGTGACGGCCAGCGCCTGGGGCAGTGCCAGCTCGGACTGGCTGGCGTCACCCTCCAGCACAATGCGCCCGGATGCATCTGGCGCCGCATCGCGCATCGCCAGGTGGGCCACGTCGTCGGCCTGGGCGATGCGCCCGTCATTCCATGAAAAAGGGCCTTCCACTTGCGACAGCGTCAGCAGTTGCGTCAGCGTGTGCTGAAGCCGCGCCACCGCCTCGTCGGCGTAATCCAGCGACGCTTGGGCTTCCTGGCCCTCGGTAATGCGCGCGACCTGCAGGTGGATCTTGATGGCGGTCAGCGGTGTGCGCAGTTCGTGCGCGGCGTCGCTGGTAAAGCGGCGCTCGCGGCGCAGGGTCGTGCCGGTTCGCTCCAGCAGCTGGTTCAGGCTGTGGACCAGCGGCAGCAAGTCGCGCGACATGGTGGCCTCGGGAATCGGCGTCAGCGCATCAGGCGCCCGGCTGGCCAGCGCCTGCCGCAGCCGTTCGAGTGGCAGCAAGCCGCTTTTTACGCCCAGCCACAGCACCACCAGGCTGCCGATCAGGGCCACGACAAAGGGCAGTGCGGCGGCCACCAGCACGTCGCGCTGCAGCAGGTTGCGCTCTGCCATGCGGTCGGCCGTGGTGACGCGCAGGCCGTGTGATTCGATGGTGTAGCTGCGCCAGCGCTCGCCGTTGATTTCAGGGTCGGCAAAACCGGGCGCTGCCGGCGCAATGGCCCTGGACGTGGTGCCCGGGGTGCTGGCCAGCACCTCGCCGTGCAGGGAGCTGACCTGGCAGGTCAGTCCTTTTTCTGCCGCGGGCAGGGTCAGGGTAGACAGGCCGGCTTTCCCGGTGCTGCCGTCCCATGCCGCAGGGTTTTGCGACATCAGCCCGGCCACCATTCTGGCCGACATGACCAGGCGCTGGTCCAGCGTGCGCCGCATTTCATGGTCCAGGTCGCGCAGCTGCCACAGCGCCACGCCGCCCCACAGCAGGCTCAGCGACACGCCAATCATCAGCAGCAAACGCAGTCGCAGGCTCATGCGTTCACCAGGCCGAGCCGGTAGCCCACGCCGCGCACGGTCTCGATGATGTCGGCACCCAGCTTGCGCCGCAGGTGGTGGATATGCACGTTCAGTGCATTGCTTTCAATTTCTTCGCTGAAATCGTAGAGACTGTCCTTGAGCTGGTCGGTGCTCAGGATGCGTCCGCGCGCATGCAGCAGCGTCGCCAGCAGCGCCAGTTCGCGCCGGGACAACAGCACGGCCTGTTCGTGCAGGAATACTTCTCCGCTGGCCGGGTTCAGGCGCAGGGGGCCGTGCGCAATCACCTCGACGCTGCGCCCGGCCGCGCGGCGTAGCAGGGCGTGCAGCCTGGCAGCCAGCTCGTTGAGGTCAAAGGGCTTGAGCAGGTAGTCGTCGGCACCGGCGCGCAGTCCGGCAATGCGGTCCTCGACCGCGTCGCGCGCGGTCAGTATCAGCACCGGCAGCGCCATGCCGCGCGCGCGCAGGCGCTGCAGCAGGCGCATGCCATCCTCATCGGGCAGCCCCAGGTCAAGGATCACCACATCGCAATGAATCGCCGACAGCGTAGCCTCGGCCTGCGCTGCGGTTGCCACACTGTCAACCGCCATGCCGTACGCCCGCAGGCCGGCCAGGATGCCGTGGGTAATCAGGTCGTCGTCTTCAATCAGCAGGACGCGCGTCATCTATTCTCCATGGCTGAAAGTCGCTACTCCGCCTGTTTTGTGGTTGTTAACGCTGCCTTAATCCGGCCAGGCCAGCATAAGAGCTTATCTTGCTTTGGAGTCGTTCATGGTGCGTTGGTTTTTATCAGTGGTGGTGCTTGGCGTGCTGTGGGTGCTGCCGGCCCATGCGCAAGAAAGCAGTCAGGAATTTTTGCCGGCGGATCAGGCGTTTCGCCTGACCGTCACCCAGTCCGGCGACGGCCTGTTGCGGCTGAACTGGAAAATCAGCGAAGGCTACTACCTCTACCGCCAGCAGATCAAGATAGAAGGTGTGCCGGCGGGCAGTGTGCCGCCGGTAACGCTGCCGGCCGGTGTGCTCAAGACCGATGAGTTCTTCGGCGAAACCGAGGTCTACCGCGAGAGCCTGACGGTGCGGGTCAAGGCCCCCGATGCCCAGGCCCTGACGCTTACCTGGCAGGGCTGCGCCGATGCGGGCCTGTGCTACCCGCCGCAAACGCAGCAGGTCAAGCTGGCCGATGTGGCGGTGACCCCGGCCGACGCGGCTGCGCCGGCTGCACCTGGCGCGCTGGGCGAAGACCAGACCCTGGCTGAGCGCCTGTCGCGCGCCAACCCGGGCTGGATGCTGCTGGTGTTCTTCGGGCTGGGGCTGCTGATGACCTTTACCCCCTGCGTGTTGCCCATGGTGCCGATTCTCTCCAGCCTGATCGCGGGCAGCGGGGCCGGCCCCAGGCGTGGTTTTGTGCTGTCGCTGGCTTTTGTGCTGCCGATGGCGCTGACTTACGCGGTACTGGGCGCAGGCGCCGCGCTGGCCGGGGCCAACCTGCAGGCGACGCTGCAAAACCCCTGGGTGCTGGGCGCCTTTGGCCTGGTTTTTGTCGCGCTGGCGCTGGCCATGTTCGGCTGGTATGAACTGCAGCTGCCCGCAGCGCTGCGCCACCGCTTGAGTCGCGCCAGCCAGGGTCAGCGCGGCGGCACGGTGGCCGGGGCTGCGGCGATGGGCGTGGTGTCGGCGCTGCTGGTCGGGCCCTGCATGACGGCGCCGCTGGCTGGCGCGCTGCTGTATATCGGCAATACCGGCGATGTACTGACCGGCGGCCTGGCGCTCTTGTTCATGGGGCTGGGCATGGGCGTGCCGCTGCTGCTGGTGGGCACGCTGGGCGCGCGGCTGCTGCCACGCCCGGGTTGCTGGATGGACCGGGTCAAGGTGCTGTTTGGTTTTGTGCTGCTTGGCACCGCCATTGTGTTTGTGGCGCGGGTGCTGCCGCCCGCCCTCACGCTGGGGCTGTGGGGCGCGCTGGCGCTGGCCATGGCGCTCAGCCTGCTGGCCCTGGCCAAAAAGCTTGATCCCAGTGCCGGGACCGGGACCGGGCGCCTGGTGTCGCACTATGGCGCGCTGCTGCTGGGCCTGTGGGGCGGCGCCATGGTGCTGGGGGCGGCCGGCGGCGCGCAGAGCCCCTTGCAGCCGCTGGTGTTTGTGGCGGGCGGCGCCGTGCCCGCGCAGGCTGCTGTGGCAAACGATGTCATGGCCCGCTTCAAGCCGGTCAGGACGCAGTCAGCCCTTGCAGCACGCGTGGCCGAGGCCGGGCAGCGCGGCCAGTGGACGCTGGTTGATTTTTATGCCGACTGGTGCGTGTCCTGCAAGGTGATCGAGCATGAGGTGTTTGCCGACCCGCGGGTGCAGCAGGCGCTGGCCGACATGCAACTGCTGCGCCCGGACGTTACCGCCAATAATGGGGATGACCGCGCGCTGATGCGCGCCCACCAGATTCTCGGGCCACCCACGCTGCTGCTGATTGGCCCGGACGGCCAGGAGCGCCGGGCCGAGCGCGTCATCGGTGAACTCAGTGCCAACGAATTTCTTGCCCGCTTGCAGCGCGCAAGGCAGGGAGCTTGATCATGCTGACCGTTAATGTAGGACCTGTCGCTGTGCCCGTCAGCCAGTTGATGCTGCTGGTGGCGCTGCTGACTGCGACGGCGGTCGGCCACCTGGTCGGGCGCCGCCAGCAAACCGGCGGCATAGGCCATAGCCTGTCCGACATGCTGCTCGCCGGGCTGCTGGTGGCGCGCATCGCCTTCGTCGCCCTA
>JAUSDK010000154.1 GCA_030650875.1 Polaromonas sp.
CAGGGCAGCACGGTGCAAGCCTTTGATGGCCGCGAAACCGCCCCCGCTGCGGCCAGCGAACAACTGTTCATGGGCGCTGACGGCAAGCCGATGGCGTTTTATGACGGCGTGGTCGGCGGCCGTTCGGTCGGCACGCCCGGCACGGTGCGCATGCTGGAAATGGCGCACCAGCAGCACGGCAAGCTGCCGTGGGCCCAGCTGTTCGTGCCCGCAATTGCGCTGGCCGAGGGCGGCTTCAAGGTCAGCGCGCGGCTGAGCACCCTGCTCAAGGATGAGAAATACCTCCAAAACGACGCGGTGGCCGCCGCCTATTTTTACAAGCCCGACGGCACGCCGGTAGGCGCCGGCAGCACGCTGCGCAACCCTGCGCTGGCCGACGTGCTGCGCCAGATCGCCAGCAAAGGATCGGATGCGCTGCTCACCGGCCCGGTTGCGCAGGCCATCGTGACCAAGGTGCAGGGCCATGCCAGCAACCCGGGCAAGCTGACGCTCAGCGACCTGGCGCAGTACCAGGCCAAAAAGCGTGACCCGCTGTGCGCCGACTACAGCGCCCGCGGCAAGGAATACCGGCTGTGCGGCATGCCGCCGCCCAGTTCGGGCGCGATTGCCATCGGGCAAATCCTGGGCATCCTGAACCACACGCCAGCCGCCACGCTGCCGCTGGTGACGGGCCTGGGCGGCGTGCCGGGCAGCACCGCCCCCACGCCTTCGGCCGACTGGCTGCACCTGTACACCGAGGCATCGCGCCTGGCGTTTGCCGACCGCGCCCAGTACCTGGCCGACCCGGACTTTGTCCAGCCGCCCGGCGGCAGCTGGACGAGTCTGCTGGAGCCCGCCTACCTTCAGACGCGCGCCAAGCTGATCGATGCCAATGGCCCCAGCATGAAGGCTGCCCAGCCCGGCGTGCCTGGCCCGGTGAAGACGGCTTATGCACCCATGGCGGAGCAGCCCGAATACGGCACCTCGCACATCAGCATCATCGACGGGTTTGGCAACGCCGTTGCCATGACCACGACGATCGAAGACGCCTTCGGCGCGCGCCTGATGACCGATGGCGGCACCGGCAAGGCCGGCGGCTTTTTGCTGAACAACGAACTCACCGACTTCAGCTTTGCGCCCACCGGGGCCGACGGAAAACCCGTGGCCAACCGGGTGCAGCCCGGCAAGCGCCCGCGCTCGTCCATGGCGCCCACGCTGGTGTTTGACAAGGCCACCGGGCAGCTCCTCATGAGCGGCGGCAGCCCGGGCGGCGCGATGATCATTCACTACACCGCCAAAACCCTGTACGGCGTGCTCAACTGGGGCCTGAACGCCCAGCAGGCGATTGACCTGCCCAACTTTGGCGCCACCGGCGCCTCCAGCATGCTCGAAGAAAACCGCTTCGCCCCGGCCACAGTCCAGGCCTTGCGGGCACGCGGCGCCGAGGTGCGCGAAGTGCCGCTGACCAGCGGCCTGCAGGCCATCCAGAAAACGCCAGGCGGCTTTTTCGGCGCCGCCGACCCCCGGCGCGAAGGCCTGGTGATGGGCGACTGATCAGGCCGGTGGGGCCTGCCCTGCCATTGGGCACAGGTGTAAAAATCGGCGTCAGCGCCTGACAGCCGGGGGGCGTAGGGGACAATACGGGCGTGGCCATACCTCAATCATTCATCCAGGAGTTGTTAGCGCGTGCCGACGTGGTGGACATCGTCGGGCGCTATGTGCCGCTCAAAAAAGGCGGCGCCAACTTCATGGGCCTGTGCCCGTTTCACGGCGAAAAATCGCCCTCCTTCAGCGTCAGCCCGACCAAGCAGTTCTACCACTGCTTTGGGTGCGGCAAAAACGGCAACGCCATCAGTTTCCTGATGGACCATGCCGGCATGACCTTTATCGAGGCGGTCAAAGACCTGGCCCAGCAATACGGTCTGCAGGTGCCGGAAGACGATGTTTCGCCCCAGGACCGCGCCAAAGCCGCGCAGATCCGGGAGCAGCAGGCCACGCTGACCAGCGTGCTTGAAAAGGCAGGCAGGGCCTATAGCCGCAACCTGCGCACCTCGGAGCGCGCCATTGACTACTTCAAGGACCGCGGCGTTTCGGGCGAAATTGCCCGCACCTTTGGCCTGGGCTATGCACCCCAGGGCTGGCGCAGCCTGGCCAGCGTGTTCCCGGACTACAACGACCCGCTGCTGGTAGAAAGCGGCCTGGTTATCAGCGGCGACGCAGAAGAAAACAGTGCCTCCGGCAGCCACGTCGAGGCCAAGCGCTACGACCGTTTTCGCGACCGGGTGATGTTCCCGATCCGCAACGTCAAGGGCGAATGCATAGGCTTTGGCGGCCGCGTGCTGGGCGACGACAAACCCAAGTACCTCAATTCGCCCGAAACCCCGGTGTTCAGCAAGGGGCGGGAACTCTACGGCCTGTTTGAAGCGCGCACCGCCTTGCGCGAGCATGGCTACGCACTGGTCACCGAGGGCTATATGGACGTGGTGGCGCTGGCCCAGCGGGGCTTTGCCAACGCCGTGGCCACGCTGGGCACCGCCTGCACGGCCGAGCATGTGCAAAAGCTGTTTCGCTTCACCGACTCGGTGGTGTTCAGCTTTGACGGCGACAGCGCCGGCCGGCGCGCGGCGCGCAAGGCGCTGGACGCCGCCCTGCCCTTTGCCAGCGACGTGCGCACCGTCAAGTTTTTGTTTTTGCCCGCCGAGCATGACCCCGACAGCTTCATCCGTGAACACGGCCAGCAAGGCTTTGCCGCCTATGTCAGCAAAGCCGTGCCGCTGAGCCGCTTTTTGCTGGAAGCCGCAGCAGACGGCTGCGACCTGGACACCGCCGAGGGCCGCGCCCACATGGCCAGCAACGCCCGCCCGCTCTGGAGCCTGCTGCCCGAAGGCGGCCTCAAGCCGCAACTGCTGGCCGAGATTGCCGACCAGGTGATGATTGACAGCCGCGAACTGCTGCAGCTGTGGCAGCCGGCCTCCAGCAGCCGGAAAAATAACTATAAAAAAAATAGCAGCGCACATTCACCGGAAAAGGGCTACAAGCCAAAAACACCTCAAACTTTCGCCCAAATCCAGGAACCGCCCGACGATCAGGGCTACCCGGACTACCTTCAGGATTTTCGCGATGACGCCGACTACACGTCGTCCGAACCGCATTTTGCGGAACCGCACTTTCCAGAACCTCATTTCTCGCGCCCCGCTGCTTTGCCACGCAGCTTTGGCCGCACGGCAAACGGGGCCAGTCGGGCGCCGCGCCGCGTCACGGGCCGCATCCTGCCGGCCAGCCGGGAAGACCGGGTACTCAGGCTGCTGCTGACGGAGTCCGAGAGCTGGGACCGGCTCAGCACCGAAGAACACCACTTGCTGCTGGCCCTGCCCGCGCCGCATGGGCCGCTGATGGTGTGGCTGGAAAACCAGTTGCACGAACACGGCCCCCAGCCGTGGGCGGCCCTGCGTGAAGGGCTGCGTGGCCACCCGCATGAACACTATGCGGTGGCCCAGCTGGCGCAAATCCTGGAAGGCGTGGTGTCTGACTGGGACGAGATGCGCGGCATTATGGCGCAACTGCTCGACTTGCAGCTTGAAAGCGAGAAAGCCGACCTGGCTGCACGGGCCGCCACCGACCCGGCCGCCTTGCAGCGTTTGCGCGAGTTGATGGCGCAATCCAGGGCCAAAAAAGCAGCCGAAAAGGCGCCCTGAAAACGGCCAGAAATACGCGTAAATCAGGCGTATCAGGGTATAATCCGATTTTCAGCAGCAAACGCGACAGCAGCACCTCCGGCAACGGCCCCCTTTACACCAAGGGAACTCACACACGAGACGGCCACCTCCCGCAAGGACTGCACACCAAATGTTCGCCCAAACAGTTTGCTTGAAAAACAAGCAGCCCCATGCAGCGCATTTTTTATGCTCGCGCGCGGACTGGCTTGTTTTTTACGCCGCTCGTCCTGACATCTGAATTCCTGCCGCCTTGACCCCGTTCGGGTGCCAGGCATATTTGTTTGTCGACTGCTCATGGATGGATATCCAGACCCTTTTCGGAACCTGAAGGTCCCCTGCCGGTTACCCCGGCACATCAAGGTTGAAAAACCCGAAAAACCCACCATATCCATCAAAGTCAGTTGCCTATTTGCTCCGGTGAGCCGATAGCCTCCGAAATCTGCTACCACCTTGAAGAAAGTCCCAGCCGTGCCGTCCAAGACCAGTACCAAAGCCCAGCTTATCGCCGCTGCCGACGCACTCCTCGCTGCGCCCGCAAAAAAGAAACCAGGCCGCCCGCCCAAAGCCCCGGCCGCTGAAGGCGCGCCCGCCGTCGCCGGCGCCAAGCGTGGCCGCAAGCCGAAAGTCGCCGGCAAGCTCGACGGCGACGAGGACCTGTCCGACATCGAGGACGATCTGGTTGGCGAGCCCGTGGTGGAAACGACCGAAAAGGTCAAGCCGCTGCGCATGAAAATCAGCAAGGCCAAAGAACGCGCTTTGATGAAGGAATTCGGCCTGGACGAGACCGTGCTGTCCGAAGAAGACATTCTCAAGCGCCGCCTGCGCCTGAAAACCCTGATCAAGCTCGGAAAAACCCGCGGCTACCTGACGCACGGCGAGATCTCCGACCACCTGCCCGACAAGCTGGTCGATGCCGAGACGCTGGAAGTCGTGGTCAACATGCTCAACGACATGGACGTCGCCGTCTATGAGCAGGCGCCCGACGCGGAAACCCTGCTGCTCAACAACACCGGCGCAACCGTCGCGACCGAAGAAGAGGCTGAAGAACAAGCCGAAGCCGCGCTGTCCACCGTGGACAGCGAGTTCGGCCGCACCACCGACCCGGTCCGCATGTACATGCGTGAAATGGGTACGGTCGAGTTGCTGACGCGCGAAGGCGAAATCGAGATCGCCAAGCGTATCGAGGGCGGCTTGATGAAGATGATGGAAGCCATCTCTGAAAGCCCCGCAACCATTGCCGAAGTCATGCGGCTGGGCGAGGAAATCCGCGAAGGCAAGGTCGTGATTTCAACGGTGGTGGACGGCTTTACCGTGGCCAACGAAGCCGACGATTACGTGGCCGAAGAAGACTTCGACGAATTCGATGAAGACGACGACGACGACGGCAAGGGCGGCTCCAAGGCGCTGACCAAGAAGCTCGAAGAGTTGAAAAAAGAAGCCCTCAGCCGCTTTGACACCGTCGCGACCCTGTCGGAAAAGGTCCGAAAGATCTACGAGAAGGAAGGCTACGGCACGCCGGCATACGTCAAGGCCCAGAAAGCCCTGAGCGATGAGCTGATGACGGTGCGTTTTACCGCCAAGACCATTGAAAAGCTGTGTGACCTGCTGCGCGGCCAGGTGCTGGATGTGCGCAAGAAAGAGCGCGAGCTGCGCCGCATCATCGTCGAGAAATGCGGCATGCCGCAGGAAACCTTCATCAAGGACTTTCCGCCCAACCTGCTCAACCTCAAATGGGTTGAAAAACAGGTCGCAGCCGGCAAGCCATGGTCAAACGTCATGGCGCGCAACATTCCGCCCATCCAGGAACTGCAGACCAAGCTGGGCGAATTGCAGGCGCGCGTGGTGGTGCCGCTGCACCAGCTGAAAGACATCAACAAGCGCATGAACGAGGGCGAGTCCAACTCGCGCGATGCCAAGAAGGAAATGATCGAGGCCAACTTGCGCCTGGTGATTTCGATTGCCAAGAAATACACCAACCGCGGCCTGCAGTTCCTGGACTTGATCCAGGAAGGCAACATCGGCTTGATGAAAGCCGTGGACAAATTTGAATACCGCCGCGGCTACAAATTCTCGACCTACGCCACCTGGTGGATTCGCCAGGCCATCACACGCTCTATTGCAGACCAGGCCCGCACCATCCGTATCCCGGTGCACATGATCGAGACCATCAACAAGATGAACCGCCTGAGCCGCCAGCATTTGCAGGAGTTCGGCTTCGAGCCCGATGCCAGCGTGCTGGCCGAGAAGATGGAGATTCCGGAAGAAAAAATCCGCAAGATCATGAAGATCGCCAAGGAGCCGATCTCCATGGAAACGCCGATTGGCGACGATGACGACTCCCACCTGGGCGACTTCATTGAAGACGGCGCCAACACGGCACCACTCGAAGCGGCGATGCAGGCCGGCCTGCGCGATGTCGTGAAAGACATCCTGGACAGCCTGACGCCGCGCGAAGCCAAGGTGCTGCGCATGCGTTTCGGCATCGAGATGTCGACCGACCACACGCTGGAAGAAGTCGGCAAGCAGTTTGACGTGACGCGCGAGCGGATTCGCCAGATCGAAGCCAAGGCCCTGCGCAAGCTCAAGCACCCGAGCCGCAGCGACAAGCTGCGCAGCTTTATCGACACGCTGTAAAAAACAGCCCGTCGCCAAAAAAGCGGCCAGCGCCTTTCACAAGGCGCTGGCCGCTTTTTTATGGACGAATTTTGAGACGGCTGTCTTAACCCGCCAGACCTGCAAAAATATTTTGCACATCGTCATTGGCATCAATGGCGGCCAGGAAGGCCTCGACTTCTTCCAGCGCCTCGGGACTCAAGCTGGCGGGGTCGATCGGGTTCTTGGCCTTGTAGCCCAGCTTGGCGGACAGGACGGTGAACCCGTGTGCAGGCAGCGCACGGCTCACCAGGTCCAGATCGGCATGCTCGGTCAGGAAGGTCGTCGTGCCTTCTTCCTCGCCCGGCTCAAAGTCCTGCGCGCCCGCTTCAATGGCGGCCAGTTCCGCATCGGCGCCTGCGGCTGCGGGCTCGGCTTCAATCATACCGACATGGTCAAAGTCCCACGCCACCGAACCGGAGGTACCGAGTTGCCCCTTGCGGAACAGCACGCGCATTTCAGGGGCGGTGCGGTTGACGTTGTCGGTCAGGCATTCCACCATCACGGGCACGCGGTGCGGCGCATAGCCTTCGTAAATCACGTGTTCAAAGTGAACCGCCTCGCCGGTCAGCCCGGCCCCTTTTTTAATGGCGCGGTCCAGGGTTTCCTTGGGCATGGAGACTTTGCGGGCCTGCTCCACCACCAGCCGCAGCCGCGCGTTGGAAGCCGGGTCGGCCCCGCTGCGCGCCGCGATCATGATGTCTTTGGCCAA
>JAUSDK010000162.1 GCA_030650875.1 Polaromonas sp.
GGGCGGCTTGAGATCTTGCGTTGTTGTCATGTGTTGCCTTCCGGGCCTGCTGTAGGGCCAATCGTTGCCTGCCAGCGCTGATTTTACGGGCTGGGGGACCGCCGGGCCGGCCGCCGCATGCTATCGTGCCAGCGCGGCACCGCTGTGCCTGTTGAAAACACCTTCACCCACCCCTATTTGTCCAGCACCATGATCGACGTCACCATTGCCAATTTCGAAGAGGAAGTCGTTGCGGCCTCCATGACCATCCCCGTGCTGATTGATTTCTGGGCGCCTTGGTGCGGGCCCTGCAACTCACTCGGTCCGATCCTTGAGAAAGTCGAGATCGCCTCCGGCGGACGCATCAAGCTGGTCAAGATCGACTCCGACCTGGAGCAGGAAATCGGCACCGCCTTTGGCATTCGCAGCATTCCCACCTGCATCCTGATGATGAACGGCCAGCCGGTGGACGGCTTTACCGGCGCCCTGCCCGAGGGCAAGGTCAAGGAATTCCTGGACAAGCACCTGCCGCCCGCCGCCGAGCCCGAACCCGAAGCGCCGACCGAGGAAGAGGACAGCAGCCCCGACGCCGTGCTGGAGCGGCTGCAGCAAGCGGTGGCGGCTGACCCGGCGAATGACAACGCACGCTTTGACTATGTCAGGCAACTCCTGACGTTGGGACGCGACGACGATGCCAAGGTGGCGTTTGCGCCGGTGATTGCCCAGACTTCGGCGGTGCGCCGTTTTGATTCACTGCAGCGCTGGATGGATGCTATTGATTTTGCAGCTCCCCATGCAGACGCAGCGGCGGCCGAGTCCGAATTTGATTCAAAAATTGCGACCAACAAGCGTGATTTTGACGCCCGCTTCGGCAAGGCCCGCTGGCTGATGGCCGGCCAGCGCTGGACCGAGGCGCTCGACGAGTTGCTTGAGATCCTGATGCGCGACAAGGCATGGAATGACGGCCTGGCCCGCAAGACCTATATCGCTATCCTGGACGTCATGGAAGCGCCCAAACCCAAGGTAGCCGACGGCCAGATTCCGCCGGAAGACCCGGTGGTGGCGACGTACCGGCGGCGCCTAAGCAGCGTGGTGCTGAGCTGAGGTTTTCACCGAGGAACACGGCGGAACCGGCGTCGCCGGGCCGCAGGTGTTGCCCCCTTGAGGGGGTTCCGGCTACACGAAGTGAGCCGAGACAGGGGAGAACCTACTCTTCAGGCCGTCAGCCGCGCCATCGCCTCCTGGTACTTGGCGGCGGTCTTGGCGATCACTTCTTCCGGCAGGCGCGGCGCCGGCGGGGTCTTGTCCCAGGGTTTGCCGTTGATGCGCACGGCTTCCAGCCAGTCGCGCACAAACTGCTTGTCATAGCTGGGCGGGTTCTGGCCAGCGGCAAAGGCCGCTTCATAGCCTTCGACGGGCCAGTAGCGCGACGAGTCGGGCGTCAGCACCTCGTCCATCAGCGTCAGCGTGCCCTGCTCGTCCAGGCCAAACTCGAATTTGGTGTCGGCAATGATGATGCCCTTGGTCAACGCAAAGGCGGCGGCGGCCTGGTAGATCTCGATGCTGAGCTTTTTGATCTGCGCGGCCAGGTCGGGGCCGACGACCTTGACCACCTGCTCGTAGCTGATGTTTTCGTCGTGCTCGCCGGCCTCGGCCTTGGCCGCTGGCGTGAAGATGGGCTCGGGCAGCTTGCTGGCGTTTTGCAGGCCGGCGGGCAGCGCGACGCCGCAGACCGACTGGGTCTGCTGGTATTCCTGCCAGCCGCTGCCGGCCAGGTAGCCGCGCACCACGGCGTCCTCCGGAATCGGCTTGAGGCGCTTGACCAGCATGGAGCGGCCCACAACCTGGGGCAGTTCTGCGGCGGTGACCACGCTCTCGGGCGCCTCGCCGGTCAGGTGGTTGGGACAGATGTGGCCGAGCTTGCCAAACCAGAACAGCGCCATTTGCGTGAGCAAGGCGCCCTTGCCGGGAATCGGCTCGCCCAGGATCACGTCAAAGGCGCTCAGGCGGTCGCTGGCCACCATCAGCAGCCGGTCCTTGCCCACGGCGTAGTTGTCGCGCACCTTGCCGCGCGCAAGCAGGGGCAGGGAAGTCAGGGCAGAGGTGTGGAGTGCTTCGGTCATGGTGGTCAGACGGGTAAAAAGTGAAAAAGCCCGCGCAACTCATCTGGAGTCCACGGGCTTTGAATTATCGCCAATCCGGCGACGCGGCGGGCACGGGCGTGTGGTTAACGAACGACTTGCGCCAGCTCGCCCCGGGCGTACTGGGCGGCCACGAGGGACAGGCTATGGCCCTTGATCTTGCTGCCCTGGCCTTCGCAGCCGAACTCGATGTAGCGCTGCTTGCAAATCGCCTTGGCGGCTTCTCTAGCAGGCTTGAGCCACTCGCGGGCATCGAACTTCTCGGGGTTCTCGGCCAGGAACTTGCGCACGGCGGCGGTCATGGCCAGGCGGATGTCGGTGTCGATGTTGATCTTGCGCACGCCGAACTGGATGGCTTTCTGGATCTCTTCGACCGGCACGCCGTAGGTTTCCTTCATCTTGCCGCCGTACTGGTTGATGAGGGCCAGCAGGTCCTGCGGCACGCTGGACGAGCCGTGCATGACCAGGTGGGTGTTGGGAATGCGGCGGTGGATTTCCTTGACGCGCTCGATGGCCAGGATGTCGCCGGTGGGCTTGCGCGTGAACTTGTAGGCGCCGTGGCTGGTGCCGATGGCAATCGCCAGTGCGTCAAGCTGGGTGCGCTTGACGAACTCGGCGGCTTCCTCGGGGTCGGTCAGCAGCTGGTCGTGCGTCATGACGGCGTCGGTGCCGTGGCCGTCTTCCTTGTCGCCCTGCATGGTTTCCAGGCTGCCCAGGCAGCCGAGTTCGCCCTCGACCGACACGCCCGTGGCGTGGGCCATCTCGACCACCTTGCGGGTGACCTCGACGTTGTACTCGAAGCTGGCAATGGTCTTGCCGTCGGCTTCCAGGCTGCCGTCCATCATGACGGAGCTGAAGCCCAGGTTGATGGCCCCCTGGCAGACATCGGGGCTCTGGCCGTGGTCCTGGTGCATCACCAGCGGAATGTGCGGGTAGGCCTCGACGGCCGCCAGGATCAGGTGCTTGATGAAGGCTTCACCCGCGTACTTGCGGGCGCCGGCGCTGGCTTGCAGGATGACGGGTGCACCGACCTCGTCGGCGGCGGCCATCACGGCCTGGACCTGCTCCAGGTTGTTGACGTTGAAAGCTGGAATGCCGTAGCCGTTGACGGCCGCATGGTCCAGCAGCTCGCGCATCGAAACGAGTGCCATGAGTGGATTTCCCGGATAAGTTGAACCGTTGCCAAGAACGGCGGGTTAAAAGGCGGATGATGGGCGGCGGTCCGCACAGCGCAAACGCTGCCTGACATGGGCGGTAACCGCAAAGTAACTTGAACCCCCCAATTCTACCGGGTGGCGCAAGGCGGCCCTTTTCAAAGCCCCGTGGCGCGCGCCTGGCGATTGACGCGATGTTCCTCGCTTAAGCCTGGCTTAAGGCCGCCCGATTACCTTCACGGGGTATGTTGAAACCTCTCCATTCATGAATCCCGCCCAGCGCCCGGGCCCGCCTGCCCGCTTTTTCCTGTTCTGGTCCCTGGGCAGCGTGTTGCTGCTGCTGGCCTGGGACTATTCGGGGCTAGACCGGGCCATGGCGCACTGGTTTGGCACCTCGAACGGCTTCGCGCTGGAACACCACTGGCTGTGGCGCGGCATTCTGCATGAAGACGTCCACCTCTTGCCCTGGCTGCTGGAGCTGGGCTTGCTGGTGGCCGTGGCCCGGCCGTTCGGCGCCTTCAGGCAGTTGCCGGCCTTGCGGCGGGCGCAGTTGGCGCTGACCACGCTGATCGCGCTGCTCGTGGTCTCCAACATCAAGCGTCACAGCCTCAGCAGCTGCCCTTGGGACTTGCAGGAGTTTGGCGGCATGGCGACTTATGTCTCGCACTGGGCCTGGGGCCTGCGCGATGGCGGCAGTGGCGGCTGCTTCCCGGCCGGCCACGCATCGGGCGGCTTTGCGTTTTTGGGCGGATTTTTTGCGTTTCGGCATGGCTTGCCGCAAACCGCCAGACGCTGGCTGGCCGGCGCGCTGCTGGCCGGTCTGGTGATGGGTCTGGCGCAGCAGGTGCGGGGCGCCCATTACATGAGCCACACGCTCTGGACCGCGTGGCTGTGCTGGGCGGTCGCTGGCCTGGTGGACCTGGGCGTCAGCCAGTGGATTGCACGAAAGCGCTTATTCGCGCCAGCACTGGCGCCCGCCACCTCAGAACCGATGCCATGGCTGCAACCAGCGTCACGTGACTGACGCTGTCATACAGCGCAGACTCGACGCGCACGCCGCGGTCCTTGAGCCGCTGCGCCATGGCCACGGTACTGCGTTGCGGGTTGACGGTGTTGTCCAGCGCGGGCGCCAGCAGGAGCGCGGGTGGCGAAGCCTGCGAGGCATGGAACAGCGGCTGGCTGTCGGCAGGCGTGCCCGGCCAGTCAAAGGCGATGCGGGTTTGCGCGTCGCCAATCGGCAAGAAGTCGTAGGGCCCGGCCAGGCCGATCCAGCCGGCCAGCCGCGCGGGGCTCAAGTCCTGCGCGGCCAGCCAGCGGCGGTCCAGCGCCACCATGGCCGCGTTGTAGGCACCGGCGCTGTGGCCCATGACAAAGACGCGGGCTGGATCGGCGCCATGGTCAGGCGCATGGTCCAACGCCCAGCGCACGGCCTGGGCGCTGTCCTGCAGGAAAGCGGGGTAGCGAAATTGCGGACTCAGGCGGTAGTCGGCGACCAGGGTCACGATACCGACTGACGCGAGCGCCTCACCGACAAAGCGGTAGTCCGCACGCTCACCCGCAGACCAGCTGCCGCCGTAAAAGAACACCACCAGCGGCGCCTGGCGAACCTCCTGGATGGGCTGGTAGACGTCCAGCCGATGGCGCGCATGCGGCCCATAGGCCAGGCCTTCCGTGCGCCTGTAGGTGTCCGTCGAAACCGTGGCGTTCAGCAAGTCAACCGCCGAGCAGGCCGTGAGCAGCGCGGGCAGCATGGCGATCAGCGAGCGTCTGGGCAATTTTGAATCCATGATGTTCATCGTAGCCCTTGATACGCACGCGCCGCGCGTCTGGATTCAGCCGGCGCCCTGGCCGGTCACGCCACCCGGCAGATCTTGAGCATGTTGGTGCCGCCGGGCGCGCCCATCGGCTCACCGCAGGTGATGGCATAGACATCGCCGCTTTGCACGATGCCCTGGCGCAGCAGATGGCCTTCGGCCTGCTCCAGCGCGGTGTCGCGGTCGGCGCTGGTGTCCAGCAGCAGCGGGCGCACATTGCGGTACAGCGCCATCTTGCGCTGCGTGGCCAGGCGCGAGGTCAGCGCGTAAATCGGCGCGCGGATGTCATGGCGGCTCATCCACAAGGCGGTGGAGCCGCTGTCGGTCAGCGCCACGATCGCCTTGGCGCCCAGGTAATGGGCCGTGAACAGGGCGCCCATGGCAATCGACTGGTCAATGCGGGCGAAGGTCTTGCCCGAAAAATCGGCGCTGAGCTCCTTGTATTCGGCTTTTTCGGCCTCCTCGCAGATCTTGGCCATCTCCTCGATTGTCTCCAGCGGGTACTTGCCGGCGGCGGTTTCGGCGCTGAGCATCACCGCGTCGGTGCCGTCGAGCACGGCGTTGGCCACGTCGCTGACTTCCGCGCGCGTCGGCACGGGGTTGAGGATCATGCTTTCCATCATCTGGGTCGCCGTGATGACGACCTTGTCCATGGCTCTAGCCATCTTGATCATGCGTTTTTGCAGGCCGGGCACCGTGGCGTTGCCGACCTCGACCGCCAGGTCGCCGCGCGCCACCATGATGCCGTCGCTGACGCGCAGGATTTCTTCGAGGTTGGGAATGGCCTCGGCGCGCTCGATCTTGGCGATCAGGCCGGGCTTGTGCTTGTAGGGCGCGGCCGCCACGTTGCAGAGCTGGCGCGCCATTTCCATGTCAGTGGCATTTTTGGGGAAGCTCACGGCCACGTAGTCGGCCTGAAAACTCATGGCGGTCTTGATGTCTTCCATGTCCTTGGCCGTCAGCGCCGGCGCGGTCAGGCCGCCGCCCTGCTTGTTGATGCCCTTGTTGTTGGACAATTCGCCGCCGAGCTTGACGGTGGTGTGGACTTCCTCGCCGCGCACGGCATCAACGGTCAGCACGATCAGGCCGTCATTGAGCAGCAGCAGGTCGCCGGCCTTCACATCGCGCGGCAGTTCCTTGTAGTCCAGCCCCACGCCCTTGATGTCGCCCGGCTCGGTGCGCGACGCGTCGAGCACAAAGCGCTCGCCGGGCTCCAGCATCACCTTGCCTTCGGCAAACTTTCCGACGCGGATCTTGGGGCCCTGCAGGTCGGCCATGATGGCGACCTCGCGGCCGGCACGCTGGGCCACTTCGCGCACCAGTTGCGCCCGGTCCACATGGTCTTGCGCCGAACCGTGGCTGAAATTGAGCCGCACCACGTTGACACCGGCACGGATCATTTTTTCAAGCAAAACGGGGTCGCTGGACGCAGGGCCGAGGGTGGCAACGATTTTGGTGGCGCGAAGCGACATGAAGGGTCTCCTTGTAATTTGGTTTCTGATTCTTACATGGAACCGGTTACCGGCCGGGTACCAACACAAGGTGCGGCCTGGGCTGGCAAAAGTTTGATCCTGATCAGAACGCCCATGGGCAGCGGCCCGTAGAATTTCACGTTGCCCCTTTTGGGGCCCTGCCAGTCACCCCTTCACTTACACCCCATGCCCGCTTCCCTCGCCCCCATTCCTGCCGACCAGCCGCTGCCGCACCGCAAGACCCTGCGCGCGTGGCTGATCCCCCTGTCCGGCCGCACCACGCTGTGGGCGCTGGTGCTGCTGGTGTTTGACTACGCGCTGCTGCTGGCGGCGCTGGCCGGCACCGTGCTGGTCGACGCTGTGTGGGCCAAGCTGCTGTGCGGGCTGGCCGCGGGCTTTGTCACCGGCCGGCTGTTCATCATTGGCCACGACGCCTGCCACCAGAGCCTGACGCCGCACCGCCGGCTCAACAAGTGGCTGGGCCGCATCGCCTTTTTGCCCTCGCTCACGCCCTTCAGCCTGTGGGACGTCGGCCACAACGTGATTCACCACGGCTACACCAACCTCAAGGGCGTTGATTTTGTCTGGGCGCCGCTGACGCAGGCCGAGTACCAGGCGCTGACGCCGTTTCAGCGCCTGCGCGACCGCATTTACCGCAGCGGCTGGGCGCCGGGCCTGTACTACATGATCGAAATCTGGTGGAACCGCATGTTCTTTCCAAACCGCGCCCACATGCCCACGCGCCGCCCGATTTTCATCAAGGACTGCCTGCTGGTGTCGGCCTTTGCCCTGCTCTGGGCGGGCGTGATGGTGGCGGCCGCGCTGGCCACCGCGCAGCCGGTGACGGCGGTGCTGCTGACCGGCTTTGTGCTGCCATTTTTGTTCTGGAACGCCATGATCGGCTTCGTGGTGTACGTGCACCACACGCACGTCAAGGTGTCGTGGCACGACGACAAGGCCGCCTGGTCGCAGGCGCAGCCTTTTGTCTCGACCACCGTGCATCTGACCTTTCCGCTGGGCATAGGTGCGGTGCTGCACCACATCATGGAACACACGGCGCACCACGTGGACATGAGCATTCCGCTGTACCGGCTCAAGCAGGCACAAAGCAAGCTCGAACACATGCTGCCCGAGCGCATCGTGGTGCAGCCGTTTTCGTGGCGCTGGTACTTTGAAACGGCCCGCCAGTGCAAGCTCTACGACTACAGCCGCCGCTGCTGGACCGACTACGCCGGGCGCGCCGCCAGCCCGCAGCGCACCGAGCTGGCATGAAAAAGGGTGCCGAGGCACCCTTTTTCATTGACAAACAGACTGCCAGCGTTCAGTGTTCAGCCCGCCGCCCGCTTCTCCAGCACTTCAAACGCAGGCAGCGTCTTGCCTTCCAGGATCTCCAGGAAAGCGCCGCCGCCGGTAGAGATGTAGTCCACCTGCTGCTCGATGCCGTATTTGGCGATCGCCGCCAGCGTGTCGCCGCCGCCGGCCAGCGAAAACGCGCTGCTCGCGGCAATGGCGCGCGCAATGCCTTCGGTGCCTTTGGAAAAAGCATCAAACTCAAACACGCCAACCGGGCCGTTCCAGACAATGGTGCCGGCAGCCATCAGCTGCGCCGCCAGTTTGGCGGTGGTTTCGGGGCCAATGTCCAGGATCAGGTCGTCGTCGGCCACCTCGCTCGCCCGCTTGATGGTGGCCGGCGCGTCAAAGGCAAAGGTCTTGGCGCAGACCACGTCGGTGGGGATAGGCACTTCCGCGCCGCGCGCCTTCATGGCGTCCATCACGGCCCGCGCTTCAGCCAGCAAATCGGCCTCGGCCAGGCTTTTGCCAATGTTCAGGCCAGCCGCCAGCATGAAGGTGTTGGCAATGCCGCCGCCCACGATCAGCTGGTCCACATTGACCGCCAGGGCTTTCAAAATGCTGAGCTTGGTCGAGACCTTGCTGCCCGCCACGATGGCGACCAGTGGCCGGCGCGGGTTGGCCAGCGCTTTTGAAATGGCGTCCATCTCGGCCGCCAGCAGCGGGCCGGCGCTGGCCACCGGCGCGTATTGCGCGATGCCGTAGGTCGAGGCTTCGGCGCGGTGCGCCGTGCCAAACGCGTCATGCACAAAAATGTCGCACAGCGCAGCGAGCTTGCGGGCCAGCGCTTCGTCGTTTTTCTTTTCGCCCTTGTTCAGGCGGCAGTTTTCCAGCATCACCAGCTGGCCGGGCTGAACGTTCACGCCGTCGACCCAATCCGACACCAGCGGAACCTCACGCTGCATCAACTCGCCCAGGCGCCTGGCAACAGGCGCCAGCGAGTCGGCTGGCTTGAATGCGCCTTCCACCGGGCGCCCCAGATGGGACGTCACCATCACGGCCGCGCCGGCGTCGAGCGCCATCTGGATGCAGGGGATCGAGGCCCGGATGCGGGTGTCTTCGGTGATGGCGCCGCTGTCGTCCTGCGGCACATTGAGGTCGGCACGAATGAAAACGCGCTGGCCGGCCACCCGGCCGCTGGCACACAAATCGGAAAAACGAATGAAGTTCATGGGTCAACTCGCAAAGTACGAAGGGTTGAAAAAAACCGCGGGCAGGCGGCAGTCTGGAAGAATTGTAGGGTGCGGCCCACGCAGTGAGCGACCATGGCCGCGTCTCTTCCAGCCAGGGCCGCGGAACCGGCTTTGCCGGGCCGCAGGCGCAACGGCCCCCTCGGGGGGCAGGACGCTACACGCAGTGAGCGACCGTGGGGGCCACATTCACCAGCCCAACCCGATGTGCAGCGGCAGATACACCGCCATGCCGACCACGATGGTGCCCAGCACGGCCTGGCCGGCGCCGCGGCGCCAGAAGTAAAACGCGATGCCCGCCGCCGCGCCGTAAATCCGCGCATCCTGCCAGGAGGCGATCAGTTGGCCCTGCGTCATCACCAGTTCGGGGGCGATGACGGCTGCGAGCGCGGCAATCGGCGCGTACTGCAGGCCGCGCTGCGCCCAGTGCGGCAGGTGCCAGGGACGGCTGGAGATGAAAAAGAAACAGCGCGTGAGCACCGTCACCAGCGCCAGCCCCACGATCACGCCCAGCGTCCACCCGTCTGTGCCGGGGCTGCTCATGCGTGCGGCCTCCGGTCGGGCGGCGCGGGCGACTCCAGCATCAGGCACAGCGCCACCGCCGCCGCAATCGCCACCACGATGTTGAGCTTGTAGGGCATTGCAAACGCGGCCACCGCCGCCGCGCCCGCGACGCCGGCCGACACGCGGCGCAGGGTCGTCGAAGCCAGCGAGCAGCTCATCCCGATCAGCGCCAGGATGCCGGCAAAACCCAGGCCCCACGACGCCGGAACCCATTGCGCCAGCGCAATGCCCATCAGGCTGAAGACTTGCCAGCTCAGCCAGTTCAGGCCGCCGTTCCCGGCCAGGTAGGCCAGTTGCGCGTGGCGCTGCCCGGCATTCGCGGGCGGATGGGAAAAGCGGCGCACAAACAGCACGTAGGTCATGTCGGTGCTCAGGTAGCCGGCCAGCAGGCGCACCCACCGGGGCAGGTGCATGACATAGCTGCGCAGGTGGGCGCTGAACACGACGAAGCGCAGGTTGACGCAAAAACCGGCCGCCAGAATCACCCAGACTGGCGCGCTGGCGGCAATCAGCGGAATGGCCGCCAGCTGCGAGCTGCCGGCAAACACCAGCAGCGTCATCGCCACGGCCTCGACCGCCGACATGCCCGAGTTGACCATGGCCACGCCGGTCATCAGTCCCCAGGCAGCCATGCCGGGCGCGACGCCGGAAATTTCCCGTGCGCCGAGGCGAAACTCAGGATGGTGAACAAGCCCGGACAGGCTGCCGCGCAGGCGTGCGGCGGCGCTGGCCATCGTCACGGCCGGGGCAGTTCGAAGGACTGGCCGGCCTGCAAGGCAAAGCCGCGCAGAAAATCAGCGGACGGCAAGCGCTTGCCGCCCGCGCGCTGCAGCTCGGTCAGCATCAATACGCCGTCACCGCCCGCCACCCGCACGCCGTCCGCATTGGCGGACAAAATAGTGCCACAGCCAATATCTGGCGGACGCGGGGAGCTATCAATTTCAGAGCCCCAGAGCTTGATGGTGTCAGGCCCGAATTGCGCGGTGGCGCCGGGAAAAGGCGTCATGGCCCGAATGTGGCGGTCAATCACGGCCACGGCTTGCGTCCAGTCGACGGCTGCTTCGGCTTTTTCGATCTTGTGGGCGTAGCTCACGCCGCCCTCGGGCTGCCTGACGGGTTGAAGCTGGCCGCTGCACGCCAGTTCCAGCGCCCGCACCATCATTTTCCCGCCCAGCAGCGCCAGCTTGTCGTGCAGCGTGGCGGTGGTGTCCCGCGCCTCAATCGGGCATTTTTCGACCAGCAGCATGTCGCCAGTGTCGAGCCCGGCGTCCATCTGCATGATGGTGACGCCGGTTTCAGAGTCGCCGGCCTGGATCGCGCGGTGAATCGGCGCCGCGCCGCGCCAGCGCGGCAGCAGCGAGGCATGAATGTTGAAGCAGCCCAACTTACGAGCCCCCACGCTTGTCGCTTCGCGTACTGCGCTGCCCCCCGAGGGGGCTGAACTGGCTTGGGGCGGCCCGGCGCTGCGTTCGCTGGCGCTCATCAGGTCGAGCACCCATTGCGGCAGGATCAGGCCGTAGGCCGCGACCACCATGGCCTCGACGCCAGCCTCGACGGCGGCCTCGATCGCGGCGCGGGCAGCGGCGGCATCATCGGGGTATTTGCCGTCCAGGCGCAGGCTGCGCGGCTGGGCCAACGCCATCTGGTGGTCCAGCGCGAACTGCTTGACGGCGGAGGCCTGCAGCTTCATGCCGCGGCCGGCGGGGCGGTCGGGCTGGGTCAGCACCAGGGCGATGTCAAAGCCGGCGTTGTGCAGTTCAGCCAAGGCCACACGGGCAAATTCAGGGGTTCCAGCAAAGATGATGCGCATGGGCAACGATTCTAAAGACTCCCGGGCGCCCGAGGCGCCGCGCGGGGTTCAGCGCTCGGCGTCGCGTTCTTCGTCTTTTTTCTGCTTGACCATCTTGGTCTTGATGCGGTTGCGCTTCAGGGGCGACAGGTACTGCACAAACACCTTGCCCATCAGGTGGTCCATTTCGTGCTGGATGCAGACCGCCAGCATGCCTTCGGCGGCATGCACCTGGAGCTTGCCGTCCAGGTCCAGCGCCTGTACCTTGACGGCCACCGAACGCTCCACGCCGTCGTAAATACCGGGCACCGACAGGCAGCCTTCATCGCCCATCCGGGTCTCGGGACTGGCCCAGATGATCTCGGGGTTGATCAGCACCATCGGCTGGTCGCGGTCTTCGCTCACGTCAATCACGACCAGGCGCTCATGCACGTCGACCTGCGTCGCGGCCAGGCCAATGCCCGCCGCCTCATACATGATCCCAAACATGGCGTCGGCCAGCGCGCGAATGCGTTCGTCCACCGCCGCCACGGGTTTGGCCACCGTGTTCAGGCGCGGGTCAGGGTAGCGAAGAATGGAGAGTTGGGTCAATGAAGTTGTTTGGGTCATGGGGAAAAGGAAGAGATGTTGCTATTTTCGCCACTTTTCTCTATTTTTTAAAGCATCCGATATTCTCAGAATCGCGTAATCGTTGCTTAATCAGGGGCTTGCGTACAAAATCCGCAGTGATTTATCAAGAAAAAAAACAAGGTCTGGCGCGCCACTTGTCGCCGCGTCAGACCCCTGCCAGCCCCATGGGCCTTCAAGATGCACACTATTTTTGGTCGTTTCAGTCGTATTTCAATAGCGGCTACCGTTTTACTGGGCACCACTGTCGGCCTGCATGCACAGAATTTTCCCATCAGCGCAGGCCAGCGGGCCACCGCCAACCAGGTGGCTGAAACCGGCGTTGCGCTGGCAGACCTGGCCCCCCACGCCCCCGACAGCTACACCGTGAAGCGGGGCGACACGCTGTGGGCCATTTCCGGCCTGTTTCTCAAACACCCCTGGCGCTGGCCCGAGCTGTGGGGCATGAACCTTGCAGACATCCGCAACCCCCACCTCATTTATCCCGGCCAGCAGCTTTACCTTGAAAAGACCAACGGTCGCGCGCGCTTGCGCACGCGCCGTGGGGCCAACGACGGCGGCCCGCCCACCGACACCGTCCGGCTTTCTCCCCGCACGCGCTACGAATCGCTGGCCGATGCCTCCATTCCCACGCTCTCACCCAATGCGATCGAGCCGTTTCTGGCCGAAGCGATGATTGTGGACGCCACCACGTTTGCCCTGGCACCGCGAATTGTGGCGGCACAGGAAGGCCGTGTGCTGCTCAGCCGTGGCGACCGCGCCTATGCGCGCGGCCAGTACACCGGGGGCGACAACAAGGGCAAGCCGCTCAGCGACGCCCAGGGCGAACCGAAGGATTTCCGGGTCTTTCGCAATGCCACGCCGCTCAAAGATCCGACCACGCAGGAAATCCTCGGCTACGAGGCGCAGTATGTCGGCAAGGCCGAACTGGTGCGCGGCGAATCCATCGTGGCGGCCAGGGACAAAGACGGCAAGGCCACCAGCGAGATCGTGCCGGCCACCATTGACATCGTGGCCGCCAAGGAAGAGATGCGGGTGGGCGACCGCCTGATCCCGGAGCCAGCGCGTGAATTGCTCAGCTATGTGCCCAGAGCGCCGGCGAGCGTCATCACCGGCCAGATCGTTTCGGTCTATGGCAACGCCGTTGCCATCGCGGCAGAAAACCAGATTGTGGTGGTCAACCGGGGGGCCCGCGACGGCCTGGAGCGCGGCCATGTGATGGCCCTCCTCAAGGACGGCCAGCGGCTGCAGGACAAGACCGACAGCGCCCGCCCGGACATCAAGCTGCCTAACGAGCGCAACGGTCTGATGATGGTGTTCCGCACCTTTGAAAATCTGTCTTATGCGCTGGTCCTGCAGGTAACCGATGGCGTCAAGGTGGGAGACCGCTTCGCCAACCCGAATTAAGGCCTTGAACGCACGTCCTGCCGACGGCCCTGCCCGGCTGCCAGCCTGAACGCCAGCATCACGTGGATACCCAAGAACTTCAATCCTGGCTGCGGCTGGCCCTGTCACCCGGCATCGGCAACAGGGCGGCGCGCAAACTGCTGGCCACCTTTGGCTCCGCGCAGGCCGTGTTTGCGCAAAGCGGGGCGACGCTGCGGCAACTGGGCCCCGACAAGCTGGCCAGCGCCCTGCTGACCGAGCCGCCCACCCTTGCCGCGCAACTGCAGACCACGCTGGACTGGCTGGAGGCGGGCGACGACCGCCGCGTAGTGGCACTGGGCGACGCCGCTTACCCCGCCGAGCTGCTTGACATCGAAGACCCGCCGTTGATGCTTTACATGCTGGGAACCCTTGCCCGGCAAGCGCCGGCAGCTGCACAGCAAGCCGCCGTCAAGCTCGCCATCGTCGGCAGCCGCAACCCCACGCCCCAGGGGGAAGCCAACGCCCGCCAATTTGCCAAGGCGTTTGGCAGCGCCGGGATCTGCGTGGTGTCCGGGCTGGCGCTGGGCATTGATGGCGCGGCCCACGATGGCGCCCTGCTGGGCGGCGGTGACACGATCGCGGTGGTAGGCACCGGGCTGGACCGGGTCTATCCAAAACGCCACCTCGCGCTGGCCCACCGGATTGCCCGCCAGGGCATGCTCATCAGTGAATTTCCGCTCGGAACGCCGCCGCTGACCGCCAACTTCCCCAAGCGAAACCGCATCATTTCCGGGCTGTCCCGGGGCACGCTGGTGGTGGAGGCGGCATTGCAATCGGGCTCGCTGATCACGGCGAGGCTGGCGGCCGAACAGGGCAAGGAAGTTTTTGCCATTCCGGGCTCCATCCACTCACCCCAGTCGCGCGGTTGCCATGCGCTGATCAAACAGGGCGCCAAGCTCGTGGAACTGGCGCAAGACGTGCTGGAAGAATTGCACCTTCCCGCAACAGGCCTGGATGAAAACGCTGACCGCCGATTGCAGTCGCCCAGTAGCGAGAATGACGAGGCCCAAGCCCCGGAGCAGCCAGCCGAAGACCCGCTGCTGGGGGCGCTGGGCTTTGATGCCGTCAGCCTGGATGCCCTGCAAGCGCGCACCGGGCTGGACACCGCCCGGCTGCAGGCCCAATTGCTTGAACTCGAACTGAACGGGCAGGTCGCACGCTTGCCCGGGGGCTTGTTTCAGCGCCTCGCGGCAGGCTGAAGCAGGCGGTCCGGCCCCGTTCAGTCGCTTGACACTGCAGCGCCCATCTGCGTTATATTGGGACCATGTTTGAAGTATTGGTCTACGTCTACGAGAATTACTGGCAAGGCGATGCCTGTCCGGAACTCCAGCGACTGGGGCGCAAACTGACTGCGGCAGGGTTTGACGCCGAGGAAATCCAGGACGCGCTGGTGTGGCTGGACGGTCTGAACATAGCAGCCCAGGTGACGCAAATCGGCCTGCCGGCCAAGGCCCGGTCAGGGCTTGCAGAATCGGTTCCCGCCCTGTCGGGCATCCAGCCGCAATCAGCCAGCAGCCTGCGCGTTTACTCCGTGTCCGAGCAGGTGCATCTGGGCGCCCAAAGCCTGGGGTTTGTGAGCTTTCTGGAGTCAGCCGGCGTATTACCGCCGCACATGCGCGAAATCGTCATCGACCGTGCCATGGCGGCGCCGGGAGATCCGGTCACCCTGGACGACCTGAAAATCATCGTGCTCATGGTCTACTGGAGTTTTGGCGAAGAACCCGATGCGCTGGTGCTGGACGAGCTCTGTGACGACACCGAGCTTCGTCTCGCGCACTAAGCATCCCACACACCGCATCGGCCCAGCAAACCGGCTATGCGAGCAGGCGCTCCGGATTCGCGTTGATCTTGGCCAGGGCATCGCGGGTGGCGCGCACCGTGAGCGCCTCCTCTTCTGTCGGAACCAGCAAGCCCGCCTGCAGATAGGCCGCCAACCTGCGGGCTTGAATCAAAAAGTTGTGGCCGTCAGCCGCTGCAAACAAATGCAGCTGCTTGCGATCGCTGCACCACGCAAACTGCACGTGGCTGACTTTGCCGTTGTGATCAAGGCTGAACCAGGTGCCCAACTGAAGTTCATTGACCCAAGCCCGCATGCCGTCAGCGGGCGAGCTACCGCCATCGACGATCACTTCAATGGTGGCCGAATCAATTCCTATCATCGTCACCAGGCTATCCATGTCCAGCGGCAAATCACCGACATCCTCGTCAGATAAATAGTCTTCCAGATTGGCCAGCCGCTTGGCCAGGGCATCCACCCGCGCCATCGGAATCGCGTCGGTCCTGGACATGAACGCGTCCGCCAGCGTGTCGCTGATGACTTTGAGGCGCTGGTCCTGCTCGGTGGTGGAGAGGCCGATCATCGACATGCCCAGGCGCAGCAATTGCAGCAATTTGGGCAGGTCGGAAATCACCTGGGCTCTGTCGCTCCGGCTGGGCTTGGCGCTGGCCGCCCATACCAGGTCGGACGCGGCGCGCTTGAGCCTGATGGTGTCTGGATGCTGCGGACCGCTTTTCGTCGCAGAAATAGCCAGCACTTCAGCCCAGACCTTGAACAGGAATTCACGAATCTCATCGCGCACCGGCATGTCATTGAGCATGTTGCGCATCTCAATGGTGTACTGAATGGCCATGGTCTCTTTTTGCTCGACCTGCTGGGCCACACTCACCACGCGGGCGGTCGTGCCTTGCTCCGAGAGAAACCGGGAAAGAAACTTGTCAAACTCGTCGTAGACCAGCTGAAACGCCCGGCGCCCTGTTTCAGGGTATTGCTCGATCACCTGGACAATCCGCTTGATCTCGGCCTCCATGGCGCCGCCCGTCAAGGTCACGTCGAAACCGAGCGCGCAGGAACCCATGCGGTCAATCAGGCGGCGCGCCGGATGCTGCAGCGATCCGAAAAATTCGGGCTCGGAAATCGCGACACGCAGCACCGGCATTTGCAGACGGGCAAACCAGACCCGGATCGCCGCCGGGATCCGGTCTTCAGCCAAAATGCTCTGGAACATCAAGGCCACAATTTCAATGGTTGCCTTTTCGGACGCGGTGGATGCCACTTGCTTCAGTGCACTGGCGCGCTCGCGCACCGCGCTCATGGCCTCGTTGACATGCGCCTGGGCATTGACATGGCCAGGCCCTTGTGAATCAGCGAGTACGGTATCTTCGAGCCCCGGATCTTTCGACCTTTGCAGGCTAGCCATGGCCTCAGCGAGCGGTAACGACGCCTGTCTCGACGGCGATTTATCGAAGCCCGAATCCTGAGCGGAAAGCAACCGCTTAAGACTGCCTATCACGCCCTGGGCTCTCATGCGCGCCCTGGCCAAGGGTGTGGAGGACGTCTGCATGCGCGTTTCGTCGAAGACCGGGTTGCCGGCGCCGGCGGGCTGTGCCGGCTCCGGCGCCCGCTCGGGACCGCCCCTGAAGCCGGAATTCTCCACGCCCGCGGAAGGTGTACGCCTGACCAGGGGACGAAGATCAATCTCAGCCATCACGCCGCGGCCGACAAGGAACTCATTGGCCTCGTGGTACACATGCAGCATACGCTCGGCCATGGTTTTCTGAATCAGGTCCTGCACCGCCATCCACAACGGCCGCGGCAAAGGTGCCTCGGTCCACTGTTCGGCCATGTGCCGCGCCAGCACTTCGGGGCGAAAAATGTCGTCTTTATGCAGCTCTGCATTGACCTCGAGATGCTGTATGCGCAACCGGAGGTCATTGAGCTCCCAGCTCGCAAAATCCAGCAGTCGCAGCGCAAGGCGGGAAGCCAGGATCTGGTTTTCCATCACCTCGTTGCCCATCAATTCGAATTTACTGGACTCCGTGAACCGTGATTGCACCGCAACCCGAGGCGTGGTTCGTGCCATGCTCCAGGCGCTGATGGTGCCCTGAATCCAGGCAGGGCCATTTTTCTGGAACGCAAGCGCCGCGTCCTGCTGCTCCTGCATGTCACGGCTGCTGCCCGGCTGCTCGGCCAGGGCGGCGAGCCTGTCACTGATGGTTTGGGCCAACTCCGGCAACACCTGTCCGGCGCGCTTGGTAAACAACGCACGCGCCTGGTTTGCCAGCACAGTGTTTCTATCGGTACGTGAAGCCACAGCCACCTTGCACAGTTACAGCGCCAGCTTACACCGTGGCCCCTGCATTGGGATCATTCGGGTCTTCATCCTTTTTAGCCGGACCTTTCACCAGATCTTCGCGTTTGATGCCCAGCCACATGGCAATCGCAGCCGCCACGAACACCGACGAATAAATGCCGAACAAAATACCGATGGTCAGGGCCAGCGCAAAATAAAACAGCGTGGGGCCGCCGAACAACAGCATGGACAACACCATGATCTGGGTCGAGCCATGGGTGATGATGGTGCGGCTGATGGTCGAGGTGATTGCGTTGTCGATGATCTGCTCGGTATTCATCTTGCGGTAGCGGCGGAAATTCTCGCGAATCCGGTCAAAGATCACGACCGATTCATTGACCGAATAGCCCAGTACCGCCAGCACGGCGGCCAGCACCGCGAGCGAAAACTCCCACTGGAAAAATGCGAAGAATCCAAGAATGATGACCACGTCATGCAGGTTGGCAATGATGGCCGCCACCGCATATTTCCATTCAAAGCGAAATGCGAGATAGATCATGATGCCCAGCACCACCATCGCCAGCGCCTTCAGGCCGTCCTCCGCCAACTCCTTGCCCACCTGCGGGCCCACGAATTCCGTGCGGCGCAGCGTCACATCGCTGTTGACCGCTTTCAGCGCGGCCAGCACAGTTTCGCCTTGCTGGGCCGTGCTCACGCCCTTTTGCGCCGGCAAGCGGATCATCACATCACGCGAGGTGCCGAAATTCTGAACCTGGACATCGGTCAAGCCCAGACCCGCCACGGTATCGCGGATTTTCCCGACATCGGCGGCCTGCGTGTAATTGACCTCCATCAGGGTGCCGCCGGTGAATTCGACCGACAGATGCAAGCCCCGGGAAAACAGGAAGAAAACCGCCAATGCAAAGGTCGCAAAACTGATGACGTTAAAAATCAGGGCACGCCGCATGAACGGGATGTCGCGTTGGATTTTAAAAAATTCCATCTGGGGTCCTTGGAAGGCTGCGCGGAAAAAGAGACTGGATTATTTCGACACGGTGCCGGAAGAGGCGGGACGCCACACCGTACCAATGGAGACCGTCTTGAGCTTTTTCTGGCGGCCATACCAGAGATTGACCAGGCCGCGCGAGAAAAATACCGCCGAGAACATGCTGGTCAGAATGCCGATGCAATGCACTACGGCAAAGCCGCGCACCGGCCCCGAGCCGAATGCCAGCAAGGCCAGGCCCGCAATCAGGGTCGAGATGTTCGAGTCGAGAATAGTCGCCCACGCCCGCTCATAGCCCGAATGAATGGCGGCCTGCGCAGAAGCGCCATTGCGCAATTCCTCGCGTATGCGCTCATTGATCAGCACGTTGGAGTCGATCGCCATGCCCAGCGCCAGCGCCATGGCCGCCATGCCCGGCAAGGTCAGCGTCGCTTGCAGCATGGAAAGCACCGCCACCAGCAGCAGCAGGTTGACGGCCAGCGCCAGGCCCGAAAACAGGCCAAACAGCATGTAATACATGGCCATGAAGGCAACAATCACCACAAAACCCCAGGCCACGCTCTGAAAGCCCTTGGCAATGTTGTCGGCACCCAAGGTCGGGCCAATCGTGCGTTCTTCGATGATTTCCATGGGCGCTGCCAGCGAACCGGCACGCAGCAGCAGCGCCAGGTCATTGGCCTCGCTCACGCTCATGGAGCCGGAAATCTGGAAACGGTTGCCCAGTTCACTCTGAATGACGGGCGCGGTCAGCACCTCGCCCTTGCCTTTTTCAAACAGCAGGATCGCCATGCGTTTTTTGATGTTTTCGCGGCTGGTGTCGCGCATGATGCGGCCGCCTTTGGCGTCCACCGTCAGATCCACCTTGGGCTGCTGGTTCTGCGAGTCAAAGCCGGGCTGGGCATCGGTCAGGTTTTCGCCGGTCAGGATCACCTGTTTTTTGACGATCACCGCCTGCCCATTGCGCTCGAAATAACGCTCCGTGCCAAAAGGCACCGGGCCGGTGTTGTTTTCGGCGGCACGCGCTTCGGCGCTGTCTTCGACCAGGCGCATTTCCATCGTGGCCGTTCGGCCCAGAATGTCCTTGGCCTTGGCCGTGTCCTGAACGCCGGGCAGCTGCACCACGATGCGGTCGATGCCCTGCTGCTGAATCACAGGCTCGGCCACGCCCAACTCGTTGATCCGGTTGTGCAGCGTCACGATGTTCTGCTTGAGCGCCTGGTCCTGCACGCGGCGCAATGCCTCGGGCTTGATGCTGGCGGTCATTTTGTACTCGGCGCCGTCGGGCGCATCGACAGACTGAAGGTCGGGAAACTCGTCCTGCATCAGCCCTTTGGCCGCGGTCAGGGTTGCCGTATCGCGAAATTTGATCTCTATGGTTTGGCCGTTGCGACTGATGCCGCTGTGCCGGATATTTTTTTCCCGCAGCGACGAACGGAGATCGCCCGCCAGGGACTCGGCCCGCTTGGTCAGGGCCGCCTGCATGTCCACCTGCAGCATGAAGTGCACGCCACCGCGCAAGTCCAGACCCAGGTACATGGGGGAAGCATGCAGCGCGGTCAGCCAGGCAGGCGAGCGTGACAGCAGGTTCAGCGCGACCACATAGGCGGAGTCGGTGCCATCGGGCGACAGCGCCTTCTGGATCGCATCTTTGGCCTTGAGTTGCGTATCGGTATTGCCAAAGCGCGCCTTGACGGAAGTGCCGTCCAGCGCGATGGCGTCCGCCATGATGCTGGCATCTTTCAGCGCCTGCTCCACCCGGGCCAGCGTCGTGAGGTCAATCTTGGTGGTAGCCCTGCTGCTGGAGACCTGCACAGCAGGCGCTTCGCCAAAAAAGTTGGGCAGCGTGTACAAGGCTGCAATCAGCAGCGCGAGCACAATAATGGCGTACTTCCAGGCCGGATATCGATTCATGAGAGGGCGGTTCCTGATGGGCGTATGAACTAGGGAAAGGCCCGGCTGCCTCAGCAGGCCTGAATGCGGCGCCAGGCCGCCATGACCTTATTTGGCCGTATTGATGGCGCCCTTGGGCAACACCTGAACAATGGCGCTACGCTGCAACTGCACTTCAACGCCAGGTGCAATCTCCAGCGACAGATAACCCTCGGACAGCTTGGTGACCTTGCCCAGCAGGCCGCCCGCAGTAGCGACTTCGTCGCCTTTGGCCAGCGCTTCAATCATGGCGCGATGCTCTTTTTGCTTCTTCATTTGCGGGCGAATCATGACGAAATAGAGCACCACGAACATCAGCACCAGGGGTGCCATGCTGGTGAGGGAAGACAGCATGCCCCCCTCGGCAGCGGCGGCGGGGGCGGTTTGGGCAAACGCGGAAGAAATAAACACGGCAAACTCCACAACAAGGGTATTGGGGCGCCCCCGGCTCACAGCCGGGGACACAGAGAGTTTGATTGTATGCGGCCCAGCAGTCGTAAGAACTTGCAACCAGGGCGTTTTTCGCCCCGCCTGGCCTATTGCCCTGTTGCCCTGTTGCCGCCGGAATCCGCGCTATCCGGCCATGCGCCAATCGGCGCACTGCCGCCCGGCAGGGTTTCAGGCCGCCATCTGATGATCGTTGGCGGCTGGCTGGCGAAACGCCGCCATCGCGCCGGCCCATTGCTGCTGCGCCAGTTGGACATTGCGCGCCTTGACATGTCCGTAACCCTTGATGAGTTCCGGAATGCGGGCGATATCGACAACGGCGGCATGGTTGCCGGCATGGAGCGTTCGCAGCACTTCCTCGATGCTGGCCTGGTATTGGGCAATCAGCGCGCGCTCCATTTTGCGTTCTTCGGTGCGGCCAAACGGGTCCAGCGCAGTGCCGCGCAGGCCCTTGAGTTTGGCCAGCACCTTGAAGCCCGTCAGCATCCAGGGGCCGAATTTCTGCTTTTGCAGCTCACCCTTGTCGTTTTTCTTCGCAATCATCGGCGGCGCCAGGTGGTAATTGAGCTTGAAATCGCCTTCAAACATGGCGTTGACCTTGTCATGGAAGCTGCGGTCGGTGTGCAGCCTGGCTACTTCGTACTCGTCCTTGTAGGCCATCAGCTTGAACAGATACCGGGCCACATTCTGCGTGAGCCCTGTTTTCCCCAGCGCCAATTCGGCCTGCTGCACGCGGTTCACCAGGCTTTCATAACGCCTGGCATACGCCGCATTCTGGTAATCCGTCAAAAACGCGACGCGGCGCGCCACCAGTTCCGCCAAGCCCTGGCGCGGGGCCGGCATGCTGATGACCTGCGCGGAGGCAAACAGCTTTTCAACCGAGGGCAAATCGTGGGCGGCGCGGCGGCCCCATTCAAAAGCCGTCTTGTTGTTGTCCACCGCCACGGCATTGAGCTCGATGGCGCGCATCAGCGACTCGCGGCCCAGCGGGATCCAGCCTTTTTGCCACGCATAACCCAGCATCATCGGGTTGGTGTAGATGCTGTCGCCCATCTGTTGGGTGGACGCCGCGTCGGCATTGAAGGCGCCGACACCGGCGGTGCCCACGGCCTTGACGATTTCCGCGACGCAGGCATCGGCCGGATTCTGCCAGTTGGCGTTTTGCACAAAGGCCGCTGTTGGCGTGCTGTAGGAATTGAGCGCCACATGGGTGCGGCCCTCGCGCATGCGCAGCACCGTCTCCTTGCCGGCCGTCACGATGGGGTCGCAACCAATGATCAGGTCGGCCGCGGCCATGCTGACGCGGGTGGTGCGGATATCGTCCTGGCTCGCGCCTATCAGCACATGGCTCCAGGTCGCACCGCCTTTTTGCGCCAGTCCCCCGGCGTCCTGCGTGACGATGCCCTTGCCCTCGATGTGCCCGGCCATGCCGAGCAGCTGGCCGATGGTGATGACCCCGGTGCCGCCGACACCGGCCACCACGATGCCCCAGACATTGCCATTGAGGCCCTGGGTGGACGGAATCTGCGGCTCGGGCAGGACGCCCAGTTCTAACGGCGAGGCCGCCTTGCCCTTGGCTTTTTTCTTGAGCTGCCCGCCTTCGACAGTCACGAAACTCGGGCAAAAGCCCTTGAGGCAAGACATGTCCTTGTTGCAGGTGGACTGGTTGATCTGGCGTTTGCGGCCGAATTCGGTCTCCAGCGGCTCAACGCTCAGGCAGTTGGACTGCACGCTGCAGTCGCCGCAGCCTTCGCAGACCAGCTCGTTGATGACCACGCGTACCGCCGGATCGACCAGGCTGCCGCGCTTGCGGCGGCGACGCTTTTCAGTGGCGCAGGTCTGGTCATAAATGATGACGGTCGTGCCCTTGATCTCGCGGAACTGACGCTGGATGGCATCGAGTTCGTCGCGGTGGTGTACCGCCACACCCTCGGCCAGAGCGACGCCTTCGTATTTTTCGGGCTCGTCGGTGACGACGACGATTCTGGCCGCGCCTTCGGCGCGCATGGACTGGGCGATCTGCGCGACCGAGTGCCCCTCGGGCCGCTCACCAATCTGCTGGCCGCCGGTCATCGCCACCGCATCGTTGTAAAGAATTTTGTAGGTGATGTTCACGCCGGCGGCAATCGACTGGCGCACCGCCAGCGAGCCGCTGTGAAAGTAGGTGCCATCGCCCAGGTTGGCAAAAATATGGGGGTCGGTGGTGAAAGGCTGCTGGCCGACCCAGGGCACGCCCTCGCCGCCCATCTGCGTGAAGCCCGCGGTACTGCGGTCCATCCAGATGCTCATGAAGTGGCAGCCGATGCCGGCCATGGCGCGCGAGCCTTCGGGTACACGGGTAGAAGTGTTGTGCGGGCAGCCGGAGCAAAACCAGGGCTGGCGCTCGGCCTTGACTTCCAGCACCTGCAGCGAGCGTTCCTTGGCCTCCAGAATCGTCAGTTGCGCGTCGATGCGCGCCGTCATGTCGCTGTCCAGGCCCAGCTTCCTGACGCGTTGCGCCACAGCCCTGGCAATCAGCGCCGGCGAGAGGTCGGCTTTGGCGCGCAGCAAGGTGTTGGCGGACGGATTCGGCATGGACCATTCGCCGCCGCTGAAGTCGCCCTCGACCTCGTTGAACTTGCCGTAGATATTGGGCCGCACATCGGCGCGCCAGTTGTACAGCTCTTCCTTGAGCTGGTACTCGATGACCTGGCGCTTTTCTTCGACCACCAGGATTTCCTGCAGGCCGGTGGCAAATTCGCGGGTGAGTTGCGCTTCCAGCGGCCAGACCACACCGACCTTGTGCAGCCGGATGCCGAGCTGGCGGCAGGTGGCGTCGTCCAGGCCCAGGTCGATCAGGGCCTGGCGCGTGTCGTTGTAGGCCTTGCCGCTGGCGATCAGGCCAAAACGGTCGTTCTTGCCTTCGATCACGTTGTAGTTCAGCCGATTCGCGCGGATGTAGGCCAGCGCGGCATACCACTTGTAGTCAAACAAGCGGGCCTCTTGCTCCAGCGCGGCATCGGGCCAGCGGATGTGCAGGCCGCCCGGCGGGATGACGAAGTCGGTCGGAATTTTGATCTGCACCCGGTCCGGGTCGATCATGGCAGTGGCGCTGCTTTCCACGATCTCCTGGATCGTCTTCATGCCAGCCCACACGCCGGAAAAACGGCTCATGGCGAAGGCGTGCACGCCCAGGTCCAGAATTTCCTGCACATTAGCCGGGAAGAACACCGGTGTGCCGCAGGCTTTGAAAATATGGTCGCTCTGGTGCGCCGCAGTGGAGCTTTTGGAGATGTGGTCATCCCCGGCTACCGCAATCACACCGCCCCAGGGCGTGGTACCGGCCATGTTGGCGTGTTTGAACACATCCGAACAACGGTCCACACCGGGTCCTTTGCCGTACCAGATGCCGAACACACCGTCGTATTTGTTGGAGCCCGGGGGTGCAAAGCCCAGCTGCTGGGTGCCCCACAGCGCAGTGGCGGCCAACTCTTCGTTGACGCCGGGCTGGAACACCACATGGTGCGCCTTGAGGTATTTTTCGGCCTTGACCAAGGACTGGTCGTAGGTGCCCAGGGGGGAGCCGCGGTAGCCACTGATGAAGCCGGCGGTGCTTTTGCCC
>JAUSDK010000167.1 GCA_030650875.1 Polaromonas sp.
TGGGGTTTTATTCCTCTTCGCAGCTGGTGCAGGACGCCATTCGGCACGGCGTGCAGGTGCGCGCGGTCGACGTGACCTGCAGCGGCTGGGACTGCACGCTGGAGCCCGCCGGTAAGGCTTCACTGCTGCCCGGCTTTCCGGGCATCCGGCCCGCGCAGTCCGCGGTCCGGCTGGGCCTGCGCCTGGTGTCTAGCCTGTCAGATGCCAGCGCGCAGCGGCTGCTGGCCGCCAGAAGCCAGTCCCCGTTCACCAGCACCGAAGACCTGGCCCTGCGCGCGCAACTCGGCACGCTGGACATCAACGCACTGGCCGCCGCCGATGCGCTGACGCCGCTGGCGGGCCACCGGCGCCAGCAGGTCTGGCAAGCCGCCGCCATCAAGCCTGCGCCGCAATTGCTTGAATCGGTGCCCACGCTGGAGGCGGCTTTAATCTTGCCAGACACGCCCGAAGGCGAAAACATCCTGTTTGACTACCGCGCCACCGGCCTCACGCTGCGCCGCCACCCGCTGGCCCTGCTGAGGCCGCGCCTGGCCCTGAAAGGGTTGCTCAGCGCCAGCCAGCTCAATGCCCTGCCCAGCGGCGAACTGGTGGCCGCTTGCGGCCTGGTCACCATGCGCCAGCAGCCGCAAACGGCCAAGGGCACGATCTTCATCAGCCTGGAAGACGAGACCGGCCCGGTCAACGTGATCGTGTGGAAGTCGCTGCGACAGAGGCAGCGCACCGAGGTGCTGCATGCGCGACTGCTGGCGGTGTACGGCGTGTGGCAGCGCAGCGAAGAAAGCGGCCATGACGACCAGCCAGGTTACGGCGCGGTGCGCAACCTGATCGCGCACCGGCTGGAAGACCTCACCCCGCTGCTGGGGCGGCTGGGCACGTCAAGCCGCGACTTCCACTAACGGCAGGCCAACGAGAGCTATCGGCAGGCGGCTCGGCTCATATCCCCGACGGGAAGGTTTCCGGCGCTTCGCCGGCGTGCCACACCTCACCTTTTTCCAGCGGCTCCAGGGCGCTGGTTTCATCGATGTGAATCAGCGCGTCGAACTGCTTGGCCAGGCGGGTGTAGAAATAGTGGCTCTGGCGCTCGGTTTCCGGCCGGTAGATGACGCCAATGGCACGCTGCAGCCGCTGCGTGGCCGCCAGCGTGCGCAGCGCCGGGTCGTCGCGCAAGGGCAGCAAAAAACGCGCGGTCCCGGTCTGGTGAAACACGTCCTCCCAGCTGCCCGGCAGGCCCTCGCGCACGCGCTTGCGCTCGGGCGGCTTGTCCCAGTCCGATGCCGCCGTGACCGTGCCATGGTGGGTACTGAACCCCACCAGCACCGCGTCGTGGGCATAACGGTCACGCATCAACTGGCCCACGTTCCATTCGCCGCGCTCGCTCATTTCGGTCGCGCCGGCGTCGCCCAAATGCGAGTTGTGCGCCCATACAGCCATGCGCAGCGGCGTGCCGCTGCTGCCTAGGTGGCGGTCCAGCGCCTGCAGCGTTTCCACCATGTGGCTGTCTCGCAGGTTCCACGACGACACGCGGGCGTGGAACATGGTGCGGTAGTACTCTTCGGCGTTGCGCACCAGGCGGGCATTTTGCTGGGCATAAAAGGCCTCGTCGCGCTCCATGCCCGGGGTGGGCGGCAGCTCGCCGGCGCGGCGGGTCATCTCGCGCAGCTGCTGGATCACTTCGTCTTCGCAACTCGGGCCCAGGCCAAAACTGGCGGCGTAACCATAGGCCTGGCTGTCTTCTGCGGCATGGTCAAAGCAGGCATAGCGCGCCCGCGCCCGGCCGGCGGCGTCGGGGTCGGCCCGGTCCAGGTAGCGCAGCACTTCCTGGATCGACGTGAACATGCTGTACAGGTCTATGCCGTAAAAGCCGACCTGGTTTTCGGGCGCGCGGCCGATGTTGTAGCCGCGCAACCATTCCACAAAGTCGCGCACCTCGGTATTGCGCCACATCCAGGACGGAAAGCGCTTGAAGCCCGACAGCGCGGCAGGCGCATCGGCGTCGCCCGGCAGGCCGCGCACGTAGCGGTTCACGCGCCAGGCATCGGGCCAGTCGGCTTCCACGGCAATGGCGGTAAAGCCTTTTTCAGTGATCAGGCGCCGCGTGATGGCGGCGCGTTCGCGGTAAAACTCATGCGTGCCGTGCGACGCCTCACCCAGCAGGGCAAACCGTGCGGGCCCGATCAGTCGAAAAAGCGGATCGTAGTCGCCCAAGCTGCCGGTCAGCGGCAGCAAATGCTGTTGCAGGCCTTCGAGCACCGGGCTCCTGGCACGCGGGGCCTGCGCTTGCTGCGTGGGCACCAGGTGGGCGCTGACCGACCTGGCGTGCAGGCGACGGGCCTCATCCAGCAGCGTGCGCACTTCGTCGTCGCTGGCTTGCGGAAATTTCTCGTACCACAGGCCCACGGCGCGAAACGGTTCGGGCATGGCGGCGCAGACCAACTCATCGACCTCGCCCTGCAGCGACTGGCAGGTGTCCCCGGCGCCCACCGGCACCGCCACCACCAGGTGCGCCGGATGCTGCTGGCGAATCCCCCGCACCGCCGCGCGCATGCTGGCGCCCGTGGCCAGTCCGTCGTCGACCACGATCACGGTGCGGCCGGCCAGGCTCATGGCGGGGCGCTGGTCACGGTACAGGTGCTCGCGCCGCACCAGTTCGGCCTGTTCGCGCGCCACCACCTCAGCGATTTCTTCGGGGGACACGCCCAGGCCGGGCAGGGGAGACATCACACGCACGCCGCCACTGGCAATAGCGCCCATGGCGTATTCCTCGTGGCCCGGAAAGCCCAGTTTGCGCACCACAAAGACGTCCAGCGGCGCCTGCAGCGCGCGCGCCACCTCAAACC
>JAUSDK010000180.1 GCA_030650875.1 Polaromonas sp.
AAGCCTAGATTTCCCCGCGATGTCACCGCTGGCCATTCGATTTCAGCACGGCGGCGTTTACCTGCCGAAGCTGGGCTTGTGGCTTGATCCGCACAAACGGCAGCGAGGCCCGGACAAGGTCTTCGTCAGCCACGCCCATTCCGACCACACGGGCAATCACCGCGAAGTCATTCTGAGCGCGCCCAGCAAAGACGACACGCCCATGTTCGTCTTCGGCGTCAACGACAAGACCTACGCCGGCCAGGCCATCGTCAGCAATGCCTCCTGCACCACCAACTGCCTGGCGCCCGTGGCCAAGGTGCTCAACGACAAATGGGGCATCAAGCGCGGCCTCATGACCACCGTGCATGCCGCCACCGCCACGCAAAAAACCGTGGACGGCCCGAGCAACAAAGACTGGCGCGGCGGCCGCGGCATCCTGGAAAACATCATTCCATCAAGCACCGGCGCCGCCAAGGCCGTGGGCGTGGTGATTCCTGAACTCAACAAAAAGCTCACCGGCATGTCGTTCCGCGTTCCCACGTCGGATGTGTCGGTGGTGGACCTGACCTGCGAACTGAGCACCGAAGCCACGCTCCAGGAAATCTGCGCCGAGATGAAGGCACAAAGCGAAGGCGCGCTGAAAGGCGTGCTGGGTTACACCGAAGACAAGGTTGTCGCCACCGACTTCCGCGGCGACACCCGCACCTCGATCTTTGACGCCGACGCCAGCATTGCGCTGGACGGCACCTTCGTGAAGATCGTCGCCTGGTACGACAACGAATGGGGCTACTCGAACAAGTGCCTGGAGATGGCGCGGGTCGTGTCGAAGTAATTCGCCGCCTGGTCTTTTCCTCTTTAAAAAAGCGCCTCCGGGCGCTTTTTTTATGACTTTTATCTATTTTTCTGTCGGGTTTCGCGCCGTTAACGCCCGGAATTTGCTGAGCCTGCAGGCGCTGGCCTAATCTGAGCGCAAGTTCACCTCAGCCGCCGCGCCGCTTCGCCGCCGCCTGGGCAATCTCCGGCGGCAGGCGCTTGAGCAGCCAGCGAATCGCCAGCGGCACCAGTACCAGGTCGTCCACCATGCCGATCACCGGCAACACGTCGGGGATGAGGTCGATCGGCGAGAACAGGTACAGCGCGATCAGCGCGGTGCCCAGCTTGAGCCAGCGGGGCGCCGCCGGGTGGCGCAGCGCAAACCACAGTTGC
>JAUSDK010000186.1 GCA_030650875.1 Polaromonas sp.
GTGGACTGGATCGCCGCTGACTGCTCGAAGGAGGCCGACATTCGTGCGCTGGCCGATGAAACCATCAAGCGCTTCGGCCATGTCGATATTTTGGTCAACAACGCCGGTGCCGCCTGGGGCGCACCCGCGGAAGACCACCCGGTGGAGGCCTGGGACAAGGTCATGAACCTCAATGTCCGCGGCTACTTCATCTTGTCGCAGCATATTGCCAAGCACAGCATGATCCCGCGCAAGTCGGGCCGCATCATCAACGTGGCCTCGATTGCCGGCCTGGGCGGCAACCCGCGCGAGATGACCACCATTGCCTACAACACCTCCAAGGGTGCCGTGATCAACTTCACCCGGGCGCTGGGGTGCGAATGGGGCGCGTACAACATTACCGTGAACGCGATTTGCCCTGGCTTTTTCCCGAGCAAGATGACCATGGGCACGCTCAAAGCCATGGGCGAGGAAAAACTCGCCGCCCACGCCCCGTTGGGCCGTCTGGGTGACGACGAAGACCTGAAGGGCCTGTGCGTGCTGTATGCGTCGGATGCGGGCAAGCACATCACCGGGCAGTGGCTGGCGGTGGACGGCGGCGTGTCGGTGGTTACTGGGGGCTAGCATGACCAACACGCATTTAGCTGCGCTCGACGAAACCTTGAGCTTCGGGACGGAGATTCCCTTCGTGACCCACCTCGGCTTTGTGCTGGAGTTGTTCGAGGGCGGCGAATCGGCCATTGGCTACACGCCGCGGCCTGAGCATTTGAACTCCTTTGCCGTCACACACGGCGGCGCCGTCATGACGCTGATGGATGTGACCATGGCGGTGGCGGCGCGGAGTGTGCAAAAAGACATGGGCGTGGTCACCATCGAGATGAAAACCAGCTTCATGCAGCCCGCGCCCGGCGACGGCAGCAAGCTCACGGCCAGGGGGCGACTGATGCACCGCACCAAGTCGATGGCTTTTACCGAAGCCACGTTGTACGACGTGCAGGGCAGGGCTTGCGCCCATTCCACTGGAACGTTCAAATATGTCAGGCGTCGGCCCGCCGAGGCCGAAAACGAGATCGCTTCTGTCAGCGTGATTTCTACCGACTGAGGTTGTTTTTAACAGTCAAACCGTGCTTTAGCCCAATAAATACATAGGCTTATAGTTCCTGAAGTAATAGTAAATAGAAGTCCTCATGCCTGCCAATCAACAAATTCTTCTCGACAGCCGCCCCACCGGCGAAGCGCTTGCCAGCAACTTCAAGCTCGTCACCGGCGAGACCCCGGCCTTGCAGGATGGCGAAGTGCTGGTGCGCCACCATTTCCTGAGCCTGGACCCCTACATGCGCGGCCGCATGAACGACGCCAAGAGCTACACCGCGGCGCAGCCTTTGGGCGAGGTGATGGGCGGCGGCACCGTTGGCGAAGTGGTGGAAAGCCGCTCGCCCAGGTTTCAGCCTGGCGACAAAGTCGTCGGCATGGGCGGCTGGCAGCAGTACAGCGTGGTCAATGCAGAGCAGCCGGGAGCGCTGCGCAAGGTCGACACCACCCATGTTCCGCTGTCCCACTACCTGGGCGCCGTGGGCATGCCCGGCGTCACCGCCTGGTACGGCCTGGTCAAGATCATTGAGCCCCAGGCCGGCCAGACGGTGACGGTCAGCGCCGCCACTGGCGCCGTGGGCAGTGCCTTTGCGGCGCTGGCCAAGGCCCGCGGCTGCCGCGTGGTGGGCATTGCGGGCGGCCCCGACAAGTGCAACTACGCGGTGGACGAGCTGGGCTTTGACGCCTGCATTGACTACAAGCTGCATCAGGATGCGGCTTCCCTTTCAAAAGCCCTGAAAGAAGCCTGCCCGCAGGGCATTGACGGCCATTTTGAAAATGTCGGCGGCATGGTGCTTGATGCCGTGCTGAGCCGCATGAATGCGTTTGGCCGCATTGCGCTGTGCGGCATGATTGCCGGCTACGACGGTCAGCCGGTGCCCATGGCCTACCCTGCGCTGCTCCTGACCAACCGGCTCAAGATTCAGGGTTTCATCGTCAGCGAGCACATGGAAGTCTGGCCTGAAGCGCTGAAGGAACTCGGCACGCTGGTGGCCGCCGGCAAGTTGCGGCCGCGCGAAACCGTGGCGCAAGGCCTGGAAGCCGCGCCCGAGGCTTTTTTGGGCCTGCTTATAGGCAAAAACTTTGGCAAACAGCTGGTCAAGCTGAGTTAAGCGGGGGGCCGGGCGGTCCGTTGGCGGCCGGCTGTCCGGCGATTGGTACATCCAGGAGAAAGCCATGACTGAATTGATCCTTCACCACTACCCGACCTCGCCTTTTGCCGAGAAAATCCGGCTGATTCTGGGCTACAAGCAAATTCCCTGGAAGTCGGTGCTCATCCCTGCCATCATGCCCAAGCCCGACGTGTTGGCGCTGACGGGCGGCTACCGTAAAACGCCGGTGTTGCAGATCGGGGCCGACATTTACTGCGATTCGGCCCTGATTGCCGATGTGCTGGAGCACATTCAACCACGGCCTACGCTGTATCCTGAGCCCAGCAAAGGCATGGCCCGGACTCTGGCGCAATGGGCGGACACCACGCTGTTCTGGACCGCCATGGCCTTCAACCTTCAGCCCAGGGGCCTGGCTCAGATGTTTGAAA
>JAUSDK010000193.1 GCA_030650875.1 Polaromonas sp.
CCGCGCACCAACGACCCGGCCCGCACCATGGCCGGCATCCTGGAAGTGGCGACGACCGAGTTCGCGGCCAAGGGCCTGAGCGGCGCGCGCATCGATGCGATTGCGGCCGCCACCCGGACCAGCAAGCGCATGATTTACTACTACTTCGGCAGCAAGGAAGGCCTGTACGTGGCCGTGCTGGAGGAGGCCTACCGCCGCATGCGCCAGATCGAGGCCGAACAGCACCTGGAAGACCTGGCGCCCGAAGCGGCACTGCGCCGGCTGGTGGAGTTCACCTTCGACCACCACAGCGGCAACCCGGACTACATCCGGCTGGTGATGACCGAAAACATGGAGCGCGGCGCCTACCTGGCGCAAAGCAAGACCATCCAGGAGCTCAATGTGCCCGCCATCCAGGCGATTGCCCGGCTGTACCAGCGCGGCGTGGCCGAGGGGGTGTTCCGGCCGGGGCTGGACCCGATCGACATTCATGCGTCGATCTCGGCCCTGACGTTTTTCAACGTCTCGAACCAGCACACCTTTGGCCTGATTTTCAAGGAAGACGCCCGCACGGCGCAGGCCGTCGCCGCGCGCCGCAGCAGCATCACCGAGATGGTGGTGCGCTTCGTGCGTCGCTAGCAACTTTTGGCATAGCAGCTAGCGCTGATTTCAACAATCGGCCTAGGGTAAGCCCTGATTTTGAAAAACTAACTAGTTAGTACATTACATATCAAGTGCAAATTCAGGAGACAAACCGTGATCCAAACATTGATAGACCGCTACTGCCGGCTGCTGTCCGCGCTGATGGTGGCCAGCCTGGCGCTGATGGTGGTGCTGGTGTTCACCAACGTGGTGTTGCGCTATGCGCTGAACTCCGGCATTGCGGTCAGCGAGGAGTTGTCGCGCTGGCTGTTTGTCTGGCTCACGTTCCTGGGCGCCATCGTGGCGCTGCATGAGCACGGGCATCTGGGCACCGACATGCTGGTGGCACGGCTGCCGGTGCTGGGCAAGAAGGTCTGCCTGGCGCTGGGCCATTTGCTCATGCTGTTTATCTGCTGGCTGATTTTTGAGGGCACGCTGGCGCAGGTCAGGATCAACTGGGACTCCACCAGTGCTGCGATGGAAGTGTCGATGGCCATTTTCTACGGGGCCGGCCTGGTGTTTGCGGTGTCGGGCGGCGTGATCTTGCTCCACGACTTGTGGCGCCTGCTCAGCGGGCAATTGCCGGACTCCGAGCTGATAGGCATCCGCGAATCCGACGACATGCCGCACGGCGACCCCCATCCTTGAACCCGGAGACACTGACATGACGATCGCTATTTTTCTGGGTTCCCTGCTGGCCGCCATGGCGCTGGGCATTCCCATCGCTTTTTCCCTGCTGCTGTGCGGCGCGGCGCTGATGTGGTACATGAACATGTTCGATGCGCAAATCCTGGCGCAAAACGTGATCAACGGCGCCGACAGCTTTCCGCTGCTGGCCGTGCCCTTTTTCATGCTGGCCGGCGAGGTCATGAACGCCGGTGGCTTGTCGCGCCGCATCGTCAACTTTGCCATGGCGCTGGTCGGGCACATCAAGGGCGGTCTCGGCTACGTGGCGATTGTGGCGGCGGTGATGCTGGCGGCGCTGTCGGGTTCGGCCGTGGCCGATGCCGCCGCGCTGTCGGCCCTGCTCTTGCCCATGATGGTGGCGGCCGGCCACGACAAGGCACGCTCTGCGGGCTTGCTGGCTTCGGCCAGCATCATCGCGCCCATCATTCCGCCCAGCATCGGCTTCGTGATCTTTGGCGTGGCTGCCAACGTGTCGATCTCCAAGCTGTTCATGGCCGGCATATTTCCCGGCGTCTTGCTGGCCCTGTCGCTGGTGGTGACCTGGTGGTATGTGGCGCGCAAGGAAACCGTCTCGGTGCCGCCGCGCAAGTCAAAGGCTGACGTGTTTGCAGCGTTCAAGGACGCCACGTTTGCCCTGGTGCTGCCGGTGATCGTGGTGGTGGGCCTGAAGTTTGGCGTGTTCACGCCGACCGAGGCCGCCGTGGTGGCGGCGGTGTACGCCATGCTGATCTCGACCCTGGTCTACAAGGAGCTCAAGCTCAAGCAGATGTACGGCCTGTTCCTGGCGGCCGCCAAGACCACCGCCGTGATCATGTTCCTGGTGGCGGCGGCCATGGTGTCGGCCTGGCTGATCACCGTGGCGCAGTTGCCCGACGAAGTGGTCAGCTTGCTGCAGCCGCTGCTGGACAGCCCCAAGCTGCTGATGTTCGCCATCATGCTGCTGGTGATGCTGGTCGGCTCGGCCATGGACATGACGCCGACCATCCTGATCCTGACGCCGGTGCTCATGCCCATCGTCAAGGCCGCCGGCATTGACCCGGTTTACTTCGGCGTATTGTTCATCATCAACAACGCGATCGGTCTGATCACCCCGCCCGTGGGCACGGTGCTCAACACGGTGGCCGGCGTGGGCAAGGTCAGCATGGACGAGGTGACCCGGGGCGTCTGGCCGTTCATGATTGCCCAGTTCGGCATCATGTTCCTGATGGTCCTGTTCCCGCAAATCGTCATGGTGCCGGCCAGCTGGTTCTACGGCTAAGCCCTTTGTTTTTCCGGGTGTGGGGCGTGTCTGGTACGCCTTGCCTTGCACCTCATTTTTTGCGTACTGTGATGACTATTTCAGGAGACAACCATGAAACGCATGATGATTAAAACGATGGTGGCGGCTGCGGCCCTGGCGGCTTTCGGTATGGCGCAGGCCCAGATCAAAGAGCACACCATCAAGTTTGCCACGCAAAACCCCAAGGGCCACCCGCTGGTGATGGGCATGGAAAAATTTGCCGATATCGTCAAGACCAAATCCGGCGGCAAGATCAAGGTCAACCTGTTCCCCGGCGGCGTACTGGGCGGCGATGCGCCCAACGTCTCTGCCCTGCAGGGCGGCACGCTGGAGATGGTGAGCATGAACTCCGGCATCCTGGCCAGCCAGGTCAAGGAATTCGCCATTTATGACTTCCCCTTCCTGTTTGCCAACAGCAAGGAAGCTGACGCCGTGGTCGACGGCCCGTTCGGTAAAAAAATGCACGCCAAGCTGCCTGAAAAAGGCATTGTGGGCCTGACCTACTGGGAGCTGGGCTTTCGCAACATGACCAACAGCAAGCGCGCCATCAACAAGGTTGAAGACTTTGCGGGCCTGAAGATCCGCGTGATCCCCAACCCGATCAACCTGGACTGGGTCAAGGCGCTGGGCGCCAACCCCACGCCCATGGCCTTCCCCGAAGTCTATGCCGCGCTCGAATCCAAGGCGCTGGACGGCCAGGAGAACCCTTACTCCGTGATCGCGGCCAACAAGTTTTTTGAAGTGCAAAAGTACCTCACCATCACCAACCACGTCTACAACCCGCAGTCCGTCATCATCAGCAAGAAGTTCTGGGACGCGCTGACCGCTGACGAGAAAAAACTGATCGGCGACGCGGCCGTGGAAGCCGGTAAATACCAGCGCCAGGTGGCACGTGATGCCGCCGGTACCGCGCTGGATGGCCTCAAGAAAGCCGGCATGCAGGTGACCGAGCTGCCCGCCGCTGAAATGAACAAGCTGCGCGACAACATGCGCCCCGTGATCGCCAAGTACGCGGTGTCGGTGGGTCAGGAAACCGTCAAGGAAATCCAGGAAGAGCTGGCCAAGGCCCGCAAGTAAGAAAAGGCCACACGGGTCACCCGATGCAGGCGCGTGCGGGTGACCCGCTGACGAGAAAAAATCATGAAAATCCTCATGCTTCACGGCATCAACCACAACATGTTCGGCAAGCGCGACCCGGCGCAATACGGCACCGTCACGCTTGACGAAATCAACGCCAGCCTGGCCGTCTTGGGCCAGGAACTCGGCACCGACATTGAAGCCTTCCAGACCAACAGCGAAGCCGCGATGTGCGAGCGCATTCACCAGGGCTATGCCGATGGCGTGGATGCGGTGCTGATCAATGCCGGTGCCTGGACCCATTACAGCTACGGTATCCGCGACGCGCTGGCGATTCTGACCTGCCCGATCGTGGAACTGCACATGTCCAACATCCATGCCAGAGAGGCGTTTCGCCACGTGTCGGTGTTTGCCGACATCGCCCGCGGCCAGATTTGCGGCTTTGGCGTGGACAGCTATTTGCTCGCGCTGCGCGCTGCCGTATCGGCGGTGCAGTCCGCCCCCCGGGCTCAAGCCGCCTGAGCGACAGAACCGGCTTGCCCATGCGCCATTCAATCGCCACCGTCTCGTTGTCTGGAATGCTGCGCGAGAAGCTGCAGGCCGCGGCTGCGGCGCGCTTCGACGGCGTGGAAATCTTCGAGAACGATCTGCTTCAGTTCCCGGGAACGCCTGCCGAGGTGCGCCAGATCTGCGCCGATCTTGGGTTAAGCATCGACCTGTTTCAGCCTTTTCGGGACTTTGACGCGACCACGCCGGCCCAGCTGGTGCGCAACCTGGAACGCGCCGAACGCAAGTTCGATGTGATGCAGGAACTCGGCACCTCGATGATCCTGGTCTGCTCCAACGTGCAGCCCGACGCGCTGGGCGGCTTCGATCAGTTGGCCGAACAGTTCCAGCGTCTGGCCGAGGTGGCCGGGCAGCGCGGCATGTACATCGCCTACGAGGCGCTGGCCTGGGGCAGCCAGATCAAGCACTTTTCGCAGGCGTGGGAAGTGGTCAAACGCGTCAACCATCCGCACCTTGGCCTGGCGCTGGACAGCTTTCACACCTTGTCGCTGCGCGACGACCCGCTGCCGATTGCGCAGCTGCCCGGCGACAAGATATTCTTTGTCCAGCTGGCCGATGCGCCCTGGGTCAATACCGACGTGCTGACCCACAGCCGCCATTACCGCTGCTTTCCCGGCCAGGGCGAGTTTGAGATGGCCCGGTTCACGTGCGCCGTGCTGGACGCCGGCTACACCGGCCCGCTGTCGCTGGAAGTTTTTAACGATGAATTCCGCGCCGCGCCGGCCCGGGCCACTGCGATGGATGCCAGGCGCTCGCTGCTGTGGCTCGAAGAGCAGGTGCAACTGGGCCGTGCCCCGGACGCCAGGCCCTGCAACGTGCCCCTGTTCGCACCGCCGCCACCGCCCGTGCTGACCGGGTGGGCGTTTGTTGAGTTCGCCGTCGACCCGGCCGCCGGGGTGCGGCTGGCCGCGTGGCTGCAGGCCTGCGGCTTCAGGCGCATCGGCCATCACCGGTCCAAAAATGTAGATCTTTACGGGCAGGGCGACGTGCGGGTCATCGTCAATCTGGAAGAGGATTCGTTCGCCCGCAGCTATTTTGAGCGGCACGGCACCTCGGCCTGCGCCGTGGCGCTGGCTACGCCGGATGTGGCCGGTGCGCTGGCACGGGCGGAGGCCTTGCGATGCCCGCGTGTGAACGGACGCATCGGCCAGAACGAGCTCGCCATTCCGGCCGTGCGCGCACCCGACGGCAGCCTGGTCTATTTTTGCGAAACGCCGCAGGCGGGTCGCTATGCCTTTGAAGCCGACTTTGAAATGGACGAATCCGCACTGCACGGTGGCCCGCTCGGCGACACGGCGCGCTTTGACCACCTGGTGCAGGCCGTGCCGGCCGGACAGGTCGAGCCGTGGCTGCTATTTGACCGCGCGGTACTGGGCCTGCTGTCCGAGCGCAGTGTGGTGATGCACGACCCCTACGGCGTGATCAGGAGCCGCGAGATGGAGTCGGCCGACCGTGCGGTGCGCGTGTCCATCACCGTCTCTGAGCGCGACAACACCTCGGTGTCCCGTGCGGTGTCGAACTTTCGGGGCGCGGGCGTGCAGCAGATCGCGCTGGCCGTGGCCGATCTGCTTGCCACGGCACGCGCGCTGAAGGCGCAAGGCGCGCCGCTGCTGCCGATTCCGGGCAACTACTACGACGACCTGGCGGCCCGCTACGACATTGACGCTGGATTGCTGGCCGCCATGCGCGCGCTGGGCATTTTGTACGACCGCGAACCGAATGGCGGCGAACTGCTGCAGCTCTACCTCACGCCGTTTGACGACCGCTTTCATTTTGAGCTGGTCGAGCGGCGGGGGCCTTATGCCGGTTATGGCGCGCCGAATGCCCCGTTCCGCCTGGCCGCCATGGCGCAGTGGCGCCAGACCCATTGCCAATCTCCGACCAGTCCCTGACGCTGACCGCTGCAATGCCCCGCCAAGCCCGGCCGGGCACGCGCCCATCTACAGAAAAAACCATGATCAACGGCAACACCGAACTCATCGCCCACATCGGCTACCCCACGCACGCCTTCAAGGCGCCGATGATCTACAACCCCTACTTTGACCACATCGGCGTCAATGCCCGGGTCATGCCCATGGGTTGCCAGAGCGCGGACTACCCGGCCTTCCTGCGCGCGGTGTTCACGCTGACCAACATCCGGGGCGCGCTGATCACCATGCCGCACAAGGTCGCTACCCTCGGCCTGCTCGACCGCGTCACGCCCACCGTGGCCGTGGCCGGCTCCTGCAATGCGGTGCGGCGCGGCGCCGACGGCAAGCTCGAAGGCGACATGTTCGACGGCGAAGGCTTTGTGCGCGGCGTGCTGCGCAAGGGCTTGAGGCTGGTCGGCGCGCGCGTGCTGGTGGTGGGCTGCGGCGGCGTCGGCTCGGCGATTGCCGCCTCGCTGGCAGCGGCGGGCATTGGCGCCATCAGCCTGTACGACATGCACACCGCTTCCTGCGAAGGCCTGGGCGGGCGGCTGACAAAGCATTACCCCGCGCTGGACGTGCGCACCGGCTCGAATGACCCGGCCGGCTTCGACCTGGTGGTCAACGCCACGCCGATGGGCATGAACGAGGGCGACGCCCTGCCCATGGACATCTCGCGCATCGCCCCGACCACCTTCGTCGGCGAGGTCGTCATGCGCACCGAGATGACCGCGTTTCTGACCGCCGCGCAGGCGCGCGGCTGCCCGGTGCAGGTCGGCTCGGACATGCTGTTCGAGCAGATCCCGGCCTATCTGGAGTTCTTCGGCTACCCGAGTGCCACGCCCGAGCTGCTGCGCTCGGTGGCGACGCTGCATTACTGACTTGCCGCCCGCAACCCCAATGCCTGCCGCGGCCGCGCTGACGCAGGAAACCGGCCGCATTAAATGTTGTAATGCGCCCTGAATGGTTCGTTATTCAGCGCTTGTTTGTTCATAATTCGCCATGGCCAAACTCAAGCAGCTCGAATCCTTTGTGTCCGTGGTGGCGCGCGGCAGCCTCACGGCGGCGGCCCTTGCCGAGGGTGTGGCGCCCGCCATCATGGGCCGGCGGCTCGACGCGCTGGAGGAACGCCTGGGCGTCAAGCTGCTGGTGCGCACCACGCGGCGCATCACGCTGACGCACGAGGGCAGCGCTTTTCTGGAAGATTGCCAGCGCCTGCTGGCCGACCTGGCCAATGCCGAGGCCAGCGTGTCGGCCGGCGGCGTCAAGGCCAGCGGGCATTTGCGCATCACGGCACCGGCCGGATTTGGCCGCCGCCATGTGGCGCCGCTGGTGCCGCTGTTCCGCGCGCAGCATGCCGAGGTCACGATCACGCTGAACCTGAGCGACCGCGTGGTTGATCTGGCGGGCGAGGGCTTTGACTGCGCGGTGCGGGTCGGCGACATGCCCGACTCGTCGCTGGTCAGCGTGCGCATGGCCGACAACCGGCGCCTGTGCGTGGCCACGCCGCGTTATTTGCAGCTCCACGGCACACCGCAGCACCCGGGCGAGCTGGCCAAATTCGATTGCCTGACGCTGTCCAGCGATGCTTCGCAAACGCGCGGCTGGGCGTTTCGCATTCCGCGCCACGCCCAAGGGCTGCAATGTGAAGGCGTCCTCGCGGACGCGCCGGCGGACGGCGACGCCGAGATCATTCACCTCAAACCAGGCGGTCCGCTCGACTGCTCGGACGGCCAGGTGCTGCACGACTGGTGCCTGGCCGGCTGCGGCATTGCCTGGCGTAGCACCTGGGAGGTTGAATCCGAGCTGGCCGCCGGCCGGCTGGTGGCGGTGCTGGAGGACTTTGCCGCGCCGCCCAACGGCATTTATGCGGTGTTTCCGCAGCGCAAGCATTTGCCGCTGCGGGTGCGGCTGTGGATCGATTTCCTGAAGCACCACTACAGCCGGCCCGAGTTCTGGCGCGGCTGA
>JAUSDK010000195.1 GCA_030650875.1 Polaromonas sp.
GTGTGAATCACCCGCTGCGGGTAAGGAATTTCGATGCCGTTGGCGCGCAGCGACTGCAAGATGGCGAGGTTGATGCGTGAACGCAGGTTTTGCTGGCCGTTCTCGGGGTCTTCCATCCAGTAGTTGAGCGTGAACTCCAGGCCATCAGCCCCGAAATTGGTCAAATTAACACCGGGGCCCGGCTCCTTGAGCACGCGCTCCTGCCCCATCGCCGCCTCGCTCATCAAACGCATCACGAGTTCGACGTCGCTGTCATAAGACACCGACACCACGGTGGACTGCAGCACCTGGGTGTCGGTCAGTGACAGGTTTTCAATGCGGTTGCTGATGAACATCTCATTGGGCACGATGGATTCCCGCCCCGACAAAGCGCGCACCACCGTGTAGCGCGCATTGATGTCGGTGATGCGCCCCTCAAAGCCGTCAATACGCACGTTGTCACCAATCCGCACGCTGCGCTCAGCCAGCATCACAAACCCGCTGACGTAGCTGGCCGCGAGTTTTTGCAAGCCAAAGCCGATGCCCACGCCAATGGCCCCGCCCAGCACGGACAGCGCCGTCAGGTCAATCCCGACCGACGACAGCGCCACCAGCAGGCCGACAAACATCAAGAGCGCACGGATGGCATTGCTGAACGCCTTGCGCAGGGACAGGTCACCGCCCTTGGCCTTGCGCAGCAGGCGCGCTTCCAGGGCGGACGAAATCCACAGCGCAATCAGCAAAACCACGCCAGCCGTCACCGCGCCTTCCAGCAGGGTGCGCAACGACAGGGTAGAGGCGCCCATCTTCCACTTGATGCCGTCCAGCTCCTCCAGCATGACCGGCAGCAGCCCGCTGACCCAGAGCACCATGGCGATCCAGGCGAGCCACGAAATGCTGCGCTCCATCGCCCGCACCAGCGGCGCGTCTTTAAACGCCACCTGCAGCACCTTGACGCCCAGGCGGATCAGCGCCAGCGACACCAGCACCGGAATCGCCACCTTGAACAAGGCCAGCGGGAACGCGCGCGCCAACAGTATCTGGGCGGCATAGGCAAGAACCAGCCACAGCAAGGGAAACAACACCCCATCGACCAGGCGCCGTCCAAACAGGATGGGCGCCTCGCCTTCGACATGCAGCGTGCGGCTGGCCACGCGCACCACCAGCCAGGCCAACAGCGCGCAGGCCAGCAGCACCGCCAG
>JAUSDK010000200.1 GCA_030650875.1 Polaromonas sp.
ATAGCGCTATCCAAGATTTGCAAACATGACAGATTCCCTTGTGATCATGGGTGTGGCCGGTTGCGGCAAGTCCAGCCTGGGCGCGGCGCTTGCGCAGGCCACCGGCTTGCCGCTGGTGGAAGGCGATGACTTTCACAGCCCCGCCAGCCGCGCCAAGATGAGCCAGGGCGTGGCGCTGGACGACGCCGACCGCGACGGCTGGCTGGCGACCCTGAGCGCGCAGCTGCGCGCCCACCCCGAAGGCCTGGTGCTGACCTGCTCGGCCCTCAAGCGGGCCTACCGGGAGCGCCTGCGCCAGGCCGCGCCCGGCCTGCGCTTCGTGTTCCTGGACATCAGCCGTGCGCAGGCGCAGGCCCGGGTGGCGGCACGCGCTTCCCAGCATTTTTTCTCGACCAGCCTGGTCGACAGCCAGTTCGCCACGCTGGAAGTGCCCACGGGCGAGCCGGGCGTGCTACGCGTCGACGCGCTGAAATCGCTGGCCCAGCTGCAGGCCGAGGTCACGGCATGGCTGGCCGCGAACCAGGAGCAGGCATGAGCACCGAACCCCTGATTGAAGTGCCGAAAACCCGCTTTCAGCGCATCAGCAATCACCTGCTGGCCCTGTGCCTGGGCGTCATGGCCGTGGCGGTGTTCATCAACATCGTGCTGCGCTACGGCTTTGGCAGCGGCCTGCCCGCCAGCGAAGAGCTGTCACGCCTGCTGTTCGTCTGGATGGTGTTCATAGGCGCGACCGCCGCCTACCCGGCCGGCGAGCACATGGCCTTCACCAGCCTGGTCGGCCTGCTCAAGGACAAACCCCGCCGGATGCTGGCCATGACTCTGTTCATCCGCCTGCTGGTGCTGCTGGCCTGCGTGCTGATCGGCTGGGGCGCTTGGCAGCAGGTAGTGGTGGGCTTTGGCAGCCATTCGGTGGTGCTCGGCTATTCAACCGCCCTGCTGCCGCTGCCGGCCTTTTTGTGCGCCACGGCCATAGGCCTGATGGCGCTGGTCGAGATCATCAAACGCACGCCGCTGGACCTCGGTCACAACGTGGAAGTCGAGTAAAAAAATGAGCAACGAAGGCCTCGCATTCATCGTTTTTTCCGTCGGCATGCTGACGCTCATGGGCATTGGCATGAACATGGGCCTGGCGCTGGTGCTGACCGGCGCCGGCATGGCTTGGGTGCTCGACTTTTGGGACACCCAGCTGCTGGCGCAAAACCTGGTCGCCGGGGTCGACAGCTTTCCGCTGCTGGCCGTGCCCTTCTTCATCCTGGCCGGCGAACTGATGAACTCGGGCGGCATCAGCCGGCGCATCATCGCCATGGCGCAGGCCTGGGTCGGCCACATTCGCGGCGGTCTGGGTTACGTGGCGATTGGCGCCTCGGTGCTGATGGCCAGCATGAGCGGCTCGGCGCTGGCCGACACCGCCGCGCTGGCCACCATATTGCTGCCCATGATGCGCAAGCAAGGCTACCCCATGCACACCTCGGCCGGGCTGGTGGCCTCGGGCGGCATCATCGCGCCCATCATTCCGCCGTCGCTGCCCTTCGTGATCTACGGCGTGACGACCAACACCTCGATCTCCTCGCTGTTCCTGGCCGGCATCGTGCCGGGCATCATCATGGGCGCGGGCCTGATCGTGGCCTGGAAACTGGTGCTGCGCAACACCGCCCTGCCCGAAGGCCAGCCCCTGCCGATCAAAGAACGGCTGCGCGCCACCGCCAAGGCCTTCTGGGCGCTCTTGATGCCGATCATCATCATCGGCGGCATGAAGACCGGCATTTTCACACCGACCGAAGCGGCCGTGGTGGCCGCCTTCTACGCGCTGTTCGTCGCCCTGTTCGTGCACCGTGAAATGAAGCTGCCCGAGGTGCACGGCGTGCTGGTGCGCGCCGCCAAGACCACCGCCATCGTGATGTTTTTGTGCGCGGGTGCCCAGGTAGCCAGCTACATGATCACGCTGGCCGACCTGCCCGGCACGCTGACCGGCTGGCTGGGTCCGCTGGTGGAAAGCCCGCGCCTGCTGATGGCGGTGATGATGGTCGTGCTGGTCATCGTCGGCACGGCGCTCGACCTCACGCCCACCATCCTGATCTTTGCACCGGTGATGTTGCCGATCGCCGTCAAGGCCGGCATAGACCCGGTGTACTTCGGCCTGATGTTCGTGCTCAACGGCGCCATCGGCCTGATCACGCCGCCGGTCGGCACCGTCCTCAACGTGGTGGCCGGCGTGGGCCGCATGCCGCTGCACCAGGTAATACGCGGCGTCAACCCGTTCCTGATCACCTACACGCTGATCCTGTTCATTTTCGTGCTGTTCCCCCAGATCGTCACCGCGCCCGTCGCGTGGATGCGTTAAATCCATTCCCTTCACCATAACTCCAGGAGACTCTAATGACCTTTCTTCGTCGAACCGTGATCGCCGTCGCCACCGCAGCCGTACTCACCGCCTCGT
>JAUSDK010000207.1 GCA_030650875.1 Polaromonas sp.
ACAAGCATGCCCAGATTTTTTCTGGACACCTGAAGTGGACGACGAAACGGCACTGAATGGTCAGCACTGAAAAGCGCGTGACTTCAAGACCTCGCCCATGCAGTCAACGCCCCCCACCGCAACACCATTTCGGTGTAGGCTATTGCCATGAGCACAGACCCTTCTGCCGCCTCCCCGACCGCCCCGGACCCCGGCGGTCACGAACCCGCCTCGAACCTGGTGCTGCGCCGGGTCGCCATCGACACCTACCGCGAAAACGTCGCCTACCTGAACCGCGACTGCGGCGTATACCGCGCCGAGGGCTTTCAGGCGCTCTCCAAGGTCGAGGTCCGGGCCAACGGCCGGCATATCCTGGCCACCCTGAACGTGGTGGACGATCCGTCCATCGTCGATTGCGGGGAACTGGGGCTCTCCGAAGACGCCTTTGCCCAACTCGATATGGAGGACGGTCACACCGTATCCGTGTCGCAAGCCGAGCCGCCAGAGTCCATGGGCGCCTTGTTTCGCAAGATCAACGGCGAGCGGCTGGGCAGGGAGGACTTCCAGGCCATCGTGCACGACATTGCACAGCACCACTATTCCAAGATCGAGCTGACGGCATTTTTGGTGGCCACCAACCGGGGCGAGATGGACCGCGAGGAGGTCTACTTCCTGACGGAAGCCATGGTGGCCAGCGGTCGCCGGCTCGACTGGCACGCGCCGCTGGTCGTCGACAAGCACTGCATAGGCGGCATTCCAGGCAACCGCACCTCGATGCTGGTGGTGCCCATCGTGGCGGCCCACGGCATGCTGTGCCCCAAGACCTCGTCGCGCGCCATTACCTCGCCGGCCGGCACAGCCGACACCATGGAGGTGCTGGCCAACGTGGCGTTGCCGTTCGACAAGCTGTCGGAGATCGTGCGCGAGCACCGCGGCTGCCTGGCCTGGGGCGGCACGGCCGACCTGTCGCCGGCTGACGATGTGCTGATTTCCGTCGAGCGGCCGCTGTCGCTCGATTCGCCGGCCCAGATGGTGGCGTCCATCCTGTCGAAAAAAATCGCCGCCGGCTCCACGCACCTGGTGCTGGACATTCCGATCGGCCCCACCGCCAAGGTGCGCTCCATGCCCGATGCGCAGCGCCTGCGCCGTCTGTTCGAGTACGTGGCCTCCCGCTTGCACCTGTCGCTGGACGTGGTGATCACCGATGGCCGCCAGCCGATCGGGTTTGGCGTGGGCCCGGTGCTGGAGGCGCGCGACGTGATGCGGGTATTGGAAAACGACCCGCGCGCACCCATCGACCTGCGGCAAAAGGCCCTGCGCCTGGCCGGCCGGCTCATCGAGTGCGACCCCGACGTGCGCGGCGGCGATGGCTTTTCCATTGCCAGGGACATCCTGGATTCGGGCCGCGCGCTGGCGCGCATGAACGCCATCATTGAGGCGCAGGGTTCGCACGGCTTTGACCACAACCACCCCAAGCTCGGCGCGCTGACGTTCGAGGTGCTGGCCGGCGAGGCTGGCCTCGTGACCGGAATCGACAACCTCCAGATCGCCCGGGTGGCGCGGCTGGCTGGTGCACCCAAGGTAAAAGGTGCAGGGGTCGACCTGCTGCGCAAGCTGGGAGATACGGTGGCCACGGGCGACGCCCTGTACCGGGTCCATGCCGACTTCCACACCGACCTGCAATTTGCCCGCCAGCTCAGCAACAAGTCCAGCGGCTACACCCTCGGCCGTGCCGAAGACTTGCCCCATGTGTTCGTGGAGTTTTGATGCCTTTGACACACGCGCCGCCCTGCCTGCTCTACTTTGACGACGAGGCTGACGCCGCACAGCGCCTGGCCGATGCGGCAAGCCTGGCGCCCGCAGCTATTGCGCGCCACCGCTTCCCGGATGGCGAGCTCAAGCTGCGCCTGCCCGCCGCACTGCCCGGGCGCGTGGTGCTGCTGCGCAGCCTGGCCCAGCCGAACGAAAAACTCATCGAACTGCTGCTGGCCGCGCGCACCGCACGGACGCTGGGCGCCCGGCACCTGACGCTGGTGGCACCCTACCTGGCCTACATGCGCCAGGACATCGCATTTCTGCCCGGCGAGGCGGTGAGCCAGCGCATCATCGGGCAGTTTCTGGCGTCGCTGTTTGACGCCATCATCACCGTGGACCCGCACCTGCACCGCATCGCTGCGCTGGAGGAGGCGGTGCCGGTACGCCAGGCCATCGTGCTCAGCGGCGCACCGCTGCTGGGCGACTGGATCGCGCAGCGCCGGCCCCATGCATTTCTGATGGGACCCGATGGCGAGTCGGCCCAGTGGGTCGCCCAGGCGGCGGCACGCCACGGCCTGGACCATGCTGTTTGCCGGAAGGTGCGCAATGGCGACAAGGCGGTGGACATCATGCTGCCGCCCGTCAACATCCAGGGCCGCGCCGTGGTGCTGCTCGACGACGTGGCCAGCAGCGGCCACACCGTGGCGCGCGCTGCGCAACTGCTGCGCGCGGCTGGCGCGGCTTCGGTGGACGTGGCGGTCACACACGCCCTGTTTGCCGGCGATGCGCTGCAGGTGATAAGGGATGCCGGCGTGGCCGAAGTCTGGAGCACCGACTGCATTGCACACCCGAGCAACGCCGTCCGTGTGGCGCCGGTTATTTCCCGGGCACTGCACCGCCTGTGGGAGGACTCTGCCCGTCCAGCGTCCCGCCAAGCTGGCGCTGCAAATCTTCCACCGCCCTGAGAACCCCCGTGAAGTAGGCCACCCAGGTCGGGTCTCTGGCCAGCCCTTCGCCGCTGGAAAGAAAGATGCGCGCCTTGTCGGCCTCAGCCACCAGCAAGGCCAACGGCTCGCCGCGCTCCAGCAAACGCGCCGCGCGGCGCAAGATGAAGTACCGGCCCTCGGTCTCCTTCAGGCTGGGCGGGCTCGCACGCTGCCGGTCCAGCTGGCAGGTCGGCCCCAAGCCCTGCAACGCGGCTTCAATGTTGGCGATTTCGATTGAAAGCCACATCCTGGTATCCATGGCAATCCTCTGCGCCGCTTAGGCTTCAGCGCGCGCAATGCGCACAATTTTTTTGGCAATTTCTTCTGGCGACAAGATGAAATCGATGCAACCGCTGTCTATGGCGCTTTCGGGCATGTCAGGCTGCGTCGCGGAGTCAGGCTTTTGCGCAATGGTGATGCCGCCCACCTCCTGAATGCCGCACAAGGCGGCGGCCCCGTCGCCGCCATAACCCGAGACAATCACGGCAACCAGTTTGCCGTCCCAAAACTCGGTCAATGAACGCAAGAAAACCGTGATGACATCCGGCCAGCCCCGCGGCCTGGAAATCGGCCTCAAACGGAACTCGCCGTTGTCCACGTGCAAGTCCCGATTGGCCGGGATGATAAAGACCCGGTTGGGCTCGATCAGCAAACGCTCGGTGATCAGGTCAACCGGCATGGTCGTAAAGCGGGGCAGCACCTCATGAAGCTGGGTCGGCATGATGGTGATGTGGTTC
>JAUSDK010000213.1 GCA_030650875.1 Polaromonas sp.
GCGCCTCCGGCCGCTCCCGGTGAGCCAGTGCCCACGGTGCGGCTGAACAAACGCATGGCCGAGCTCGGCCTGTGCTCGCGCCGTGAGGCTGACGACTGGATTGCCCGGGGCTGGGTGCGCGTCAATGGCGCGCCCGCCGTGATGGGGCAGCCCGTCGCCGTCAACGCGCGCATCGACGTCGCCCGCGAAGCCGAGCAGCAGCAGCGCCAGCAGGTCACCATCCTGATCAACAAGCCGGTCGGCTACGTCAGCGGCCAGGCCGAAGACGGCCATGAGCCGGCCGTGGCGCTGGTGCAGCCGGAAAACCGCTGGCGCGAATGCAACAGCCGCATGCGCTGGGGCTTTGAGCAGCTGCGCGGCCTGGCGCCGGCGGGCCGGCTCGACATCGACTCGATTGGCCTGTTGGTGCTGACGCAGGACGGCCGCGTGGCGCGCCAGCTCATCGGCGAAGACTCGGATATCGAAAAAGAGTATTTGGTGCGGGTGAGCTACGGCGCTGAAGCCGTGAATGTGCAGGCCGCTTTCCCGCCCGAAAGGCTGGCTCTGCTGTGCCACGGCCTGAGCCTGGACGGGCAGCCACTGCGCCCCGCCCAAGTCAGCTGGCAAAACCCGGAGCAGCTGCGCTTTGTGCTCAAGGAAGGCAAAAAACGACAGATTCGCCGCATGTGCGAGCAGGTCGGGCTTTTTGTGACCGGCCTGAAGCGGGTCCGCATTGGCCGCGTCAACCTGGGCCACTTGCCGATTGGGCAGTGGCGTTATCTGGCGCCGCACGAGCAGTTTTAAGGCTGCTTGCTTTCAGCCATTCGCACACAGCAGCGATCGAAAGTCGTATGCTGGAGGTAATAGCAAAGGGTGGGGCCGATGGCGAAACATCAAAACAACGACGGGTCACGCCCCATTTTTCATCCATCGGATCGGGTGTGAACACATGATGCGCCACGTTCTCAAAGATATCAGCCGGCCAGGGGTGAAGGCCTTCAGGCGGATTGTTTACAGTGGCATTTCTGTCGGCCTGCTGGCCGTGCCAATGGTCTCCACCACCATTTCCAACGGGACCAAGCTGACCGTCACCGCCACCATTCTCAAGCGTGCCAGTCTTCAGGTCTTGGCGCAGCCGGGCGCTGTCGTGCTCACTGCGGCTGATATTGCCCGGGGCTATGTCGATGTGCCTGGCGCCCTGGAGGTTGCCGTGCAAAACAACAGCGCAGACGGCTACCTGCTCACGTTTGAAAGCCAGGGCGAGTTTATAAAGCAGACCCGGGTGCAGGGCCTGGCCAATGACGTTCAACTCGACGCGCTGGGCGGAAGCATCGCCCAGAGCGCCAGCGGCCGCGGCGTGCAAAAAGTCACGCTCAATCTGGGGTTCCGCTTTGCGCTGGCTGACGCAGCCCGGCAAGGCGTTTACGCCTGGCCTATTCGGCTGTCAGTCGCACCCTTGTAATCCCGACGTTTGAAGGCGGGATGCAAATTTTCTGTAATTTGTCAAAATTGATATTTTTGTCAAATTGATATTTCCCGTTTCCTCGCCAATTCTTCTTGTCGCCGTTGTTCCTGTCAGTGCTTGAGGGGCAGCGCTGCTCGCCGCGGAGTGCATTGCCCTCGGTTGCCGGTCGAGCGCTCTCAAGCCTTGATGCTTGAAAACAGGAAGCGCACCACCGAATCAAATTGCCAGCAAAATAATAATTTGTCATTTTTATCAAATTTGATAAGATGCAACGTATAAATTATCAATTGTTGGATTTGAGCCATGCAAGCCTTCAAGTCAATCCCTGCCGCCGCTGCCGCCCATCCCCGTGCTTTCAGGGCGGACGGCGTCGCGGCGCTGTTGATTGCGCTGGCTGTCGGATGGATGGGCATGCCGCTGGCAGCCCTTGCATCGGGCGAGGCCAAGCTGACGGTTTCTGCCACGGTCAGCAAACACGCCAGCCTGCAGGTGCTGGCGCAGCCTGCTTCGGTTGTCATCACGGCGGCGGACATGGCCCGTGGCTATGTGGATGTTCTGAGCCCTGCCCAGGTGGCCGTGCAGAGCAACACCCAGGACGGCTACATGCTGATGTTTGAAAATCAGGGTGATTTTTTGCGTCAGGCCCTGGTCAAGGGCCTGGACAGTGACGTGCAAGTGAGCGCCGGCGGCGGCGGCGTCGCCCAGCGCTCGTCCGGTGGCGGCATGCGCAAAAACCTGCTCAATCTCGGCTTTCGTTTTGTGCTTTCAGATTCGGCCCGGCAGGGGGTTTATGCCTGGCCGATCCGGCTGTCGGTCACGCCGCTGTAATTTCCGTTCGCCGCTGTCAGCGGCACGTTGCCTCGCCCAGTTCGACAAAGGTTTCATCGGATTTGGGGATCTTCAGCTCGAACCGGCACGGCTTGCCCTCGACTTCCACGGTCGCCGGGTAGGTTCCGGGCTTGAGGTTTTCAACGTAATACTCGCCGCCGCGGCCAGTTTGCAGCGTGATTTCTTTTCCGCCCGCGTTGACGCCGATCTCCTGAAACTCCACGGGCTTGGCCCTGCCATCCTGCAGGTACTGGAGCTTGCCGGTGAAGGCCTGCACTTTCGTGACGTCAAAGTCAATCACGGCGCCGCTTCTGAGAGACGGCGAAATCTTCTTCACGGTTGCGGGAATCGAGTATTCAATTGGCACGGTTTCCGGCGCAATCGACACGTCATTGTCAAAGTAGGGTGCCAGCGTGGGAATGAACACCTGACCGTGCGCGTCGGTCTTGCCGATCAGCTGACCATTGACCGATACCGCTACCCCTGGCAATTCGCCCACTTTGACAATGCCAAAGCTCTGGGTAACCGGGCGGCCCAAGCCAAGCTGGCCGTCTACGTAGGCCAAACCGCCGGCCACGGAAAGCTGGTAGGAATCGCTATTTTGGGCGCCGTTCTGGTAGCGGCCGACCTCGCCGCGCAAGATGGCGGCTGGCGCGTTGTACTGGAATCTTGAATTAACGCGCGTGTTCGCCGTGGCGTCGCCCGTCGTGTGATCCGCCGAAATCAGGTAGCCCAGGCCTTCACCAATAGGCTGGTTTTTGGTCAACTGTACTGACCCCGCGGTGTTGCCCCTGTCGCTCCGGAGGTTGGTCGCCACGGAGTAGTCCTTGTCAAAGAAGTAAATCAGGCCCACATAGGCTTCGGTGCGGCTGGTGCTGTCGACCGTGCGGCTCAGGCTCGCCTGCAGCGAAGCCCGGCCGGAAACCAGCGGCACAAAGTAACTCAGGGATGTCACGCGGCGGGCTTGCTGCGGCGAAATGCTGAATGGCTGCGGTAAGGCCCCCATGATGGGCAGCAGGGCTGGCCGGGTGGCGAGTACCGAATGGCTCAGCGATAGCGAGCCTTTTTTCTGCATGTAGTAACTGACCGTCGCGTTGGCCTCGTAGTGGCGGTTGCTGATGCTGGGCGGGTCACCCAGCACCGCAAAGTCGCCCCAATCCCGGCGCAGCGACAGGCCCATGCCCCAGTTCCTGGCCTGGTAGTTATAGTTGAACTGGCTGGCGGCGCCCTGCCGGTCGCTGACCTTGCTGGCGGCCAGCGCCATGCTCAGTACCCCCGCGCTGCCGAGCACTACGGTCGCCGTGGGGCCTGCGTTATAAAAACCGTTGGCCGCGTCCGCGCGCAACCCCAATGTGATGGCTTGGCTCAACCCGTAACGGTGAAACATCGAAAAAGCCGTCGCCCCGTAGCGATTGCTCAGCTGGCCGTAGTCGCGCCGAATGGCCCCCAGGTTGTAGCTGTATTCCTGCAAGCCCTGGCCCAGGGGCTGGTCACTGAAATAAAAGGAATAGCTGAACTGCTGGACGCGCCCAAAAGCATCCCGCAGCACCACCTGCACGTCGCGTGCGCCACCGTACGCGAGCAGATCGCGCAACTCGAATTCGCCGGGTTTGAGCGTTTCGCTGCGGATGCGCTGGCCGTCCATATAGACTTCCACGCTGCTGGGCGTTGCCACGCTCCCGGTGATGTTTTGCGTTGGAGCGCGCGTCAGATAGGGGTCCAGGCCATAGAGCTTGGACACACTGATGCCGCCAAGATTCAGTCCGTTGCTGAACTCGCGCGACGGGCTGAAAAAATCGCCCACCACGGTGCGGCGCAAATTGTCGCGATCATCGTAGGTCGCGCTGCTCATGAGCCGCACAAACCTGCGCCCGCCGCCAGCGTCAGGCACCGTGCTGCCATTGGACATCAGCAGGTAGTCCCCCAGCCGCCAGCCTGCCTCCGCCGAAAAATCGAGGTTATTGTTGTTGAGCGCACCCGCGGAGCTACCGGAAGAGCTGATGGCGTAATTTAAGAACGCGCTGCTGCCGCGCGGAATCACGCCCCTGACGCGCTTGTCTCCGCGTAATTGCAGCGCCTGGCTGGGCAAAAGCCCGGGGTCTGCGGTGATGTTGAGTGCCAGCTTTTTCTCATCGAAGGTGAAGCGCACGCCTTCCATCGAGTTAAGCGAGATGTGCGGCTCGCCATCCCGCAATACGGTGCTTCCCACCGGATTTGTGAAACCGATGTCCTTCAGGTCCTGCGTCCGCACCAAAAAGTCGGCGGTCGGCGTACGCGCTACAAAAAGATCGCCCTTGTCTTCGGTGTTCAGGCTGACGCGCAGCACCATGGTCTCGGCTTGGGCAACAGCGGCAACCCTGGAAGCAGCAACAGCACCCTTGGAATTTTCTGCAGACCACGTCGCCAGCGGCGCAGCGCCAAGGCAGCAAAGCAGCGCGCTGGCGATCAGGCTTTTTTGGGGAGCAGGCTTCACGCAAAGGAGGCGGGCCAGGCGCGCGCTTAAGGACACATCGCGCGGGTCACGTCCAGATGCCGTGCCACGCTAAGCTTGTCCGTCTTGAACTCCAGCGACAGGCGTGTGATTTTGGCGCACTGGTCCGCAGCGATGGCGGTGCTGTACGACTTGGTCGTGCCCGTGAGCAGGTAGCGGTCAGCCAGGGTCAATGCATAAACCTGCTTGCCACCGGCATCGCTTCCCTTGAGCTCAATGCCCTGCACCACCTGGTGCCGGTTGCCGGTGTTTTTGGCTGCAAGCGAAACGGTACCTTTGGTCAGGCTGAAGCTTTCAATGTCCAGGCTGTCTTGTGGCTTGAGCGGCGCGATGAAAACCGGTGCGCCAAAACGGATCAACACATTGATCTGCGCACCGCGGCCTTCCAGCGCCTTGGTGGCGCCTGGCAGTTCTTCGATAAACAGGCGGTACGTTTTTTCCGCCGGAGCGGCGGCCGCCCGGGCGCCCACGCGGATCAACCCCTCTTCGCCAGGTTCCACCGACAGGATCTTCGGAAAAAAGATCAGTCCATTGGTGTCGGCATACTGGTCCAGGCCGGCAAGGTCTTGCGTCCACTCTTTCGCGTCGATCTGGAAGCTGAGCTTTTGCTTGTCCTCGTTCCTGATCGCGATCACGCCGCTTCTTGCGCTGGCGCCGAGGTCAAGGCGTATCGGGTTGACCGAAAACTCGCCCGCCATGGCCGGCACGGTGGCAAACAGTGTGCAACAAACGGCAGCAAGGACAAACGTCCTGAAGATGAGTTTCATCGGTGGGCAGGTGCTGCCCCTGCAGTGCGGGAGCGTGGGGTTTCAGGGGGTGACCGAAATAATAACCGTGTCGGAGTAGTTGCCCGCGGAGGCATTGGCATAGGCGCTCCACAGAATGGATCCGTTGAACGTAAAGGGTACGTAATTGTCATTTCCCGGACCGGAGCGGCTTTGCGGAAGGCCTGCCAGGCTGTAGGGAATCAAATCCCCAGCGGCACTTTTCAGGTTCCGGGTCCCGTTGTAGTGGAGCCCGTTATCGCCATCGATCGTCATGGTCTGGCCCGGGGCGCAATCCCCTGCCGTGCTGGCACCTGATAT
>JAUSDK010000219.1 GCA_030650875.1 Polaromonas sp.
ACAAGAACAAGCCGCTGTACAACTACTTCAAGCAGTTGTTTGCGCAGGTGACCAACCCGCCGATCGACCCGATTCGCGAAGCCATCGTGATGTCGCTGGTGTCCTTTATCGGCCCCAAGCCCAACTTGCTGGACATCAACCAGGTCAACCCGCCGATGCGGCTGGAAGTCAGCCAGCCGGTGCTGAACAACGCCGACATGCAAAAACTGCGCGACATTGAAGCGCATACCCAGGGCAAGTTCAAGAGCTACACGCTGGACGTCACCTATCCGCTGGCCTGGGGCCATGAGGGTGTCGAGGCCAAGCTGGCCTCGCTGTGCGCGGAAGCAGTCGACGCGATCAAGGATGGCAAGAACATTCTCATCGTCAGCGACCGCGCCGTGAGCGCCACGCAAGTCGCAATTCCTGCCTTGCTGGCGCTGTCCGCCATTCACCAGCATCTGGTGAAGGAAGGCCTGCGCACCACCGCCGGGCTGGTGGTCGAGACCGGCTCTGCCAAGGAAGTGCATCACTTTGCAGTGCTGGCCGGCTACGGCGCCGAGGCGGTTCACCCCTACCTCGCCATGGAAACCCTGGCCGAATTGTCCAAAGGACTGCCAGGCGAGTTGAGCACCGAAAAGGCGGTCTACAACTACACCAAGGCGGTGGGCAAGGGCCTGTCCAAGATCATGTCCAAGATGGGCGTGTCGACCTACATGAGCTACTGCGGTTCCCAGTTGTTCGAGGCGATTGGCCTGAACAGCGAAACCGTGGACAAATTCTTCACCGGAACCTCCAGCCAGGTCGGTGGCATGGGCGTGTTCGAGATTGCCGAGGAAGCCCTGCGCATGCACCGGGATGCCTTCAGCGACGACCCGGTGCTGGCCAACATGCTGGACGCCGGCGGCGAATATGCCTGGCGCGTGCGCGGCGAAGACCACATGTGGACACCCGACACGATTGCCAAGCTGCAGCATTCCACGCGGTCCAACAACTGGAACACCTACAAGGAATACGCCCAGCTGGTCAACGACCAGAGCCGCCGCCACATGACGCTGCGCGGCCTGTTCGAATTCAAAATTGATCCGTCCAGGGCCATCCCGATCGACGAGGTTGAGTCGGCCAAGGAAATCGTCAAGCGCTTTGCCACCGGCGCCATGTCGCTCGGCTCCATCAGCACTGAAGCCCATGCCACGCTGGCCGTCGCCATGAACCGTATCGGCGGCAAGAGCAACACCGGCGAGGGTGGTGAAGATCCGGCCCGCTACCGCCAGGAGCTCAAGGGCATCCCGATCCGCAAGGGCGACACGCTCAAAAGCGTGATTGGCGAGAAAGTGGTTGAAGTCGATCTGCCGCTGCAGGACGGCGACTCGCTGCGCTCGCGCATCAAGCAGGTCGCTTCGGGCCGCTTTGGCGTGACCGCTGAATACCTGGTGTCGGCTGACCAGATCCAGATCAAGATGGCGCAGGGCGCCAAGCCGGGCGAGGGCGGACAGCTGCCTGGCGGCAAGGTCAGCGAATACATCGGCCAGCTGCGTTTCTCGGTGCCGGGCGTGGGCCTGATTTCACCGCCGCCGCACCATGACATCTATTCGATCGAGGATTTGGCGCAGCTGATCCACGACCTGAAGAACGTCAATCCGCGCGCCAGCATCAGCGTCAAGCTGGTCAGCGAAACCGGCGTTGGCACCATTGCCGCGGGCGTGGCCAAGGCCAAGTCTGACCACGTCGTGATTGCCGGCCATGACGGCGGCACGGGCGCCTCGCCTTGGTCGTCCATCAAGCATGCCGGCTCACCATGGGAAATCGGCCTGGCCGAAACCCAGCAGACGCTGGTGCTCAACCGCCTGCGCGGCCGCATTCGCGTGCAGGCCGACGGCCAGATGAAAACCGGCCGCGACGTCGTGATTGGCGCGCTGCTGGGCGCCGACGAGTTCGGTTTTGCCACCGCACCGCTGGTCGTTGAAGGCTGCATCATGATGCGCAAATGCCACCTCAACACCTGCCCCGTGGGCGTGGCTACGCAAGACCCGGTGCTGCGCCAGAAATTCAGTGGCAAGCCCGAGCATGTGGTGAATTACTTCTTCTTTGTGGCCGAGGAAGCCCGCCAGCTGATGGCGCAACTCGGCGTACGCACGTTTGACGAACTGATTGGCCGCGCCGACCTGCTGGACACGCAAAAAGGCATCACGCACTGGAAGGCCGGCGGCCTGGACTTCAGCCGCCTGTTCTACCAGCCCCAGGTGCCGGCCGATGTGCCGCGCCGCCATGTCATGGAACAAGAGCACGGGCTTGAAAAGGCGCTGGACAAGCGCCTGATCGAAAAATCAAAAGCCGCCCTGGAAAAAGGCGAAAAGGTGCAGTTCATCGAGGTCGCGCGCAACGTCAACCGCACCGTGGGCGCCATGCTGTCGGGCGAGCTGACGCGCCTGCATCCGCAGGGCCTGCCGGACGACACCCTGCGCATCCAGCTGGAAGGCACGGGCGGGCAGTCGTTTGGCGCCTTCCTGGCCAAGGGCATCACCATGTACCTGATTGGCGACGCCAACGACTACACCGGCAAGGGCCTGTCTGGCGGCCGTATCGTGGTGCGCCCCAGCATTGACTTCAGGGGCGAGTCGCACAAGAACACCATCGTCGGCAACACCGTGCTGTACGGCGCCACCACGGGCGAGGCGTTTTTCAGCGGCGTGGCCGGCGAACGCTTTGCGGTGCGGCTGTCGGGTGCGACGGCTGTTGTTGAAGGCACCGGCGACCACGGCTGCGAGTACATGACGGGCGGTACCGTGGCCGTGCTGGGCAAGACCGGGCGCAACTTTGCGGCCGGCATGAGCGGCGGCGTGGCCTATGTGTATGACGAAGACGGCCAGTTTGCGACCCGCTGCAACACCGCCATGGTGTCGATGGACAAGGTCGTCACCACCGCCGAGCAGCACACCCACGACAAGGCCGACTGGCATGCCGGCGAAACCGACGAAGAGCAGCTCAAGCGTCTGCTGCAGGACCACAACCGCTGGACCGGCAGCAAACGCGCCCGCGAATTGCTGGACACCTGGCAGGAGTCGCGCCTGAAGTTTGTGAAAGTGTTCCCCAATGAGTACAAGCGGGCGCTGATCGAGCGCAAGGAGCGCCGGCTGGAAGCGGCGACCGAAACCACGCGTGTGCAGGTCGCCACCAACCAGGAGTCGGCGCTGGTCAAGTAAGGCCAGGGCGGTTATTGTTTGCTATTGTATTTATAGCTGCATGCGCCCTTTGGTAAAGGGCCGGCAGCATAAAACACTTTAAAAATTGCACAGGACGCATCATGGGAAAAATCACCGGCTTCATGGAATACGAGCGCATCGAAGAGGGCTACAAGCCCGTCACCGAGCGGCTGAAGAACTACAAGGAATTTGTCATTGGCCTGAACGATGCCCAGGCTGGCAAGCAGGCGGCGCGCTGCATGGACTGCGGCACGCCGTTTTGCACCAGCGGCTGCCCGGTCAACAACATCATTCCCGACTTCAACGACATGGTGTTTCGCCACGACTGGAAAAACGCGATTGACACGCTGCACAGCACCAACAACTTTCCGGAGTTCACCGGCCGCATCTGCCCCGCACCGTGCGAGGCAGCCTGCACGCTGAACGTGAACGACGACGCGGTGGGCATCAAGTCGATTGAGCACGCCATCATTGACCGCGCCTGGTCCGAAGGCTGGGTCACGCCGCAGTTGCCCAAGCACCAGACCGGCAAGAAGGTTGCGATCGTCGGTTCCGGCCCGGCCGGCATGGCGGCCGCGCAGCAACTCGCGCGCGCCGGTCACGAGGTCACGCTGTTCGAGAAGAACGACCGCGTGGGCGGCTTGCTGCGCTACGGCATTCCCGACTTCAAGATGGAGAAAACCCATATTGACCGCCGCGTCAAGCAAATGCAGGCCGAAGGCGTGCAGTTCCGCACCGGCGTGATGGTGGGCAACCTGCCCAAAGATTCCAAGGTGACCAACTGGGCCAAGGAAACGATTTCACCTGAACAACTGCAAAAAGATTTTGACGCGGTCATGCTGACCGGCGGCGCCGAGCAGTCGCGGGACTTGCCCGTGCCTGGCCGCGACCTCGATGGCGTGCACTTCGCCATGGAATTCCTGCCCACGCAAAACAAGGTGAATGCGGGCGACAAGGTCAAGGGCCAGATCCGGGCTGAAGGCAAGCATGTCATCGTGATTGGCGGCGGCGACACCGGTTCCGACTGCGTAGGCACCAGCAACCGCCACGGCGCTGCCAGCGTGACCCAGTTTGAACTGATGCCCCAGCCGCCCGAAGAAGAAAACCGCCCCATGACCTGGCCTTACTGGCCGATCAAGCTGCGCACCAGTTCCAGCCACGAAGAAGGCTGCGAGCGCGAATTCGCCATCTCCACCAAGGAGCTGATGGGTGAAAAGGGCAAGGTCACCGGTCTGAAAACCGTTCGCGTCGAGTGGAAAGACGGCAAGATGGTGGAAGTGCCGGGCTCGGAAAAAATCCTCAAGGCCGACCTGGTGCTGCTGGCCATGGGCTTTGTCTCGCCGGTTGCCTCGGTGCTGGAGTCCTTCGGCATTGAAAAAGACAACCGGGGCAATGCCAAGGCCAGCACGGAGTTCACGGGCGGCTATGCGACCAACGTGCCCAAGGTGTTTGCCGCAGGTGATATCCGGCGCGGCCAGAGCCTGGTGGTGTGGGCGATTCGCGAAGGCCGCCAGGCCGCCCGCGCGGTCGATGAATTTTTGATGGGATTTAGCGACCTGCCAAGGTAAGTAAGCGTAATCCCTTATGATCCAGAAGCCGGAAAGTCCGGCTTTTGTTTTTTTTATGGCCCCATTTTCTTCCGAATCACTTGTTGAACTGCGAAATCTGACCTTTGGGTACGGGGACCGCGTCATTCTGGACGACATCTCCTTGTCGGTGCCCAGGGGCAAGGTCACGGCCTTGCTCGGTGCCTCGGGCGGCGGTAAAACCACTATTTTGCGCCTGATCGGTGGCCAGAACCGGGCCCAGTCCGGCCAGTTGCTGTTTGACGGCCAGGACGTCACGCCCATGAACCAGCCGCAGATTTACGCGGCGCGGCGCCGCATGGGCATGCTGTTCCAGTTCGGCGCGCTGTTTGCCGACCTGAGCGTGTTTGAAAACGTGGCCTTTCCGCTGCGCGAGCACACCGACCTGCCCGAGGCGCTGATTCGCGACATTGTGCTCATGAAGCTCAATGCCGTGGGCCTGCGCGGTGCGCGCGACCTGATGCCCAGCGAGGTCTCCGGCGGCATGGCCAGGCGCATTGCGCTGGCGCGCGCCATCGCCCTGGACCCCGAACTGGTGATGTACGACGAGCCCTTTTCCGGCCTCGATCCGATTTCGTTGGGCACGGCGGCTCGGCTGATCCGCCAGCTCAACGACAGCATGGGCCTGACCAGTATTTTTGTCTCGCACGAGCTGGAGCAGACGTTTGCCATTTCCGACCATGTGATCATTCTGGCCAACGGCAAGGTGGCGGCCGAAGGCACGCCCGACGAGGTGCGCCAGAGCAGCGATCCGCTGGTCTACCAGTATGTCCATGCGCTGCCGGATGGCCCGGTCCGTTTCCACTATCCCGGCGCCAGCGTCGAGGACGACTTTGGCCCTGTGCCCACCTCGGGGCCCAAGCCGCCTGGAGCTTCATCATGAGTTGGTACAAGCCTTCAGACGTCGGGTTCGCCACGCGCAACTGGCTGGCCAACCTGGGTCAGGGTGCCCGGTTGTTCTTTGAGTTGCTGGCAACGGTCGTCGGCAGCTTTCGCCGCTTTGCCTTGGTGCGCGACCAGATCCATTTCCTGGGCAACTATTCCCTGGTCATCATTGCGGTGTCGGGGCTGTTTGTGGGCTTCGTGTTCGGGCTGCAGGGCTACTACACGTTGCAGCGTTTTGGCTCGTCGGATTCGCTGGGTCTGCTGGTCACGCTGACGCTGGTGCGCGAACTCGGGCCGGTGGTCACGGCGCTGCTGTTTGCCGGCCGGGCTGGCACCTCACTGACGGCCGAGATCGGCCTCATGAAGGCTGGCGAGCAGATCAGCGTCATGGAAATGATGGCGGTGGACCCGGTCAAGCGTATCTTGGCGCCCCGTTTTTGGGCCGGTGTGATCACCATGCCCTTGCTGGCGGCTGTGTTCAGCGCCATGGGCATTATTGGCGGCTGGGTCGTGGGCGTGGTCATGATCGGCGTCGATGCAGGCGCGTTCTGGAGCCAGATCCAGGGCGGTGTCGATGTGTGGTCTGACGTCGGCAACGGCATCATCAAGAGCATCGTGTTCGGCTTTACCGTGACGTTTATTGCGCTGTTGCAGGGTTTTGAGGCGCAAGCCACGCCGGAAGGGGTGGCCAGCGCCACCACCCGCACGGTCGTCGTGGCCTCACTGGCGGTTCTGGGTCTGGATTTCATCCTGACCGCGATGATGTTTACTACTTAAGGAGAGTGTGGTGCAACGCTCAAAGAATGATGTGTGGGTGGGTATGTTTGTGTTGGCGGGGGCCGTGGCCATCCTGTTTCTGGCGCTGCAGGCTGCCAATTTGCTGACGCTGAGTTTTCAGTCCACCTACCGGGTGACGGCCAAGTTTGACAATATTGGCGGGCTCAAGCCCAAGGCGGCGGTGCGCAGCAGCGGCGTCGTGGTGGGCCGCGTGGACGACATCACGTTTGACGACAAAACATTTCAGGCGCGCGTCACGCTGGCGCTGGAAGACCGCTATGCTTTTCCCAAGGACAGCTCATTGAAGATTCTCACCAGCGGTCTGCTGGGGGAGCAGTACATCGGTATTGAGGCCGGCGGGGCTGAAGTCAACCTCGCCGCGGGCGACAACGTTTCCAGTACGCAATCGGCCGTGGTGCTTGAAAACCTGATTGGCCAGTTTTTGTTCAGTAAAGCGGCGGACAGTGGCAGCCCGGCGCCGGCTGCCACGCCGCCATCAGGCAGCGTAGAGAAAAAATGATGAAACACATAACAAACCAGAAATCGTTCCGCTGGGCCTCGGTCGCCTTGGTCGTGGCCCTGTTGCAAGGCTGCGCCACCGGGCCGAACGCCAATCCGGCTGACCCGCTGGAGCCCCTGAATCGCACCGTGTTCCAGTTCAATGAGGGCCTGGACCAGGCCGTCATCAAGCCGGTCGCGACGGCCTACCAGAACGTGACGCCTGCGCCAGTGCGCACGGGCGTGACCAATTTCTTTGGCAATCTTTCAGATGTCTGGTCCGTGGTCAACAATGTGCTCCAGGCCAAGCCGCAAGCCGCCCTCGAAAGCTTTTTCCGTGTCACTACCAACACCTTATGGGGAGTGGGCGGTATTTTTGATGTCGCCAGCGACCTGAAAATCCCCAAGCACAGTGAGAATTTTGGCCAGACGCTGGGGCATTGGGGTGTTGCGTCCGGGCCTTACCTGGTGTTGCCGGTATTCGGCCCCTCCAACGTGCGGGACTCTATCGGCAGGCTGGTTGATTCGCAGGGCGATCTTGTGACCCAGGGCGTTGACGATATTGCCGTGCGCAATTCCCTGGTCGGCCTGCGCCTGGTCAATCTCCGGGCGAACTTGCTGGGCGTTGGCGATTTCCTGGAGCAGGCTTCACTGGACAAGTACACGTTTGCGCGCGACATCTACATGCAGCGCCATCGCTCGTCGCGAGCCGTTGATGCGCCGCCCGAAGAGCGCTACGACCTGCCTGAAGCGGCGCCCGGCGCTGAGCAGGCTCCCGCGCCTGTTCCGGCCGGCAAGCCCTGAACCCCTGTCAACAAGCTTTACAAGACTGCTGCAAAACTTCGTCACCTGCCGCGCAACTGTTCCGCAAAATGGGTCTCAAACCGTTTTTGCGCAGCAACTGCGTTGGCCGTGAAAAAGGTAAGCAGATGGGTCACCATCAAAGGAAAATCATGAAACGCAGAACTCTGGGCCGCTTGCTGGCCGCGTCGCTCAGCCTGGCATTGCTGGCTGCCACACCTTTTGTCCGTGCCGCCGAAGAGGGGCCCGACGCCCTGATCAAGCGTGTTTCCGTGGAAGTGCTGGACGCCATTCGGGCCGATAAGGAAGTCCAGGCCGGCGATATGACCAAAGTGCTTGCGCTGGTGGACGGCAAGGTCATGCCGCATGTCAATTTCACGCGCATGACCGCTGCCGCCGTGGGCCGCAACTGGCGCCAGGCGACGCCGGACCAGAAAAAGCGTCTGCAGGACGAGTTCAAGGCGATGTTGATCCGCACCTACTCCGGCGCGCTGTCGCAGGTCAATGATCAGCGCCTGAATGTCAAGCCTCTGCGCGCGTCACCGACCGACACCGAGGTCGTGGTGCGCACCGACGTGATTGGCCGGGGCGACCCGGTTCAGCTCGACTACCGCATGGAAAAAACGCCCACGGGCTGGAAGATTTATGACCTCAATGTGCTGGGCGTCTGGATGGTGGAAACCTACCGCACCCAGTTTGCCCAGGAAATCAATGCCAACGGCGTTGAAGGCCTGATCTCGGCGCTCGCGCAGCGCAACAAGTCCAGCGGCGGCGCCAGCGGCCGCAAGCCCTGAGCGGGCCCTCTGTTGTGTTGACGCTTCCTGCTGTTTTGACGCACGCCGCATCAGCTGCGTTTGCCCGTGGCCTGCCCCAGGCGGTGCGGTCCCAGCCGGCCGAGGTGGTCGCTGACGCCAGCGCGCTGCAGCAGTTTGACTCTTCCGCGCTGGCGGTGCTGCTGGAATGCAGGCGCCAGGCGATGGCTGCCGGCAAGGCGTTTGCAGTGCTTGGCGCACCAGCCCGGCTGCGTGAGTTGGCCAGCCTGTACGGTGTTCAGTCGCTGATTCCACCGATGGAAACGGCTGCTACAGTGGCTGCAGCCTGAGCGTGCGTTCGCACCGGCTTGTCCGGTCTGTCATGCGGCGCACGGGGCCTTGTGGCGGCCTTCTGAACAAGCCAGGCGTCAGCCCTTAAAATGGTGGGCTCATGCCAGCTATCTCATTCCAGTCCGTCTCCAAAACCTACCCTTCCAAGCGAAATCAGACTGCCCCGGCGGTTCGGGCGCTGGACAACGTCAGCTTTGACATCCAGCAGGGCGAATTTTTCGGCCTGCTGGGTCCCAACGGCGCCGGGAAAACCACGCTCATCAGCATTTTGGCGGGCCTGTCGCGCGCCACCAGCGGCCGGGTGCTGGTGCATGGCAGCGATGTCGTGACCGACTACGCCGTGGCCCGCCGAAAAATCGGCGTGGTGCCGCAGGAACTGGTGTTTGACCCGTTTTTCACCGTGCGCGAGGCCCTGCGCTTTCAGTCGGGCTATTTCGGCATCAAGCACAATGACGACTGGATTGACGAGTTGCTCGCCAGTCTGGGGCTGGCTGACAAGGCCCAGGCCAATATGCGCCAACTCTCGGGCGGCATGAAGCGCCGCGTTCTGGTGGCGCAGGCGCTGGTGCACAAGCCGCAGGTGATCGTGCTCGACGAGCCCACGGCCGGCGTCGACGTGGAGTTGCGCCAGACGCTCTGGCAGTTCATTGCCAAGCTCAACAAACAGGGCAGCACGGTGCTGCTGACGACCCACTACCTTGAAGAGGCCGAAGCGCTGTGCGGCCGCATTGCCATGCTCAAGCAGGGCCGGGTCGTGGCACTGGATTCAACCTCGGAACTGCTCAAAGCCGCTTCCTCTAACGTGCTGCGTTTCAAGATTGATAGCGAGCTTCCGCCGCATCTCGCGGCCCAGGCCCGCATCACCGGCCGCATTGTGCAGTTTCCGGCGCACAACGCCCGCGAAATCGAGCAGTACCTGGCGGCCGTCCGCGAGGCCGGCCTGGTGGCCGAAGACGTGGAGTTTAGAAAGGCCGACCTTGAAGATGTGTTTCTCGATGTGATGAACGAGAGCGACGTGAAACAACCTTTGTCCGCCGATGCGCTGGCGTTTGTGGGAGTTGCAAAATGAGCGGCTGGCAAACGCTGTTTTACAAGGAAGTCCTGAGGTTCTGGAAAGTTGGTTTCCAGACCGTGGGCGCGCCGGTGCTGACAGCGGTGCTCTACATGCTGATTTTTGGCCATGTGCTGCAGGGCAAGGTGGTGGTGTACGAAAGCGTCAGCTATGTCGCCTTCCTGGTGCCTGGCCTGGTGATGATGAGCGTGCTGCAAAACGCCTTTGCCAACAGCTCGTCTTCGCTGATCCAGAGCAAGATCATGGGCAGCCTGGTGTTTGTGCTGCTCACGCCGCTGTCGCACTGGCACTGGTTTTTTGCCTACGTCGGCTCATCGATGGCGCGCGGCCTGCTGGTCGGCGCAGGCGTGTTTGCCGTGACCGCATTTTTTGGCCAGCCCGGGTTTGTGGCGCCGGTCTGGATTGTGGTGTTCGCGGTGCTGGGCGCTGCCATGCTGGGCGCGCTGGGCGTGGTGGCGGGCTTGTGGTCTGAAAAGTTCGACCAGATGGCGGTGTTCCAGAACTTCATCATCATGCCCATGACGTTTTTGAGCGGCGTGTTTTATTCCATCCATTCGCTGCCGCCTTTCTGGCAGACCGTCAGCCACCTGAACCCGTTTTTCTACATGGTGGACGGTTTTCGCTACGGATTTTTTGGCGTCAGCGACGTCTCGCCCTGGCTCAGCCTGGGCATTGTGCTGAGCGCCTTTCTCGTCGTTAGCGCCGTGGCGGTCAACATGCTGCGCACGGGCTACAAGATCAGAACATGACCCGCAGGATGACGCCCCCACGGTCGCCCACTGCGTGTGGCTCCCTGCCCCCCGAGGGGGCTGCTGCGCCTGCGGCCCGGCAAAGCCGGTTCCGCGGCCCCTGCTGGTAGGGAAGGGTTTCGTTTCTATTTTCATTTTTTCGCCACCCATGGCACTGCGACTTTTTAGAAAACCTGTATGACCAGCGAAGAACTTCAAACCATTATTTCGGCAGGCCTGCCGTGCGAACACCTCGAAGTGTCCGGCGACGGTCGCCACTGGTATGCCACTATCGTCTCCAGCGCCTTTGAAGGCCAGCGCCTGATCCAGCGCCAGCAACGCGTCTACGCCACGCTGGGCAATCGCATGCAGACCGACGAGGTGCATGCCCTGTCGATGAAAACCCTCACGCCCGCCGAGTGGGCGGCCAAGAACGCATAACTGCAACCAGGAAGCTATGGACAAACTACTCATCAAGGGCGGCCGGTCGCTGGCCGGCACGGTGGACATTTCCGGCGCCAAGAACGCGGCGCTGCCCGAACTGTGCGCGGCCCTGCTGACCGCCGACCCCGTGACGCTTCAGAACGTGCCCGGCCTGCAGGACGTGGCCACCATGCTCACGCTGATCCGCAACATGGGTGTGACCGCTGCGCGCGACCCGGACGTGCCGGGCACCGTGAGGCTCGATGCCGGTGCATTGAGTTCCCCTGAAGCGCCTTATGAGCTGGTCAAGACCATGCGCGCTTCGGTGCTCGCGCTGGGCCCGCTGCTGGCACGCTTTGGCGAGGCCACGGTGTCGCTGCCCGGCGGTTGCGCCATCGGCTCGCGGCCCGTGGACCAGCACATCAAGGGCCTGCAGGCCATGGGCGCCGAAATCGTCGTGGAACACGGCTACATGCTGGCCAAGCTGCCTAAAGGCCAGACACGCCTGAAGGGCGCCAACATCACCACTGACATGGTGACCGTGACCGGCACCGAGAATTTCCTGATGGCTGCCACGCTGGCCGAGGGCGAAACCATTCTTGAAAATGCCGCGCAGGAGCCAGAAATCGGCGACCTGGCCGAGATGCTGATCAAGATGGGCGCGAACATCGAAGGCCACGGCACCCGCCGTATCCGCATTCAGGGCGTTGAACGCCTGCATGGTTGCACCCACCAGGTGGTGGCCGACCGCATCGAGACCGGCACCTTTTTATGTGCCGTGGCGGCGGCGGGCGGCGATGTGGTGCTGCGCCACGGCCGCGCCGATCATCTGGAAGTGGTCATTGAAAAACTGCGCGAGGCCGGCGCCAGCATCACCGCGGGCGAAGGTTTCATCCGCATCCAGGCCCACGGCCGGCTCAAGGCCCAGTCCTTTCGCACCACCGAATACCCCGGTTTTCCGACCGATATGCAGGCGCAGTTCATGGCGCTCAACGCCATTGCGCACGGCACCAGCACCGTGACCGAGACGATTTTTGAAAACCGCTTCATGCACGTCAATGAAATGATGCGGCTGGGCGCCAAAATCCAGATCGAAGGAAAGATCGCCGTCATTGAGGGCGTTGAAAAACTCTCGGGTGCCGCCGTCATGGCGACCGACTTGCGCGCCTCTGCCAGCCTGGTGATTGCCGGTCTGGTGGCCGAAGGCGAAACCCTGGTCGAGCGCATCTACCACCTGGACCGTGGCTACGACCAGATGGAAACGAAATTGCGCGCCATTGGCGCCGACATTGAGCGGGTCAAATCATGATCACCCTTGCCCTTTCCAAAGGCCGCATCTTCGACGACATCCTGCCGCTGCTCAAATCGGCCGGTATCGAGGTGCTCGACGATCCCGACAAGTCGCGCAAGCTGATTCTGGACACCAACCAGCCGGACCTGCGCGTGGTGCTGGTGCGCGCCACCGACGTGCCGACCTATGTGCAGTACGGCGGTGCCGATATCGGTGTGGTCGGCAAGGACACCTTGCTCGAATCGGGCAGCGACGGCCTGTATCAGCCGCTGGACCTGCAGATTGCAAAATGCCGGATCAGCGTGGCGGTGCGCGAGGGCTTTGACTACGCCGCCGCCGTAAAGCAGGGCTCGCGCCTGAAAGTGGCCACCAAGTACGTGGCGATTTCCCGTGACTTTTTTGCGACCAAGGGCGTGCACGTGGACCTGATCAAGCTCTACGGCAGCATGGAACTGGCGCCCCTGACCGGCCTGGCCGACGCGATTGTCGATCTGGTGTCGACCGGCAACACGCTCAAGGCCAACCACCTGGTCGAGGTCGAGCGCATCATGGACATCAGCTCGCACCTGGTGGTGAACCAGACGGCGCTCAAGCTCAAGCAGGCGCCCATCCGAAAGCTGATTGATGCTTTTTCCCGGGCGGTTGCCCCTTAATTTGTTGTTACCAGGAATGCTATGAACTTAGTAGCTACTCCCGCCCGCCTGTCATGCGATGACGCCGATTTCGAGGCGCATTTCAAGGCGCGCCTGCATTGGTCTGCCGATACCGACGCGGCGATCGAACAACGCGTGGCCGATATCCTGGCCGACGTGCAGCAGCGCGGCGACGCCGCCGTGCTGGACTACACCGCGCGTTTTGACGGTTTGAGCGCGGGCTCCATGGGCGAACTCGAACTCTCGCAGGCCGAACTCAAAGCCGCGTTTGAAGCGATTCCCGCTGCCCAGCGCGATGCGTTGCAGGCCGCAGCCCGACGCGTGCGCACCTACCACGAGGCGCAGAAAAAGGCCAACGGCGAAAGCTGGAGCTACCGCGACGAAGACGGCACGCTGCTGGGCCTGGCGGTCACGCCGCTGGCCCGCGTCGGCCTCGTCGTGCCGGGCGGCACGGCGGCCTACCCGTCGTCGGTGCTGATGAACGCGATTCCCGCCCATGTGGCCGGCGTCGGTGAAATCATCATGGTCGTGCCCACGCCCAAGGGTGAAAAAAACGCCCTGGTGCTGGCCGCTGCCTACGTGGCCGGTGTCACGCGCGCTTTCACCATTGGCGGCGCCCAGGCCGTGGCCGCGCTGGCCTATGGCACGGCCACGGTGCCCAAGGTCGACAAGATCACCGGCCCCGGCAATGCCTATGTGGCGAGCGCCAAGAAGCGCGTGTTCGGCACCGTGGGCATCGACATGATTGCCGGGCCGTCCGAGATTTTGGTGCTGGCCGACGGCACCACGCCCGCCGACTGGGTGGCGATGGACCTGTTCAGCCAGGCCGAACATGACGAACTCGCGCAAAGCATCCTGCTGTGCCCTGATGAGGCCTATATAGCCTCGGTTCAGGAGGCCATCAACCGCCTCTTGCCCACCATGCCGCGTGCGGAGATCATCGCCAAGTCCCTCACTGGCCGCGGTGCGCTGATCCAGACGCGCAGCATGGAAGAAGCCTGCGCCATCAGCAACCGCATTGCGCCCGAACACCTGGAAGTCTCCAGCCGCGAGCCGCACAAGTGGGAACCCCTGCTCAAACACGCCGGCGC
>JAUSDK010000228.1 GCA_030650875.1 Polaromonas sp.
CTACGCGGTCGCTACCATCAAGGAAAATGTCGCCAAGCTGCGCGAGTTGTCTCCCTTGTGGGAAATGTTCAAGGATGGCGTGGATCTGTCCACCATCCAGTGGGCCGCGCATTAAGTCAACCGCAACAGGCGTTCGGGGTGCAGCGATGCGCCCGTTCAAGCAACCGTAATTTAGGAGTTAATCATGGCATACAGCGAAAAAGTGGTGGACCACTACGAAAATCCACGGAACGTCGGCTCCTTTGAAAAAGGCGACGAATCGGTCGGTACCGGCATGGTGGGTGCGCCCGCCTGCGGCGACGTGATGAAGCTGCAGATCAAGGTCAACCCGACCACCGGCGTGATTGAAGATGCACGCTTTAAAACCTATGGTTGCGGCTCGGCCATTGCATCGAGCTCGCTTGTGACCGAGTGGGTTAAGGGCAAGACGCTCGATGAAGCGGCCAGCATCAAAAATAGCGCTATTGCGGAAGAACTGGCCTTGCCGCCCGTCAAGATTCACTGCTCCATCCTGGCGGAAGACGCCATCAAGGCCGCCGTGAACGACTACAAGCAAAAACACGCCCACTGACGTCTTGTCTCCACTGCACCCGTACTGATCGCCGTGCTTAACTTTCGAGTGATATAAATGTCCGTTACCCTCACCGATGCCGCTGCCCGCCACGTGACCCGCAACATCACCAAGCGGGGTAAAGGCGTGGGGGTGCGTTTGGGCGTCAAGACCACCGGCTGCTCGGGACTGGCCTACAAGCTCGAATATGCTGACGAAATTGCACCGGAAGACGTGGTCTTTGAAGACAACGGCATCAAGGTGTTGGTCGACCCCAAGAGCATGGCCTATATTGATGGCACTAAACTTGACTTTGTACGCGAAGGCCTGAACGAGGGCTTCAAGTTCATCAACCCCAATGAGCGGGATCGTTGCGGCTGCGGCGAGAGTTTCCGGGTCTGATGCGCGAAATGAGATGATCTGCCGCTTTGGCGGCCATGTGGGTGTCACCCGCGAAAAGGTAACCATGGAGCCGCCCACACGGAATGTGCTGGCGGCTTTTTCTTGACATGAATCTTCAATCGAACGACTTTGAACTTTTTCGCATGCCCATGCAGTTTGCCCAAGATGGCGCGCTGCTGTCTGCGCGCTGGAAAGAGCTTCAGCGAGAGGCGCATCCTGACAAGTTTGCAGCGCAGGGGGCCGCGGCTCAGCGCATTGCCATGCAGTGGTCGGTGCGCATTAACGAGGCCTACCAGCGCCTGAAAGATCCTTTGAAGCGGGCCAGCTATTTGTGCGAGTTGCACGGCGCATCCATTCAGGCTGAAAAAAACACGGCCATGCCGACTGATTTTTTGATGCAGCAAATGCAGTGGCGGGAGGCGCTGGAGGAGGCGCAAACGCTCCAGGATTTTGAAGGAATAGCCGACCAGTCCACTATCAGCGGGCGCGAGATGCTACTAAAAATAGAGCAGATGCTGGATGTTGACAGAGACTTTACCGCTGCGGCGCAGCAAGTCAGAAGCCTCATGTTTATCGAGCGTTTTGCCAGCGAGGTCGAGGCCCGAATCGACCAGCTGGAACCCTGAATCATCACAAGAAATACGACGAAAAGCCCCCATGGCACTTTTGCAAATATCCGAACCCGGCCAGACGCCAGACCCGCACCAGCGACGCATCGCCATCGGCATTGACCTGGGCACCACGCATTCGCTGGTGGCCAGCGTGCGCAACGGCCTGCCTGAATGCCTGCCTGACGAACAGGGACGCGTGATCTTGCCCAGCGTGGTGCGCTACCTAGACGCCGAGCGGCGCCAGATTGGATACGACGCGCTGGCGGCCCAGGTCGAAGACCCGCGCAACACCATCTCTTCCGTCAAGCGCTTGATGGGACGCGGTATTGAAGACATTGGCAACCGCACGCAATTGCCCTATCAGCTGGGCGACAAGCCCGGCATGGTCATGCTGCAAACCGTTGCCGGCGAAAAAAGTCCGGTCGAGGTCAGCGCCGAGATTCTTGCCACCCTGCGTTATCGGGCGGAAGACACCTTCAATGACGATGTTTATGGTGCCGTGATCACGGTGCCCGCCTACTTTGACGACGCCCAGCGTCAGGCAACCAAAGACGCCGCCCAGCTGGCCGGCCTGAATGTGCTGCGCCTGATCAATGAACCTACGGCGGCGGCCATTGCCTATGGGCTGGATAACGCCAGCGAGGGCGTATTCGCGGTGTATGACCTGGGCGGCGGCACTTTTGATATTTCGATTCTTCGCCTGACGCAGGGCGTGTTTGAAGTGGTTTCCACGGGCGGTGATTCCGCACTTGGCGGAGATGACTACGACCGGGCACTGGTGGACTGGGTTCTGGCCCGGGCGGGCCTGGCAGCGGACGTATTGACCGCATCGGACAAAGCCGCCTTGCAACGGGCCGCGCGGGCCTGCAAGGAGGCCCTGTCGGGCGCGGAGTCGGTCCCGTTTTCTGTTCGCTTGACCAAGGCCACGGTTAACTTCGAGATGAAAGGGGCCGACTTTGAAGCAGCCACGGCGCACCTCACCCAGCGCACCCTGGCGGCGGTGCGCAAGGCCTTGCGTGACGCCAAACTGGCCAAGGAAGACGTGGACGGCGTGGTGCTTGTCGGCGGTTCCACGCGCATGCCGCAAGTGCGCAAGGCCGTCGCCAGCTTTTTTGGTCGCGAACCCCTGACCAACCTCAACCCGGATGAAGTGGTCGCGCTGGGCGCTGCCATTTCCGCCAATCAGCTGGCCGGCAACAGCACGGGCGCGGACTTGCTGCTACTCGACGTGATCCCGCTCTCGCTGGGTATTGAAACCATGGGCGGGCTGGTCGAGCGCATCGTGCCGCGCAACCAAACCATTCCCACGGCCATGGCACAGGATTTCACCACTTACCAGGACGGCCAGACCGCCCTGGCCCTGCATGTGGTGCAGGGCGAGCGCGACCTGGTGGTCGACTGCCGCAGTCTGGCCCGCTTTGAGTTACGCGGCATTCCGCCCATGGCGGCGGGGGCTGCGCGTATTCGTGTCACCTTTACCGTCGATGCGGATGGTCTGCTCAGCGTTGATGCCCGGGAGCAGGGCAGTGGCGTGGAGGCGCGTATTGACGTCAAGCCGTCCTACGGTCTGTCAGACGACGAAATCGCCCGCATGCTGCAAGACAGTTTTTCCACCGCGCAGCAAGACATGCAGGCGCGCGCGCTGGCCGAAGCGCAGGTCGATGCTGACCGCATGATCATGGCGACGCAAAGCGCCCTGGCTGCCGATGCAGATTTGCTGAGCGCCGACGAGCAGGCGCAGATTGACAGGCTGATTCGCAGCCTGGCTGATGTGCGCGCCCAGGGCGATGCGGCCGCCATTGAAGCGGCCACCCAGCTGCTGGCCAAGGGAACCGAAGCATTTGCCGCGCAGCGTATGAACCGCGGCATCCGGCAAGCCCTGGCTGGAAAAAATATCGAGGCGGTCTGAACTTTGTTCGCTGCCGCCTTCATCAACCCGGATTGACACCATGCCCATCATTAAAATATTGCCCCATCCCGAATACTGCCCCCAGGG
>JAUSDK010000248.1 GCA_030650875.1 Polaromonas sp.
CGACAGCGCCCGGGCAATGCCGACGCGCTGCTTCATGCCGCCCGAGATTTCGCCGGGGCGCTTTTGGCTGGCGGCCGTCAAGCCGACCATGGCCAGCACCGCATCGACCCGGGCCTTGAGCTGGGCCTTGCTCTCGGTCGCGGCAAAGACGCGTTCGACGGCCAGGTAGACGTTTTCAAAGCAGGTGAGCCACGGCAGCAGTGAGTGGTTTTGAAACACCACCGCGCGCTCCGGGCCGGGGCCGGCGATCTCGCGGTTGGCGCACAGCAGCGTGCCTTGCGTCGGCGTGGTCAGTCCGGCCAGCAGGTTGAGCAGGGTCGATTTGCCGCAGCCCGAGTGGCCGATCAGCGCTACAAATTCGCCTTTGGCGACCGTCAGGTTCACGTTTTGCAGTGCGCAGAACGGCCCTTTCTTGGTCTTGAAGCTTTGCTCCACGCCCTGGATTTCGATGTACTTGGTGGTCAGTGATGCGTTCATGATGGTCTTCCTTCAGTTCTTGACTTCTTCAAACGTAAAGGCGGTGGCCAGCTTGATCAGCGCAAACTCCAGCGCCAGCCCGACAATGCCGATCACGAAAATCGCGATGATGATGTTCATGACGTTGAGGTTGTTCCACTCGTCCCAGACCCAGAAGCCGATGCCGACGCCGCCGGTCAGCATCTCGGCCGCCACGATCACCAGCCAGGCCGTGCCCACGGCTAGCCGAACGCCGGTCAGCATGTAGGGCAGCACCGAGGGGAACAGTATCTTGGTGATGATCTTCCACTCGGACAGGTTCAGCACGCGGGCCACATTCATGTAGTCCTGCGGCACGCGCTGCACGCCCACGGCGGTGTTGATGATCATGGGCCAGATCGAGCAGATGAAGATGGTCCAGATCGCGGCCGGGTCGGCGCCCTTGAACACCAGCAGGCCAATCGGCAGCCAGGCCAGCGGCGACACCGGGCGCATCAGGCTGATCAGCGGGTTGAACATGCGGCTCAAAAAGGTGAAGCGGCCAATCAGGAAACCTGCCGGAATACCGACCGCTGCGGCCAGACCAAACCCCACGGCCACGCGCTGCAGCGACGACAGAATGTTCCAGCCAATGCCCTGGTCATTGGGGCCCTTGCTGTAAAACGGGTCGCTGAAGATCGTGACCGCTTGCACCAGCGTGTCCTGGGGCGAAGGGATGCTGGCCCCCGTGCCGCGCGACACCAGCTCCCAGACTAGCGCCAACAGGCCCAGGCCCAGCAGTGGCGGAAGCAGGCGTTGCCAGATAAAGGAAAAATCCCGTGGCCGCCGCGCAGCCGGGCTTGCAGGCTCATTTTTTGAGCTTTTCAGGCCCGCAGCCACCGATCTGACGGGGGTGTTTGCTATTAAATTAGTAGCATTTTCTTCCCGGCTCTTGTCGCCGCCGGGCGCGGGTGGCGCACTGGCTTCGAGCGGGCTGTGAAATACGGCACTGACCATGGGATCACCTCTTCAATTCGGTTTTCAATGAATCTTCCATCACGCGCAACGCGCAGGGCACCGGCTCAGACCCGAATCTTGAAGCTGTCGGCGTACTTCTTCGGGTCCTTGCCGTCCCAGACCGTGCCGTCCATCAGCTTGCTGCTGCGCATCACGTCCTTGGGCACGCTGACCTTGGCTGCGCTGGCGGCTTGCTTGTAGATGTCGATCTGGTTGATCTGCTTGGCAATGCCCAGGTAGTCGGGGTGGTCCTTGATCAGGCCCCAGCGCTTGTGCTGCGTCAAAAACCACATGCCGTCCGACAGGTAGGGGAAGTTGACGGCGCCGTCGTTGAAGAACTTCATGTAGTTCGGGTCGTCCCAGGTCTTGCCCAGCCCGTTCTGGTAGCGGCCCATGATGCGCTGGTTGATGGCGTCCACGCTGGTGTTGACATAGGACTTGTCGGCCACCGTTTCAGCCATCTTGCTCTTGTTGGCCAGGCTGGCGTCAATCCACTTGCCGGCTTCCAGGATCGCGGCCGTCACGGCGCGCGCGGTGTTGGGGTACTGCTTGACGAAGTCGGCGGTGGTGCCCAGCACCTTTTCGGGGTGGTCTTTCCAGATGTCCTGCGTGGTGGTGGCGGTGATGCCGATGCCGTCCATGATGGCGCGGTGGCCCCACGGTTCACCGACGCAAAAGCCGTCCATGCTTCCGACCCGCATGTTGGCCACCATTTGCGGCGGCGGCACCACAATGGCGCGGGCGTCCTTGAACGGGTTGATGCCCGCGCTGGCCAGCCAGTAGTACAGCCACATCGCATGGGTGCCGGTGGGGAAGGTCTGGGCAAAGGTGTACTCGCGCTTTTCACTGGCCATCAGCTTGGCCAGGCTGGGGCCGTCGACGGCACCCTTGTCGGCGAGTTTTTTGCTCAGCGTGATGGCCTGGCCGTTGTTGTTCAGGCTCATCAGCACGGCCATGTCTTTCTTGGGGCCGGCGGTGCCCATGTGCACACCGTAGACCAGGCCGTACAGCACATGCGCAAAGTCGAGCTCGCCATTGACTAGCTTGTCGCGCACGCCGGCCCAGCTGGCTTCCTTGCTCGGGATGATCTTGACGCCGTATTTCTTGTCAAAACCCAGCACCGAGGCCATCACCACCGAGGCGCAGTCAGTCAGCGGAATGAAGCCGATCCGCACTTCCTTTTTCTCCGGCGCGTCCGAGCCCTGGGCGTAGACCGCTGCGCGCAGCGCCGGGCTGATGCCGACCGCGCCAATCGTGGCCGCCTGCAAGACGGTGCGGCGGTTCAGTGAAGTTTTCAGTAGATCAGTCATGGCAGCAACTCCAGAAAATTAAAAAAACAAAACAAAAAGGCGCTCGACCCGGACCGCCACACGGGGGTGACTGCAGGGTGCGAACGCCTTTGTTCTTTGGAGGTCTATCCGCTTCGCCGTTGAAGCGGGTTGACCGTGCGCTGTCTCTGATGCAAAACCTGTGCCAGGTTGTGCTTGGTGCTGTGCGTGGCTGAAAATCTTAATTAAAAGTGGCTTTAGCCCAATATTTATGTGCTTTTTTCGCTATTTAATCAGTAGCAAGCATAAGCATTTTCTGATTCTGCACCGCGTTTGTGCGGCGCACCATTCTGGTCGCCGGCCGCGTCAGCCCAGCAGGTCGGCGGCGTCCAGCATGCGCTGCGCCACCTCGGCCAGGCGCAGGCCCTTGTTCATGGCGGCCTTGCGCAGCTTGTCGTAGGCGGCGGGCTCTGACAGGCCTTGGCGCTGCATCAGCAGGCCCTTGGCGCGGTCGATCACCTTGCGCTCCTGCAGCTCGGTCTTGACGTCGGCCAACTCGCGTCGCAGCCCTTGCTCGTGCTGGAAACGGGCCATCGCCACATCCAGGATCGGGCGTATGCGCGCGGGCGCCAGGCCGGCCACGATATAGGCCGACACGCCCGCCGCCACGGCGTCCTTGACGTGGCGGGTGTCGTCGTCGTTGGTGAACAGCACGATGGGGCGCGGCTCGTCGCGCGTGGCCATGACCACATGTTCGAGCGAGTCGCGGGCGTCG
>JAUSDK010000249.1 GCA_030650875.1 Polaromonas sp.
GCAGATTTTCACCAAGGTGATTTTTCCGCACATCGCGCCCGCCCTGCTGACCGGCTTTGCCATGGCCTTTGCCCGCGCCATTGGCGAATACGGCTCGGTCATCTTTATTGCCGGAAACATGCCCATGATCTCTGAAATCACGCCGCTCATCATCATCGGCAAGCTCGAACAGTACGACTACGCGGGCGCTACCGCCGTGGCGGTGGTGATGCTGCTGATTTCCTTCCTGCTGCTGCTGGTCATCAACGGCCTGCAAACCTGGCAGCGCCGCAACACCGGGGCGTCGTCATGAGCGGGCCGTCAAACCAGGCAGTGCGGCGTTTTCAGTCGGGCACCAGCGAAGCGCCGTGGGTGCGCTACACGCTGATCACCGTGGCCTTGCTGTTTGTGCTGCTGTTCCTGGTGCTGCCGCTGGCCGCCGTGTTCACCGAAGCCCTGCGCAAAGGCTTTGGCGCCTACCTGGCCGCGCTGAAGGAGCCCGACGCCTGGTCGGCGATCGAGCTGACGCTGATTGCAGCCGTGATTGCCGTGCCGCTCAACCTGGTGTTTGGCGTGGCCGCGGCCTGGGCCATTGCCAAGTACGAGTTTCGCGGCAAGTCGTTTTTAACCACGCTGGTGGACCTGCCGTTCTCGGTCTCGCCCGTGGTGGTGGGCCTGATGTATGTGCTGGTGTTTGGCGCGCAGGGCTGGTTTGGCCCGTGGCTGCTGGCCCACGACATCAAGGTGATTTTTGCCGTGCCCGGCATTGTGCTGGCGACCGTGTTCGTGACTTTTCCGTTCATTGCGCGCGAGCTGATTCCGCTGATGCAGGCGCAAGGCAACGACGAAGAGCAGGCCGCCATTGTGCTGGGCGCCACCGGCTGGCAAACCTTCTGGCATGTCACGCTGCCCAACATCAAATGGGGGCTGATTTACGGCGTGATCCTGTGCAATGCGCGCGCGATGGGCGAGTTTGGCGCCGTGTCGGTGGTGTCCGGCCACATTCGCGGGCAAACCAACACCTTGCCGCTGCACGTGGAAATTTTGTACAACGAATACCAGTCGGTGGCCGCGTTTGCCGTGGCGTCGCTGCTGGCCATTTTGGCGCTGGTCACGCTGGCCATCAAGTCGGTGGCCGAATGGCGCCAGGACGCCGAGATGAAAGCCGCCGCCGCGCTGCCGCCCGAGCGTCCCCTGCATCAAGCCGCCCCCCGCTAAAGGAAAAATCATGGGTATCGAAATTCGCAATGTCAGCAAGCATTTTGGCAACTTCCAGGCGCTCGGCGATGTCAGCCTGGACATCGAAGCCGGCGAGCTGGTCGCCTTGCTCGGGCCGTCGGGCTGCGGCAAGACCACGCTGTTGCGCATCATTGCCGGGCTGGAGTCGCCCGACCAGGGCAGCATCTTGTTCAGCGGCGAAGACACCACCGACGTGCATGTGCGCGAGCGCGGCGTGGGCTTTGTGTTCCAGCATTACGCGCTGTTTCGCCACATGACGGTGTTTGAAAACGTCGCCTTCGGCCTGCGCGTCAAGCCGCGCAGCGTGCGCCCCAGCGAAGCGCAGATCAAGGAAAAAGTCCACTCGCTGCTCAGCCTCGTGCAGCTCGAATGGCTGGCCGACCGCTTTCCTTCGCAGCTGTCAGGCGGGCAGCGCCAGCGCATCGCCCTGGCGCGCGCGCTGGCGGTGGAGCCCAAGGTGCTGCTGCTTGACGAGCCGTTTGGCGCGCTGGATGCCAAGGTGCGCAAGGAATTGCGCCGCTGGCTACGCCGCCTGCACGACGACCTGAATGTGACCAGCATCTTTGTGACGCACGACCAGGAAGAAGCGCTGGAAGTGGCCGACCGGGTGGTGCTGATGAACCAGGGCGTGGTCGAGCAGATCGGCTCGCCGCAGCAGGTCTGGGACCATCCGGCCAGCCCGTTTGTGTATGGCTTCCTGGGCGACGTGAACCTGTTTCACGGCCGCGCGCATGAAGGCCAGGTGCAGCTCGAAGGCGTTCGCATCGACTCGCCCGAGCATGCCGGCGCACAG
>JAUSDK010000250.1 GCA_030650875.1 Polaromonas sp.
GGCTACCACCGCGAGGACGGCCTGTGGGACATCGAGGCCGAGCTCACCGACACCAAGACCTATGCGCTGAATTTTTCTGAACGCGGCGACATGCCGCCGGGCACGCCCATCCACGGCATGGCGATTCGTGCGACGGTGGACGACAGCATGACGATTCGCGAGATCGCCAGTTCGAGTGACTACACGCCGTTTGGCGAATGCCAGCAGGGCATAGATCCGATGCAGCAGATGGTGGGCGTGACCATGGGGCCGGGCTGGCGACAGGCCATCGAGCGGGCGCTGGGCGGCACGCGCGGCTGCACGCATCTGCGCGAACTGCTGTTCAACATGGCTACGGCCGCCTACCAGACCATTCCCGCGTACCAGGGCCGCCTGCGCAAACAAGCCGGCCTGCCCGAGCCTGAAAACGCCGGGCCGCCTTACCACCTGGGCAAATGCATCGCCTGGGATTTCGACGGCCCGGTGGTGCAGCGCCACCATCCCAAGTTTGCGGGCTGGCAGCCGTTGAAGCGAAAAGCTTGAGCGGATGACGCGGGCGGCTTATGACGTGATTCCGGCTGTGATTCCGGGCCTGGCGGCGCGCTTTGCCGGCCGGCCAGCCGCTTGAATTCACCGCAGGCCCTCCCGCCTGGAGCGGGCTGTACTGTGCGCGTTCACGGGGCTGTTCACGAAGCTGACGCGCCTTGCAGGCAAAATAGGCGCCATGCTCATTCATCCCGAAATCAATCCCGTCGCGCTTCAGCTGGGGCCCCTGGCCATTCACTGGTACGGCCTGACCTACCTGGCGGCCTTCGGCCTGTTCTTTTTTCTGGCCACCCGGCGTCTGCGGCACCAGCCGTATGCGTCCATCACCGGGCCAGGCGCCTGGTCGATCAAGGACATTGAGGACATCCTGTTTCTCGGTGTCATGGGCGTGGTGATTGGCGGGCGCGTGGGCTACTGCCTGTTTTACAAGCCCGATTACTACCTGGCCCACCCGCTGGAAATTCTGGCGGTGTGGCAGGGCGGCATGAGCTTTCATGGTGGCCTGCTGGGGGTGCTGGCGTCGCAGTTGTGGTTTGCGCGCAGCCGCAAGCGGCCCTGGCTCCAGGTCATGGACTTCATCGCGCCCTGCGTTCCCACGGGGCTGGCGGCCGGGCGGGTCGGCAACTTCATCAATGGCGAGTTGTGGGGCCGTTTCAGCAGCCCTGATTTGCCATGGGGCATGGTGTTTCGCCATAGCGGCTCGATCCTGCCGCGCCACCCGTCGCAGGTCTACCAGTTCCTGATGGAAGGGCTGCTGCTGTTTGTGCTGCTCTGGCTGTACGCGCGCAAACCGCGCAAGATGGGGCAGGTCTCGGGCGCCTTCCTGGTGGGCTATGGCGTGTTCCGGTTCATTGCCGAATTTTTCCGTGAGCCCGACGACTTTCTGGGCATTCTTTCCCTGGGCTTGAGCATGGGCCAATGGCTGTGCGTGCCCATGGTGCTGGCTGGCCTGTGGCTCTGGATTTGGGCCTCCAAGCGAACTCAGCCCTAACCGCACGGGCGCTATCGGCTATTGATTGAGTAG